>CANFQO010000013.1 GCA_947449135.1 Planctomycetaceae bacterium | reverse complement strand
TCCTCGTCACCTTTGGATCGCTGCTGGTGGCGGTCAACGTCTCGGCCGGATTCACCGATCTCTTCCGGACTCTGGCGACCTTCCTGACGCTCTGTCTGTTCTGTCTGCTCTTGCCGATCGTGCCACGCTGGCAGGAGTTGTTGCTGAGAGTGGCCATCGTGGCCGGTCTGGTTGGCGTCGGGGTGGGCGGCTACGAGATCGTGACGAAATTGGGAGTGGGCCTCCACGGCCGCGGGGCGATGGACCGCCGCGCGATGGAGCAGATCACGGCGCTGATGTCGAGCGTGAACCTCTACGCTGGCATCCTGGCACTCTTCCTGCCGTGGTGCGTCGGCGGCGTGGTGCTCCTCCGCAGAGGCTGGCGGGGGCTGGCGGCGGTAGCGGCGGTGGCAGTGCTACTGATGATCCTCTTGCTCCAGTCCCGGGCCGCCTGGCTGGCAGTGCTCGCCGGAATAGCGGCCGGCGTCAGCGTGTTGCTCGTGCACCCGGCCCGGTTCAATATGTCGCAACGGGTCCGCAATGGCTTGGCCGCCATCTGCCTCGCTGGACTTGTCGCCCTTGCTGGCGGCATCGCTACCGCCCCTGCCGACAACGTCTTCGCCCAGCGGTTCCGCAGCATCTTCGTGGCCCCTGCCGACCCGGACGCCCTGCCGCGTGAAGGCGGCCGGCTGATGATCTGGGGGGTGACGTCCCAGATGATCGCCGACCACCTGCTCACCGGCGTCGGCGCCGGCAACTTCACCGTCCGGCTCCACGAATATTTCGGTGACGACGACCTCGACTTCTCCAACGTGCACACCAACTGGGTGCAACCCCACAACGATTTTCTCTGGGTCTTCGTCGAGAAGGGCGTGCTCGGCATCCTGCTGTTTGTGGGATGCTTCGTGGCCGCCTTCGCCGCCATCCGAACGATCCTGCGGAGCAACGGGCCGCCGGCCGATCGCTGGCTGGCGCTGGTGGGCTTGGTGGGCCTCGTCTCCTATAGCACGCTGTCGTGCTTCGACTTCCCCTTGGAGCGGATCAACCATCAGGTGTATCTGTCGCTGCTGCTGGCGGTCGTCACCGTGGTCAAGCATGGCATTGCGCCGGCGGCCGGCAGCACTTCTGGAGACGATGCCGACCACCTTGCACGGCTATCACGGCTCGGCCGACTGGTGGTCGTGCCCCTGCTGGTGGCGGCGCTCGGGCTGGGCATCACCTACTCCCTGGCGGCGATCCAGCAGGAGAAGGACGTGATCCTGGCACGGCGGGCCTGGCGAGAAGGAAAGTGGGAGGAGATGCTCGCGGCGGCACGGCGGGCCCGCACTCCCTGGAAGACCCTCGATCCGCTCGTCAGCCCGGTGGCGTTTCTCGAAGGCATGGCACACATGCGGCTGGGCCATCTACCGGAGGCGATCGAGTGTCTTGAGCAGGCGCGGATCGATAACCCCAACCGGATGTATGTCATCAACAACCTGGGCATTCTCTACGCCGGTACCGGCCGCTTCGACGAGGCGATCGAGTGCTTCAATCTGGCGGCCAACCGCTATCCACACCGGATCGAGCCGTTCAACAATCTGGCCAGTTGCCTGCTCGAAATCGGCCACCCTGACGAGGCGCTCGAACTCCTGGAGCAGATCCCGGAGGAGCTTCGCAACGACGGCATCCGCCGCAATCTTGCGCTGGCCCGTGAGCAGGCGGCCGACATGCCTGACGAGCCGGAAGCATCCGACGAGTCAGACCAACCGGTGGAAGACGACACGCAGGACGAACCGATCACCCAAGAATAAAAGCCCGGAGCGGAAGCGATGGGATTCGAAGTATTGAGCGATCGCGTGGCACGATGCCACGCCGCCCAACAGAAACCGGAGGTTTCAAAGCGAAAACGACACGATGTCGTGTTTCGCGTGAAGACAGCCGCCCAGAGCGGAAGCGATGGGACACCTTCTGTGCACCGCCATCCAGGCCATGATGGCCGTGGCCACGTGATCACAACTGTGTCGGGTTTGGCGCGTCGCCGTAGACCGCCTTCGGGTCGAAGGCTTTTTCGTGCTCGGTGAATGCCAACTGCGTGCCCTGCCCACGTTCCGCTCCGACCGGCACCCGGCGGTAGAAGCAGGAGCGGTAGCCGACGTGGCAGCTGGCGCCGCCGGCGATTTCGACCCGCAGCCAGACGCAGTCCTGATCATCGTCGATCCGCATCTCGGCCACCTTCTGCACCAGGCCGCTGGTGGCGCCCTTGTGCCAGAGCTGCTGACGGCTCCGGCTCCAATAGTGGGCCTCGCCGGTTTCGATCGTCTTGGCCAGCGCCTCACGGTTCATCACCGCCACCATCAGCACTTCGCCGGAGGCATGGTCGGTGGTGACGCAGGGGATGAGCCCCTGCGCGTCAAACTTGGGCGCCAGTTCGCAGCCCTCCTCCACCTGCTCGACGGAGAGTCTCTGGCCGAACGGTGACGACGGGGCCGGCGAAGCGGATGCGGACACGGTAGGAAAACTCCTCGGAGGCGGTCGGGCTGGGTTGCTTCCTCTATTCAATAGTTTGACCGATCCGTTATCCAGCCCATACCCTTCCCGCACAGTCCATCCTGCCTTAGGGAGCCTCTTTTTATGGTCACGGCCGACAAGCCCGCCGCGTTTGTGCTTCGCCATCCCGCCCGTGGTGTCATCGGCGGCTGCTGGCGGGCCTGGGGAGTTCTGGTGCTGCTGGCATCCTGCGGCATGGCCGCCGACTGGCCGACCTTTCGCGGACCGGAGCGGACCGGGGTCGCCGCCGACACAGGTCTCCTGAACACCTGGCCGGCCGCGGGGCCCACGCTTGTCTGGAAGACGGCGGGCGCGGGCCACGGCTATGCCAGTCTGGCGATCGCCGGGAAGCGGATCTACACGCTCGGCGACGGCCTCTCCACCGCCGGCGACAAGGACGAATATCTCTCCTGCTTCGACCGCGACTCGGGCCAGCAGCTCTGGAAGACGAAGACCGGCCAGCCGTGGGCCGAGGGCCCCGAATCGTGGCACAGTTCGCGAAGCACGCCCACGGTCGATGGCGAGATGGTCTATGTCATCACGCCGTTTGGCCAGCTCGTGGCCTGCGCGACGGCCGACGGGAAGGAGCAGTTTCGCATCGACTTGAAGGCCCAGTTCGGCGGCAAGAAGGGAGATGGATGGGGCTACAGCGAGTCACCGCTCATCGACGACAACCGGCTCGTCTGCACACCGGGTGGCGAACAGGCCACCATGGTGGCGCTCGATAAGAAGACGGGCCAACCGCTCTGGACCTGCCCCATGAAGGGCGACCGCGGTGCCGCCCACTCCTCGATCGTGGTCAGCCGGCCGCTATCCAGCCAGACGGGGGGCCGGAAGGTCTATGTGCAGACCACGGCCGCCGGCGCCTTCGCGGTCGATGCCGAGACGGGCCGTTTCCAGTGGGCCTATCCAATCGACCAGACGACGGCCGTGGTGCCGACGCCGATCGTTCGCGGCGACCTGGTCTTCTTCTCCGCCGGCTACAAGCGGGGCGGCGCCCTCCTGCGGCAGGTTCCCGGCGCCGATGGCGGCGTGACGATGGAGGAAATCTACGGGCTCAAAAAAGAGCTCGCCAACAAGCATGGCGGCATCGTGCTGGTGGGCGACCATCTCTACGGCGATTCTGACGACGCGGGCATCCCCTTCTGCGCAGAGCTGATGACGGGCAACGTGGTCTGGAAGAAGCGGGGCAGCGGCAAGGGATCAGCCACGGTGACGGCCGCCGACGGCCATCTCTACGTGCGGTATGCCGATGGCACGCTGGCCCTGGTGAAGGCCGATCCGGCCGACTATGTGGAGGCGGCAACATTCAAGATCCCCGGCAGCGATGCCCGGCCGAGCTGGTCCCACTCCGTGATCGTGGACGGCCGGCTCTACCTCCGTGAGCAGGACGCGATCCTCTGCTACGACCTGCGGAAGTAACAACAAACACGGAATGGTCCCCCGGCTTCCGCCGGGGGCTTTTATTCAAACGGCGCGTTCACCCAAATGGTTCCATCGCCCAAGAATAAAAGCCCGGAGCGGAAGCGACGGGACACCGGGTCGTTGGGCGATCCCGGATGGGCATGGCTCGCGGGATGGCTTTCACACCCGGAGTCCCCCGGCTTCCGCCGGGGGCTTTTATTCAAACGGCGCGTTCACCCAAACGGTTCCATCACCCAAGAATACAAGCCCGGAGCGGAAGCGATGGGACTCGACGTATTGAGCGATCGCGTGGCACGATGCCATGTTTCGCGTGAAGCTAGTCGTGACTGTCTGCCACGGCTTTGTAGATCACGCCGCCCAGGATGCCGCCCACGATCGGCGCCACCCAGAAGAGCCACAGCTGCTGCAGCGCCCAGCCGCCGGCGAAGATCGCTGTCGCGGTGCTGCGAGCGGGATTCACCGAGGTGTTGGTGACCGGGATGCTGATCAGGTGGATCAGCGTCAGGCAGAGGCCGATGGCGATCGGTGCGATCATGCTGCCCGCCTTCTTGTCGGTGGCACCGTGGATCACGAAGAGAAACACCGCGGTCAGCACGGTCTCGATGATGACGCAGCTCTGCCAGGGATAGTGGTTGGGGGAGTGTTCGCCAAAGCCGTTGGAGGCGAAGCCGCTCGCCGCCGCATCGAAGCTGGGCAGCCCACTGGCGACTAAATACAGCACGCCAGCACCGACGATCCCGCCGACGACCTGGGCGAGGATGTATTTCGGCACGTCGGCGATCGGAAACCGGCCGCTGGCGGCCAGTCCGACCGTGACGGCCGGATTCAAGTGGCAGCCGGAGATGTGGCCGATCGCCACCGCCATGGAGAGCACGGTCAGGCCGAAGGCGAGCGACACTCCCAGGAAACCGATACCGAGGTCTGGATAGGCGGCTGCCAGGACGGCGCTGCCGCAGCCCCCGAGTACCAGCCAGAACGTGCCAATCGCCTCAGCCAACAGTTTTCCCATCGCGATAGTCTCCGCAACAACGTGCCGTGATTGATCAGGCCCAGCCGGGGAGTCCCGGCGAGGGGGTCCACGAAGCTAGGGAATCGCCGAGAGACCCGTCAAGAGCAGGGGCCGCAGAGTCACACGAGCGCGAGCAATCGCGGTCCGAACACGACGAGCCCGATCACGGCGGCCGTGACCGCCGCCACCAGCACGCCGCCGCTGGCCATGTCGAGGGCGTCGCGGAGCCGCGGATGACGTCGGCTTCCTGGGCCACGGGCCAGCGACTCGATGGCGGTATTGAAAATCTCCGCCATCAACACCAGGCCGATCGCGAACACGAGCAGACACCATTCCGCTGGCGAGACCTGCGCCAGGGCGCCAGCGGCCACGACGGCCGTGGCCATCCCGAGGTGCACGGCGAAGCTCGACTGGCTCCGCACCGCCCGGGAGAGGCCGCGAAAGGCGTCGGCGAATTTCTGCGACCAACTCCGCGGGGTGGTCGATTGCCGCAGGGCCATCGGGCTCCCCTCCCTTGCCGGAGGTGTCACGCGGGCTTCACGTAGGGGTCGCCCTTTTTCCAGTTGCAGGGGCAGAGTTCGTCGCTCTGCAGGGCGTCGAGCACCCGCATCACCTCGGCCACGTTGCGGCCCACGCGGCCCTGATTCACGTCCACCCACTGGATCACGCCGTGGGGATCGACGATGAACGTGGCCCGCAGGCAGTAGCCCTCGGTCTTTTCGAGAATCCCCAGTTCGGCCGCGAGTTTCTGGGCCGCGATCAGCGGGAATTTCAGGTCGGTCAGGTCGGGATGGGCCCGCCGCCAGGCGAGGTGGGAATATTCGTTGTCGGTGCTGCCCCCCACAACGCTCGTGTCGCGGTCCCCAAACGCCTTCACCTGCTTGTTGAACTCGGCGATCTCCGTCGGGCAGACGAAAGTGAAGTCCTTCGGATAGAAGAAATAGACGACCCACCGGCCGGTGTAGTCGGTATTACTGAGCAGTTTGACGTCATCCTTGCCGGTGCCGACGCAGGCCTGGGCGGAGTAGTGGGGAAACGCATCGCCGACGGTGAGCATGGTAAGGTTCTCCAGGAAAGAAGTGCCGAGTGTACGGCTCAGGATCCATGCGTACAACACACGACCCGCCGCACCTTCGCCACGATCCGCTCACCGCCCGGACGGTGGTTGTCGCCCCCGGCCGAGCCGATCGGCCCAACGAATTGGAGGGGGCGACGGTCCGCTGCCCGTTCTGCGCTGGCAACGAGTCGCTCACCCCCCCTGACCTGCTGCGGTCTCCGCGTTCCCCTGCCGAGCCCTGGCAGGCTCGGATCGTCCCCAACCGGTTTCCGATTGCCGTCGATGCGACCGCCCCACGGACGGCCGTCGGTATTCAGGGAGAGCGGCCCCAACCAGCTCACGGTGTGCACGACGTCGTGATCGAGTCACCGGCGCACGTGCGGAGCATCCTCGCCATCGACCCCGCCGGCTGGCGGGCAGTCTGGGAACTCTGCCGGGAGCGGCTGGCAGTGCTGGCCGACCGCGGCGACATCGCCTGGGCCATGGTCTTTAAAAACTCCGGGGTCAAGGCTGGCGCGTCACTCGAGCACGTCCATAGCCAGCTTGTCGGCCTCGACTTTGTGCCACCGTTTCTGGCCGCCGAACTGGCGGTCGCGGCCTCCACCACCGACCCCTTCGGCAACCTGTTGCGACAGGCAGCGGCCGAGGATCGCATCGTGATGGCGGCAGGCGATCTGGTAGCCCTGGTACCCCAGGCCCCACGACAGCCCTTTGAGACCTGGATCCTGCCCCGGTCGGCTGAAGGATCGTTTCATGCCACGAGCCCCGACCGCGTGGCGGCGCTCGCAGAGCTCACGCAATCGCTCATCGGCCGGCTCGATCGGCTCATGCCCGGGGCCGACTACAACTGGTGGCTGCACCAACTGCCCCATGCACACGCTGTCAGCGACGCAGCGGCTCCCGCCAGCTGGCACTGGCATCTGGAGATCCTTCCGCGGATCAATGGCCTGGCCGGCTTCGAACTGGGCACCGGCTGCCACATCACCACGATGACGCCGCACGAATCGGCCCGGCTACTCCGCGACGCCTGATCGGTCGCCACCTCCGCGTGCCTTCGCTTACCGGCGATTTTCCAGCAGGCTAGCTGCCGCCGCCCCCGCGGATCGAAAACGCCCCCATCCACTTTCCCCAGCCGGCACCAGCCGCACGAGACCCCCCGGAGTTCGTCTCATGCCATCCGAAAACGCCAGATCCACGTTTGGCGCGGGTGTCGTCAGGCCTGACAATCACGAGCCGCTCTCTCCAGCGCCACCCCCGGGTCTCGCCATGTCGCCCGCCGTCCGGTTTGTCTTCGTCCTCCACGACCATCAGCCCGTCGGCAATTTCGACGGTGTCATCGAACAGGCCTACCGCGACAGCTACCTGCCGCTGCTGGAATTGCTCGAACGCCATCCCGGCATCCGGCTGGCCCTGCACACCAGCGGGCCCTTGGCGGAGTGGTTGGATCGCCACCATCCCGACTACCTCGACCGCGTGGCCCGTCTGGTCGGCGAAGGGCAGGTCGAGATCGTTGGCGGCGCCTGCTACGAGCCTGTGCTCGCGATGCTGCCGGCGCGGGACCGCATCGGACAGATCCGGCTGGCGACGGAGTGGCTGGAGCGCCGCTTCAAGACCAAGGTGACCGGCATGTGGGTGGCCGAACGGGTCTGGGATCCTGGCATGACCCGCGACATCGCCGCCGCCGGCATCGAGTGGACAATTCTTGACGACTCCCACTTCAAGGCGGCCGGTCTCAGCGAGGACCAGCTCGACCGCCATTGGCTCACCGAGGGGGATGGCTCCACGCTCACCGTCTTCCCAGTGAGCGAGCATCTCCGCTACGTGATCCCGTTCGCGGCGCCCGAGGCCACGATCGACCACCTGCGGTATCTGGCGTCGCGTCGGCCAGGCGCACTGGCCGTGTTCGGCGACGACGGCGAGAAGTTCGGCGTCTGGCCGGACACCCGGAAGACCTGCTTCGAAGAGGGCTGGCTGGAGACCTTCTTCGGATTGCTCGAGGCCAACTCCGACTGGATCCAGATGTCGCTGCCGTCGGAGGTGGTCCGCGAGGTGCCGCCCGCCGGCACGGTGTGGCTGCCGGAGTGCAGCTACCGCGAGATGATGGAATGGGTGCTGCCGCCGCAGTCGCAGCTGGCCTGCATCGAGGCCCGGCTGGCCTGCGCCGCCGATGCCAGGCTCGCCAGTGTGTCGCGGTTTCTCCGCGGCGGTTCGTGGCGGAATTTCCGCATGCGGTATCCAGAAGCCAACGAAATGTACGCCCGCATGATGGCCGTGAGCACGCGGCTGGAGCGACTGGCTTCAGGCAAGCAGACAGTCGCCAATCCCGCAGCGGTCACCGAGGCCACGCAGGCCCTCTACCGCGGACAATGCAACTGCGCCTATTGGCATGGCGCCTTTGGCGGCATCTACCTGCCGCACCTCCGCAACGCCATCTATCGGGAACTGATCGCCGCCGACCGCGCCGCCGACCGGGCGGAGGGGAAGCAGACCCCGTGGGTCGAAGCGACGACCGACGATTACGACTTCGATGGCCGGACGGAGGTGCGACTCGCAAGCGACGGGCTGGATGCCTGGATCGCGCCGGCACGGGGCGGCATGCTCTACGAACTCGACCTCCGCGATCAGGAACACAATCTCCTCGCCACGCTCGACCGCCGGCCTGAGGCCTACCATGCGCAGGTGCTGGCCGGACCGGGCAACGCCCGCAGCGTGGTTGATGCCTCGCAGGTGGCGAAGTTCAAGCAGGAGGGGCTCGAGCGGATGGTCCGCTACGACGCCTCGCGTCGGAAGAGCCTCGTCGATCACTTCTGGGATTGCGACGTCGACGCCAATGCGATCGTCGAGGGAACGGCACTGGAGCGTGGCGATTTTGCCGCCGGCAGCTACGAAGCCAGCATCCGCCGCAACCCCGGGCGGATCCAGGTCCTGCTGACGCGGACGGGCAACGCCTGGGGTATCCCCTTCACGCTCTCCAAGGCGGTCACGCTGGAGGCGGGCTCGCGAACGCTGGAGATCGGCTACAAGCTCGAGGGGCTGCCGCAGGGATTCCGCCAGCATCTCGCAGTCGAACTCAACTTTGCCGGCATGCCCGCGCGTGCCGAAGGGCGATTCTTCTACGACCATGAACACCGGAATCTTGGTGAGCTCGGAGGCCGGCTCGATCTCTCGGCCGTGCGGACGCTCGGGCTTGTCGATGATTGGCTGGGGATCGACGCCCGGCTCGCCTTCGGCGAGTCGACCAACGGCATGGCGGCCGGCGTCTGGACGTTTCCGGTCCAGTCGGTGAGCCAGTCCGAGGGCGGGTTCGAGCTGGTACACCAGTCGGTGGTGGTGATGCCTCACTGGATCGTCACGCCAGACGCCGACGGCGTCTGGAAGGTGACGCTGCGGCTCTCCATCGGCAACCTGAAGGCGGGCGGGGCCGCCCGGCCGCACGTCGGGCTGGATGCGAGCGTGGTCGCGTCCCGTTGATGGCCGACACTCCGCTCGATTGGCTCTGCCGGCTGCCTGGGGAACCGGCCGTCCCTCACCGATGACGGCCCTCCGCCGGCGGCCGCACCACGCGGGTCACAGAGCCGAACAGTCCATGTCGAAGGATCGCGTAGATCGCCCGGAAGCCGTCCCGCCAACCGATCTTCTTTCCTTCCGCATAGGTGCGGCCGTAATACGAGATGCCGACCTCGTAGATCCTCGCCCCGGCCCGCGCCACCTTCGCGGTGATCTCCGGCTCGAACCCAAACCGGTCCTCCTCGAGGCGAATTCCCTGGAGGAGTTCCCGCCGGAAGGCCTTGTAGCAGGTTTCCATGTCGGTGAGGTTGAGGTTGGTGATCATGTTCGAGAGCAGAGTCAGAGCTTTGTTGCCCACCATGTGCCAGAAGTAGACGACGCGATGTGCCCGGCCTCCCATGAACCGCGAACCGAAGACCACGTCGGCGTGGCCCTTCAGGATCGGCTCGATGACCAAGCCATACTCGTTCGGGTCATATTCGAGGTCGGCGTCCTGCACGATGACGATGTCGCCGGTTGCGGCCGCGAAACCGGTCCTCAGGGCCGCCCCCTTCCCGCGGTTGACCGGCTGCAGGATGAGACGGGCGCCGAATTCGTCGCAAATCCCCGGCAGCAGCTCGCGGGTGCCGTCCTGCGAACCGTCGTCGACGACGATGATCTCCACGTCGGCGATCGGCTGCTCCCGCACGCGGCGGACGAGTTCGCGGATTGTCTCCCGCTCGTTGAAGCAGGGAATGACGACGGTCAGGACGGGGCGTTGGAGGGGAGCTTCCATGCGTAAGATAGTAGCGGATGCCTGACGTCAGCCGCGGGCCAGCTGTGCCCAGTCGATCGACGGCTCGAACTCGGATGCGGCGTGCCGCAGCACGGCCACCGGCACCGGATCGATCCACTCCGCGATGTCCGCTGCGTTTGCGCGGGCGATCGCCCCGAGCCCGGCCGGGGTGTCGGCAGCGGGATCATGCGGCATCGGCTCGACGTGCGAGATCACCACCGCCGCCACGCGGAGCCCCTCGGCACGCGCGGCGCGAACCACGGCCAACGTGCGGCCGATCGCGCCCAATCGGCCCGTGTCCACCACCACCAGCGGCAGGTTGAGGTCTCGGGCGACGTCGGCGTTGAGTGTTTTCTCCGCCAGCGGCGAGAATAGCCCCCCTGCCCCTTCCACGATCACGATGTCGCTGGCCCGCCGCCACGCTTCAAACCCGTCGCGGAGAAGCTGTTCATCAACACAGCGGCCCGCGGCGCGGGCGCTGCGCGGCGGCGAGATCGGGGCGGCGAACGACTGGGGACAGACCGCCTCGGGGCTGAGCGGGCGACCGGCGGCAGCCCAGAGCTGCAGGGCGTCCCCGCTGGCGTCGTCGGGCTTCCAGCCGCTGGCCACCGGCTTGTAGACGCCCACCCGCAGCCCCGCCTGGTGGCTGTTCTGCCGGAGACTCGCCACGATCGCTACGGCCACCGCTGTCTTGCCGACGCCCGTGTCGGTGCCTGTGACAAACAGACCGCAGCCAGCCATTTTCGAGCCACTCCACGCCCAGCAGTTGCCCTTACCACGCCAAGGTTCTACACTGATAGATAGATTGAGACTCAGTCTCAACTCAAAATCGATCCGTGTCGCCAGCGAAGTCGTCTGCTCTCCGAGGAGGTTTCCCGTGTCGCTCGAACAGGTGGCCATTGGCTCCGTCGCCCGCGTGGCCAATGTCTCTGGAAGTGATTCCACGTCGCTGCGGCTCTTGGAGATGGGGCTAACGCCGGGTGTGAACGTCCGCGTGGTCGGCACGGCGCCGCTGGGCGGACCGCTGGAACTGGAACTCCGCGGGTATCGGCTCTCGATCCGCCGCCATGAGGCGGCCCGCGTTGCCATCGCGAAGTGACCACGCGGCACACACCATGAGCCCTCCGCCTGACGGCCCCCGCGCGGCGATCGTGGTCGCGCTGGTGGGGAATCCCAATACCGGCAAGAGCACGCTCTTCTCGGCGCTGGCGGGCATTCCGACCAGGATCGGCAACTACCCGGGAGTGACGGTCGAGGAAAAAATCGGCCGCTTCACCCATCGCGGCCAGACAATTGAACTCATCGACCTGCCGGGCACCTACAGCCTCGTGCCCAAGAGCCCCGACGAGCAGGTGGCGGTGGATGTGCTCCGCGGTCGGCTCCCCGGCGTACCCACGCCCGACTGCGTGGTCGTCGTCGCCGACGCGACCAACCTCGAACGCAACCTCTATCTCGCCACACAGGCACTCGACCTCGGCATGCCGACCGTGATCGCCCTGACGCTCTCCGACGTGGCCGCCGAGAAGGGGATCACCATCGATGCCACGGAACTGTCACGCCGGCTGGGCTGCCCGGTGGTCCGCGTGGTGGCGCCGAAACGCACCGGCATCGAGGCCCTTGCCGACGCCGTGCTGGCGGTGATGAAGTCGCCAGCGCTGCCGCCACAGGGGCTGGGCCCCCATCTGGCAGCCGTGGAGGCCCGCCATGAACCCGCTGCTCGCGAGGCGATCGCCCGCTACGCCTGGATCGAGGAACTGCTCACTGGCGTCGTGCAGCGGCAGCCGCCAGCCCGCCGGCCGCTCGGCGAGCGGATCGATGACCTGCTCACCCACCGCGTCTGGGGCACGCTCGTGTTCGCGGCCACGATGCTCACCATGTTTTCGTCGATCTTCTGGCTGGCGACGCCGCTCATGGATGGAATCTCCGCCGGCATGGACGCAGTCAGCGGCTGGGTCGAGGGGCTCCTGCCGGAGGGGGCGATCCGTTCACTCGTGGTTGACGGCGTGCTGGCGGGTGTGGGGGGCGTGGTCGTCTTCGTGCCGCAGATCGCAATGCTCTTTCTGTTTGTGGCCATCCTCGAAGGCTGCGGCTACCTCTCCCGAGCGGCCTTCCTGATGGACCGGCTGCTCTGTGGCGTGGGCCTCGGAGGCAAGTCGTTCATTCCGCTGCTCTCCAGCTTCGCCTGCGCCATCCCCGGCATCATGGCCGCGCGGACGATCGAGAATCCACGGGACCGTCTGCTCACGATCCTGGTCGCGCCGCTGATGAGCTGCTCCGCCCGGCTGCCGGTCTATCTCCTGCTCTGCGGCGCCTTCGTGCCCAACGTCGCTGTTGGCGTTTCCTGGCTGCGGCTGCCGGCGGTCGTGCTCGCCGGCATGTATGCCGTGGGCGTGGTGACGGCGGCGCTGGTGGCGCTCGTGCTCTCTCGGACGATCTTTCGCGGCCCCCCGCAGCCCTTCGTGATGGAACTGCCCGGCTGGAGATGGCCTCGGTTGGAGGTCGTCTTGGAGCGTGTCCGCGAAGCGGTCTGGTCATTCCTCCAGAATGCCGGCACGCTGATCGTGGCGGTGAGCATCGTGATCTGGGCGCTGGCAAGCTATCCCCATAGTGAACCAGCCATCGACGCCGAGGTGGCCACACACCGCACGATGCTGACCACACGGCTGGCCGATCTGCCGCCAGACGATCCCGACCGGGCCGACGTGGCGGAGGAACTGGCCTCCCTCGACACCGACGACGGGCTCGCCGCCGCCCGCCGCGGTGCTGCCCAGCGGCAGAGCGTGCTGGGGCGGATGGGCAGGCTCGTGGAGCCGCTCGTCAGGCCGCTCGGCTGGGACTGGCGCCTGGGATGTGCCGCGATCGCAAGCTTTCCAGCCCGTGAAGTGGTGCTCGGCACGCTGGCGGTGATCTACAACCTCGGTGACATCGATCCCGGCGATGAGGAGGGGGGCACGGCGTTGGTGCGACGGCTCCGCGCCGCCACCTGGGACGGCACCAATCGCAAGGTCTTCACGCTCCCGGTAGCCCTCTCGATCATGGTGTTCTTCGCGCTGTGTGCGCAGTGCGCCAGTACGCTCGTCGTGATCGGCCGCGAAACCTCCAGCTGGCTCTGGCCCGTGGTCACGTTCACCTACATGACGGTGCTGGCCTGGCTGGCGGCATTCGCCACCTACCAGATCGGCACCTGGCTAGGCGGTTAGATCACAGCGACACGAGGTCAAACGGCCCACTCCATGCAGGATCTCATCGCCATCGCCGTCTCGGTCGCCGCCACCCTCTGGCTGGCGCGGACGCTCGTGAAGCGGTTCTTCGCACCGCCTTGCCAGCCGCCCGCCATGCCCGGCGGCGGCGACGGCTTTGTGCCGCTGGAGAGCCTCACGAAGCCCAAGCGGTGAACGTCGAACGGGGTCGGGCAACGGGACAAAAAAACCGGGGCATCCTCGCGGATGCCCCGGCCTTGAATCTGCTCGCTGACGGGCAGGCGCTCACGCCTCGTGACCAGTCGGCTCAATACATGTCGTAGTCGCCGCCGTGTCCGGCACCACCGGCCTTCGGCTTGGCGTCCTTCGGCTTCTCCGCGATCAAAGCGTCGCTGGTGAGCAGGAGCGTCGACACGCTGGTGGCGTTTTGCAGGGCCGTCCGCGTCACCTTCGCCGGATCGATCACGCCCGCCTTGACGAGGTCTTCATACTCGTTGGAGGCCGCGTTGTAGCCGAAGTTGCCACTGCCGGCGAGCACCTTCTCGCAGACGATCGAGCCGTCCTGGCCGGCATTCGACGAGATCATCGTCACCGGAGCCCGGCAGGCACGCACCACGATGTTGAAGCCGACCGTCTCATCGTCGGAGAGTCCCTTCGGCTTGACCTGGGAGCTGGCCCGCAGAAGGGCCACGCCGCCACCCGGCAGGATGCCCTCCTCCACAGCGGCCCTCGTCGCATGAAGCGCGTCCTCGACGCGGGCCTTCTTCTCCTTCATCTCGCTCTCGGTCGCGGCACCGACGTTGATCTTCGCCACGCCACCGGCGAGCTTCGCCAGCCGCTCCTCCAGCTTCTCGCGGTCGTAGTCGCTGGTGGCGGCATCGATCTCGTGGCGGATCTGCTCGATCCGCGACTTGATCGCGGCGGTCTTGCCGGCCCCCTCGATGATGGTGGTGTTGTCCTTGTCGACGATCACCTTCTTGGCCCGGCCGAGCTCGGCCAGACCAAGATTTTCAAGCTTCATGCCGAGGTTCTCAAACACGGCAGTGGCGCCGGTGATGATGGCGATGTCTTCCATCATCGCCTTGCGGCGGTCGCCGTAGCCCGGAGCCTTCACGGCACAGACCTGGAAGGTGCCGCGGAGCCGGTTGATGACGAGCGTTGCCAGAGCCTCACCGTCCACCTCTTCCGAGACGATCAAGAGCGGCTTGCCGGCATTCACGACGGCCTCCAGCAGCGGCACGATGTCCTTGACGCTCGAGATCTTCTTTTCGAACACGAGCACGTAGCAGTCTTCGAGCACGCACTGCATCTGCTGCGGGTTGGTGACGAAGTAGGGAGAGAGATAGCCGCGGTCGAACTGCATGCCCTCGACCCATTCCACCTCGGTCTTGAGGCTCTTCCCCTCGTCGACGGTGATCACGCCGTCCTTGCCGACCTTGTCCATGGCCTCAGCAAGCAGTTCGCCGATCTCCATGTCGTTGTTGGCGGCAATCGACGCTACCTGCGCCATCTCCTTCTTGCCCTTCACGGGGATCGACATCTCCTTGAGCTTGGCGGCGATGTCCTCGACCGCCTTCTCGATGCCGGCCTTCATCTGGATCGGGTTCACGCCCGCCACCACGGCCCGCAGGCCTTCGTTGAACACGGCCTCGGCCAGCACGGTCGCGGTCGTGGTGCCGTCACCCGCCACGTCGCTGGTCTTGCTGGCGACTTCCCGCACCATGCGGGCGCCCATGTTCTCGTAGACATCCTCGAGGTCGATTTCCTTGGCGACCGTCACGCCGTCCTTGGTGACCGTCGGCGAGCCGAAGCTCTTTTGCAGGATGACGTTTCGGCCCTTGGGTCCGAGCGTCACCTTGACAGCGCGGGCCAGTTTGGCCACACCGCGACGCATCGCCTCACGCGCTTCCTGATCGAATGCCATCATCTTGGACATGGTTCAAGTCTCCTCGGAAAAGGTGTTCTCTAGAAAAGGAATGTGTGACAAAGACGGTGTGGACTGTGGGAAACGATCGCGGCAGGGGACTCAGGGTATCGCTGATGGGCTGAGCCGAACCGCAGATCAGCCGAGCACCGCCAGGATGTCGTCTTCCCGCATGAGCAGGAGTTCGTCGTCGCCCACCTTGAAGGCCTCGCCTGCATAGCTCGTGAAAACGACCCGGTCCCCAGGCTTCACCTGGAGAGGATGACGGTGTCCCTTGTCGTCGAACTTGCCCTCGCCAACGCTGACAACAGTGCCGCGGGCTGGCTTATCCTTTGCGGAATCGGGCAGCAGGATGCCGCCGGCGGTCTTCTGTTCGCTCTCCTCGCGCTCCACAACGACGCGGTCACCCAGCGGGATGAGACTCGACTTTTTCTTGGCGGGCTTGCTCGCGGTGGCTGACATGATCGAAACCTTTCTGCAACAAAGTGTCGGTGGAAGCGAAGAAGGTGCGTGGGAGACGAAGGCCGTCAACCTGCCGGATCAGGACGCCATCAGACAGGCCCCACGGGAAGAAGCAACTGGCGCGCCGAATGTCCGGGATTTTACCGCCTTGGCGGGATGCCGGGGGGAAACCATGCCCACCATCTGAAAAATCGCCCGGCTGGCGAACGCGGCCACTCCTGCCAGTTTGGCAGCATGGGCTGTGGTTTCACCGGCTGACCGGCAACCGTTCCAGGCTCATTCACGTGGCAAATGGTAATTCACGAGCCAACCCGCTACCTTCAAGACTTCCACGCCCCGTCCCGCCCCCACCGTCACACACGAGGTGCCGGGGAAAAGGTTTTCAATCGAGAGTCTGCATGGCAACGCATCGGCGGATCGACGTCTCCAAAATTGGCGATGTCTCGATCGTGAGGTTTCTCGACAAGAAAATTCTGGATGAAGCTGGCATCCTTGAGTTGGGCACGGAACTGTTTGGACTGGTCGAGCAGGACAACCGTAAAAGCCTGCTCCTCAATTTCAGCGGGGTTGAGTTCCTCTCAAGCGCAGCGCTTGGCAAGCTGATCACACTCGATCGCAAGGTGAAGTCGCACAAGGGTCGGATGAAGATGAGCAGCATTCGTCCTGAAATCCTGGAAGTATTCCAGATCACCAAGCTCAATAAGATTTTTGACATCCGCAAGGATGAGGCCGAGGCGATCTCGGCATTCGAGTGAACGATTCACAGTGGCGCTGCGGCGGGGGCTGGGAGACACGCGATGGCACAGAAGAAAACGCCGGCGGAATCATCCACGGAGGCCGCCCTGCCCGCAGATGCGTCGGCATGGCGACGTGAGATTGAGCTTCCCAGCGAGCGGGGTGCGAGCCGGCTGATCATGGAAGAGTTGCTCGAGCAACTCGGCCTCCACGGCTGGTCACCGTCCGATATCTTTGCGATCCATCTTGCTGCTGAAGAGGCGATCGTGAACGGGATTGTGCACGGCAACAAACTCGACCCTGCCAAGATCGTGCGGGTTGCCTGTGTGGTTTCGCCGACGCTTGCGCGGATCGAGGTGACCGACGAGGGTGCTGGCTTCGATCCCGGTGCCGTGCCAGACTGCCGGCTTGAGGAGCGTCTCGAGGCCCCCGGCGGTCGCGGGGTGATGTTGATGCGGACGTTCATGACCCGCATTGAGTACAACGCCAGGGGCAACCGGGTGCTGATGGAAAAGCAGCGGCCGCCGGCAGAGGGCTGAAGGTTTCTTGGCCGCGGCAGGGCCGCATTATCACTCTTGATCGGCCCGCGACAGCCGCAGCGACCCCCCATCGATTTCCCTACCGAGTTAGGGTATTTTTAAATCTCAGTATTCCCCGATAGCTCAACGGTAGAGCGAGCGGCTGTTAACCGCTAGGTTGTAGGTTCGAATCCTACTCGGGGAGCTTTGGCCATTTTTGAAGTGTGGCCGCAAGAGGTCGCACGAAGCCGCAGAGTGACGCAAGTCGTTCTGCGGCTTGGTCTTTTGATGGGGATGTCGTTTTGACGGTGCGGAGCCCTGCGAGCAGAGCGTGAGTCGGATTCTGAGTCGCTTTTTGAGTCGTCTGCAAAAGCGAACACTTACGGGAACGCAGGCACCGTGACGAAGGCTCCAGCGCCGTCCGCCCGATTCCGTGAGACTCATACCAAGGACTTCGGCAAGCCGCCATGTGCCATTCGGGAACCGGACCTCGGAGAGATACTGCACTGGCCTAACTTGGAGTTCTACGGAACCGCGTAACGCCCGTCGCTTGCTGGATAACACTCCGCGGGCGTCGCGATAAAACGTCCACAAGTCTGGCCGCCACCTACGGTTCGATCATCGTCGGCTCCCGCCTGACGTGGCGATATCCGGCGATTATCGCTGGATACCACTCGGTGGCTGGCTGCGCGAACCAAAAGTCTGCAGCCTCACAAGAACCGTACGGTCACCGTTGACCGTAACGCCCCTCCAAGATTCCCGCGAACGACAGGTCTTCGTCGAGCGTCGGCCAGTGCAGCCCAAATGGAGAGATTTCGATACGGCCCACATCTTCCTCGGCAGCGGATTCCAGCCGCGGGTTGCCCTTGGTGGGAAAACTCACCTCATGGCCGCTGGCGAACCTGATAAAGATCATTCCTCGCTCATGCCATGCCTTCAGGGCACGGTCAGCCAAGGTGCTCGGCCCATTTTTGTTTGATGAGTTCGAGGTGGTCATCGATGAGGTCCTCCGCTCGCGACAGCTCTCTTACATTGAATCCGACTGATTCACGCAGCTCTACTTCCGGTTCGACAACGAACACCGCTTCACCCCCGCCCCGGCGAACATGGACTTGGATGGGAGCATGGTCGTTGCTGTAGAAGAAAAACGAATAGCCATCTTGTTCGAAAATCTTCGGCATCGTCCAAGTGTACCCGACCGCGGTCTCGGAGCCCCTCTCCGCCGTGGCCTGATTGCTCAGCGGAAACCGGGTAGGCAGGTTCGCCTGCCGCGGCCCTTTGCCGAACACCGCTCGGGGGCCTCGTGCGACCTCCTGCGGGATCATGCGGATTGGGGAGTGAGTCGCTTTGTGAGTCGCTTTCTTGCCGACACCCAGTTTTTCCCGAAGAACACGGCGGTTGTGACCAATCCTACTCGGGGAGCTTTTCTGGCACCGGCTGGCATCTGCAGGCACCTGCCACCATCTTCGCCCTCCGCACGACGGCAGCGGCCCGCCACCATAGGCTGATGGGATTCAGACTTTCGTTCGGCTCCCCTGTTCCCGTAGGGTTAGGCCATGGCAGGCAAATCCCTCCAACAAGAACTCGGCAAGAAGAAGCCGTTTGAGTCGCCTGAGAAGGAGGCGATGCTGAACATCGTTCGCACGAGCGACCAGTTCCAGAACCGCTTCGGGAAGCTGTTTCGGTCCTTCGGACTGACCGGTTCCCAGCACAACGTTCTCCGCATTCTCCGCGGCGAGGGCCGCCCGATGCGGTGCGACGAAATCCGCCAACGCATGATCCAAGTCGTGCCTGCGATGACCGGACTACTCGACAGGCTTGAGAAGGAAGGCTTCGTCACCCGGACCCGCTGCGAAAAGGATGGACGGGTCATCTACGTGAATCTGACGACGAAAGCCAAGACTGTGATCCAAAAAATTGACGGCCCTCTGACAAATCTCTACCAGCAGTGTCTGGGGCACCTCAGTCAGACCGAACTGAAACAACTCTCCGCACTGCTTGAAAAGGCCCGCCAGAGCCTGCAGGCGTAGCCGTCGCTCCCCTCATCCCGGGCAACTGTTGCCACCGGGAAAAACGTTCCAGCCACCAGAGTCGCCGGGCCGATAGATTACATGTAATCTTGTTTGGCTTTTGAATTCCTCGTTCGATGCAAAGGGTTCAATATGGCTGCGGAAAAAGTGCTGGTTCTCAATGCCACCGGCAAGGTCGGGCGCAATGTCTGCCGAGCGCTTCGTGAAGCGGGGTTTGACGTCGCTGGCACCACGCGGTCGCCCAAGAGTCCGCTCACAAGCCACGGCGTGAAGCCGGTGGTTTGCAACTACACGATCCGTGCGGACTTGGACCGTGCATTCAAAGAGACAGGTGCGAAAAAGGTGTTCGTGATCACGGACTATTTTCGCGCGGCCAAGTCCAACGCCGACGAGGAGTTTCGCCAGGGTCGTGACGCTATCGATGCCGCAAAAGCGGCTGGCGTGGATCATCTGATTTTCATGAGCGTGGCGGATGCCGAATGCTTTGACAAACACACGAAGCACATGAAAGCTAAGGTCGAACTGGAAAAATATCTTCGCCAGTCGGGGGTTCCATTCTCGATCCTGCGGCCCTGCGCGTTCTTTGAGAATCTCGATGATGCCGCCAACTGGAACCCGCTGAAGAAGGGCGTGGTCAAGTTCCTGACGCTGCAAGACTGCAAGTATTGTGCGACCTATGACATCGGCCGCGCGGCAGCCATACAATTCAAGAATCGGGAGGAATGGCTGGGCAAGAGCCTGGATGTGATCGGCTGGCAGGGGGACCTAAGCCAGGTGGCAGCGGCCTTCTCCAAGGTGAGTGGCGTGCCTGTGAAGGCGAGGCTGGCCATGCCGATTTTCCTGCGGCGACTATTGCTCAACGACCTGCATCACATGTTCCTCTACTACGAGGTGCAAAACGGTCCTCGCGGCACACCCGAAGCCTTCAGAAAAATCCTGCCCGATGCCCTCTCGGCCGAAGACTGGTTTCGCTTTCACAATCGATTCGCCGACGGCACGCCGATTACGACACAGGCTCAACCCGGCTGAGCGTGTCCTGCGCCGGCCCAGTGGCCCCTGAACCCACAACACTCGAAGGCCGAAGTGCTTTCCATCCCACGGCGTTCATGGGCATGCCAGCAGCCGGCCGCACTGCCGTTATTCGCAGTTCTCGCAGGTGCCCTTGAGAAGCACCTCCGTCACCGCCGGGATGCCCTGCCGCCTCCCGGCCGCTGACCGCGTCCCCGCCTTCTTCCCCGCCGTGCCGTCGGCCGCGGCCGGCCGCTGTTCCGTGCCCGGCCGGGGGGTGATCGCGACGTTCACGTCATCCAGACACGACACCTCGCCGCAGCTGGTGCAGACGAAATGTGGATGATCACCGCCGTGCCCGCTGCCATCCTCATGACGTTTCACCTCAAACCGCCAGACATGGTCTCCAACGTCGACCCGTGTCACCAGCTTGGCCTCCGTGAGTTCCGTGAGGTTCCTGTAGATGGTGGCCCGGTCGAAGCCGCGATGATCAAGCGACGCCGACACCTCCGCATGCGTCTTGGGCCCTGGGGCCGTCAGCATGTACTCCAAGACCGCCAGTCGGGCGGCCGTACACCGCAGCCCAGCGCCACGGACGAGGGCTTTCACGGCATCGATTGATCCGGATTCCGGCGTGTTCACGATGGTATTCTACCCGGCGCCCATCCTGCCACCACCACGCCGCGGCTACACCACCACTGCCGCCGCCAGGTGGTCGACGATCACCGCCATGAACGCGGGCAGGTCGGCCGGCTTGCGGCTGGACACAAAGTGGCGGTCGATCACGACCGGCGCGTCCTCCCAGATCGCTCCGGCATTCATCAGGTCGTCCTTGATCCCCGGGCTGCCGGTCACCCGCACGCCGCGGTAGACACCCGCCGAAATGGGAATCCAGCCGCCGTGGCAGATCGCCGCCACCAACTTGCCCTGGGCGGCACACTCCCGCACCAGTTCGAGCACCTTCTCGTCGCGGCGGAGTTTGTCGGGCATCCAGCCACCGGGGAGCACGATCCCCTGGAAATCGCTCGCTTCCATGTCGCCGATCGCGGCATCACTGGTGCAGGGATAGCCATATTTCCCGGCATAGGTGCGGCCCTGCATCTCTCCGGCCACGGTCACATGGGCCCCCGCCTCCTCCAGTCGAAGCTTCGGATACCAGAGTTCGAGATCCTCGTAATCGTCACCAACGATCGCCAGGATGCGGACGCCATCGAGCGGCCGCGGGAGTGTGCTGCGGATGGTCATAATGGGGTCTCCAGAGGACGACGGGGACAACAGCGGTGGGAACACATCAGCTGCCGCAAGACGGTTGATGCGAAGTCTAGCGGGCCTGCCGCCGTCGGTGCTCCCGGGCGACGTTTCGCGGCGTTTCTGGAGGCCATTGTCGCAGCCACTGTCGGTCCGGGCGAGCCGCCGCCAACCACCCCCACCGTGGGTGGTTCCTGCTATTTTGGCCCGGGACGCCCAGGGGCGTCGGAAAACCATGTTTTCAAGGGCATTTCGGACGCTCGGAAAAAGTCGCTTGACGCCTCAAACGCTCACGCTACATTCACGCCCCGGCCCACAGGAAGTGGTCACCACCGACTCTGCCACTACATCTTGCGATAGCATGCAGAAGGACCTGCTTTCTCGTCGTCGCGTCTTCCGGGGACTTCCCGGCCACTGATCGGTTCACGAAAGCAACGCCGCTGGCCGATACTGGCTGGCAGAACATCTATACGGAAGTATACTTACCAAACGTCCCCCATTTCCCTGTCAGGAGTGCCTTTGCCATGGCCGTCTTCCAAGCCCCTGCCGGTTCCGCCTCCGCCACCGGACAGCTTCCGGCCCACCAGTCTCCCAACCAGTCGCACACGGCTGGGCGGGAGGGCCGCACGCCCATGGCCATCCACCCCACGTTCTGCCCGACCGACGCGGAGAGCCCGTTTGACACCACCGAATGGGAACTCCGCACGGCCGCCATCAAGGGAGAGGATGGCAAAGTGCTGTTTGAGCAGCCGGCCTGCGAGATTCCCGCGGCCTGGAGCCAGTTGGCGACCAACGTGGTAGTCAGCAAGTATTTTTACGGCGAGATTCACACCCCCGAACGCGAACACTCCGTCAAGCAACTCGTCCACCGGGTGGCCCGGACGATCGCCGACTGGGGCATCGCGGACGGCTACTTTAAGACAGCCCAGGACGGCGAGAATTTCTACCGAGATCTCTCCTGGCTCTGCGTCCACCAGCACGGTGCCTTCAATTCGCCCGTCTGGTTCAACGTCGGTCTCTTCCACCAATACGGCGTGAAGGGGGCACCGTGCAACTGGCGGTGGGATGAGTCGAAGCGCGACGTCGTCGTGCCTGACAACCCCTACGAGTTTCCGCAGGGAAGTGCCTGTTTCATTCAGAGCGTCAAAGACAACATGGAAGACATCATGGATCTCGCCCGCAGCGAGGCCATGCTGTTCAAGTTCGGCTCCGGCACCGGCACCGATCTCTCCACGCTCCGCAGCCAGCGGGAAAAGCTCGCCGGCGGTGGCAAGCCTTCTGGTCCGCTCTCCTTTATGCGGGTCTACGACCAGGTCGCCGCGGTGGTGAAGAGCGGCGGCAAGACCCGTCGCGCCGCCAAGATGCAGTCACTGAAGGTGACGCATCCCGACATCATGGAATTCATCGAGTGCAAGGCGAAAGAGGAAAACAAGGCCCGTGTGCTGATCGAGAAGGGGGGCTACGACTCCAACTTCAATGGAGAGGCCTACAGTTCGATTCTCTTCCAAAACGCCAACCTCTCCGTGCGGCTCACCGACGACTTCATGGAGGCCGTCGACCGCGACGACACCTGGACCACCCGCTGGGTCACCGATCCCTCGAAGGCAGGCCCCAGCTGCAAGGCCCGCGACATCACCAAACGGATGGCCGAGTGTGCCTGGCAGTGTGGCGATCCCGGGGTGCAGTACGACACCACGATCAACCGCTGGCATACCTGCCCCAATTCGGGCCGGATCAACGCCAGCAACCCCTGTTCGGAATACATGTTCCTTGATGACACAGCCTGCAATCTGGCCAGCATCAACCTGATGAAGTTCCGCAAGCCCGACGGCGTGTTCGACGTCGAACGGTTTGCCGCCGCCTGCCGGCTCTTCTTCATCGCCCAGGAGATTCTGGTCGACCATGCCAGCTATCCCACGGCCCGGATCGCCCGCAACAGCCACATGTTCCGGCCGTTGGGGCTCGGCTACTCGAATCTGGGCAGCCTGCTGATGGCCGACGGTCTCGCCTATGACAGCGACGCCGGCCGCGGCCTGTGCGGAGCGATCACGGCGATCCTGCATGGTGCGGCCAACCGTACCAGTGCGGAACTGGCCGCCGCCGTCGGGCCGTTCGAAGGCTTCGCCGCCAACCGCGAGCCGATGCTCAACGTCATGCGGATGCACCGGACGGCCGTCGACACGATCGACTCCTCCTGCCCCGGCTACCTGCGGGATGCCGCCCGGAAGGTCTGGGAAGAGGTCTTGGCGGGCGGGCAGAGCCACGGCTACCGCAATGCCCAGGCGACGGTGCTGGCTCCGACCGGCACGATCTCGTTCCTCATGGACTGCGACACGACGGGCATCGAGCCCGACATCGCACTGGTGAAATACAAGCAACTCGCCGGCGGCGGCATGCTCAAGATCGTCAACCAGACGGTTCCGCTGGCCTTGCGCACGCTGGGCTACGAAGGTCCAGCGATCGAGGGAATCCTGGCCTTCGTCGACAAGAACGACACCATCGAAGGGGCACCAGGCCTCAAGGATCAGCACCTGTCAGTCTTTGACTGTGCGTTCAAGCCGCGACTCGGTGTCCGCAGCATCGCCTGGGAGGCGCACGTCAAGATGATGGCAGCGGCCCAGCCGTTCATCTCGGGGGCGATCTCCAAGACGGTGAACATGCCCCGCGAAACAACGCCGGCCGACATCGCCGGCGCGTATATGGAGGGCTGGCGGCTGGGGCTGAAAGCCCTGGCGATCTACCGTGATGGATCGAAGGAGAGTCAGCCTCTCAACACCAGCACCGAGGCTGACAAGACGGCAGCCAAGGCGACGCCCGCACCCCGCCGCGAGCGGCTCCCCGATACCCGCCGGAGCGTCACCCACAAGTTCAACGTGGGTGGCCACGAAGGCTATATCACTGTTGGCCTCTACGACGACGGCCGGCCGGGTGAACTCTTCATCACGATGGCCAAGGAGGGCAGCACGATCGGTGGCCTGATGGACGCCTTCGGAACGTCGGTGTCGATGAGCCTGCAGTATGGTGTGCCACTGGAAGTCTATGTGAAGAAGTTTTCACACACCCGCTTCGAGCCTTGGGGCTACACCAAGAACCCGGACATCCCGGTGGCCAAGAGCCTGGTCGACTATCTCTTCCGCTGGATGGGCACGGAATTCATCGCCGGCTACCGGGAGGCCAACCGGCCGGGTGGCAGCCATGGCGCCGCCAGCGGCGAAGAAACATCCTCCGGCGACGATACGGAAACAGAGCGCAAGCCCGCCGCCATGACGGCGCGCGGGCTTGCCGATGGCCAAGGAAAGGCCCGCACCAACGGTGAGGCGACGTCCAGCCGGGGCAAGCATCCGGCCGGTACCAACGGCCATGCCGCAACTCCGACAGCCACCGCGTCAGCCGTGAAGGTGGCCGGTGCCACGGACAGGAATGCAGCGATGCTCGAGCGGGCCGGACTCAAGATGGCGGTCGATCCGACCGCCAGCCCGGCCGACCGGCAGAGCCAGTTTGCCAAGTTCCAGATCGACGCCCCGGCATGCGACAACTGCGGCTCGATCACGGTCCGGAACGGCAACTGCTACCTGTGTCACAACTGCGGCAACAGCATGGGGTGTTCGTGAAGGCGTGCCTTCACTGTCGGTCGGGACGGTGGTAACGGCTGAATGACGGTGTTGGAATTCGTCTGGAGAACGACGCGTCGTTCGGACGAAGCTACTGTCACTGACATTCGACCTGTTTCCGCGTCCCGTCGGAGGTGCCAAAACCAACGCGTTGGTTCGGATCCTTGAAAAGCACCCGCCTGCCAGCAGCGATGCTGCCGGAGCGGGGCCCGATCCGCATCAGTTTCGCATGTACTACCCCGTTCGCAGGCGGACAACAGGTTCGATATTCCGGAAGGCCGTGGCAGAGACATCTGCCGCGGCCTTTCGCTTTTTCACCACCCGATGCGGCAAAAACGCCAGCCCCGGTGGCCCGGCCGGCCGGCGTTTGCCCCGCCTCCCGCCCCCCGTTAGCATACCGCCCGAGGCTACTGCCACGGCGGCTTGAGCCCCGGGTCTCTGCGTGTTTGATATTCCATAGTCTGCGAGGTGATGCGTGCGACGGTGGATGCACTCCCTGATCGTGGCCCTGCTGTGCCTGACCCTGTCTGTCGATACGGCCAAGGCCTGCTGGTGGCGCCGTCACCACACGACCGCCCGCAACTACAGTCCAGCCCTCCCCGGCCAGCCGCTTGATATGCCAGTTGGCGCTCCAGTTGCCAATCACGTTGGCGGTCCAGCGTGCTGTCTGCCCGGAGAGGGTTCGGTCGCGTTCATGGCTGAGGCCGAGTTCGTGGTCGTGGTCGAGCAACACGACCACACTCTGTTCGACAGTGACGGTTTTGATTCGGAAGTGCTGGTGTCTGCCGGCGTCGACACCGAATGGCTAAGCGAGCATGCTGAGACGTCTGCCGAGCCCGACCAGGTCGTCCATGGTCGTGAAGAGCCGAATGCGGCTGAGCAATCGGCAACTGCAGCGGACACCGTGGTCGTCCACGGTCCGACATTCGTGGTGGACGCAGCGCCAGCCGTTCCGGAACCCGCCTCGGTCGTGGCCGCCCAGCCGATGCCCGTCCAGCCGATGCCCGTCCAGCCGATGCCCGTCCAGGCCGCGGGCCCGGCCGTGCTGCCGAATCCGGTGGTCACGGAGGAACCGCTGCCGGACCTCATGCCCGCCACCGCCGGGCCGGAGGAACCGGTGACAATCCCGGAGCCGCTGGAGCCAAATCTGTTTGATCTTTACGACGATACGGAAGGAAACGCAGCCGGCGACGATGCGACGCTGCCTGCCGACGAAGCGGCCACCGAAGAGCCAGAAGAGACACCGCCGGCTGCAGCGGAGGCCGACCCAGAGGCGGCGTTCTTCACGCCGAGAGAGCCGATGCGTCGCTGGACCAACGAGGCTGGCACACATCAGGCCCAGGGCTGGCTCGTCGAACTGCGTGCCGACCGGGTGCGAATCCTGAAAGTCAACGGTCGCTATACGACCGTAGCACGGGAGTCGCTCTCCGCGGAAGACCGTGACTACGTCTCGGCCGTCAACGATCGACTGTCATCCGATCGTCCCTCCGCTGCCGCCTCGACGACCACAGCCGGCCTCTGACGCCCGGCAGCACGGTTTCAACCTGCCGCCGTAGCCGTTTACTCGTCGAGCACCGCCACCGTCTCGAAGGCCTTGCCTTCGAGCATTTCCAGCGACGCGCCGCCGCCGGTCGAAACATGGCTCACCCGGTCGGCATACCCGAGCTGCTCGACCGCTGCCGCCGAGTCGCCGCCACCGATGATCGTGATCGCACCGTTGGCCGTGGCCGCAGCCACGGCGTCGGCCACGGCCTTGGTGCCCGCGTCGAAGGGTGGCATCTCGAAGACCCCCATCGGACCGTTCCACACGATGGTGCCGGCCGAGCGGACGATCTCTGCATACTGCTTCGCCGTCTCCGGCCCGATGTCGAGCCCTTCGAACCCGTCCGGAATGGCACCAGCCTTCACGATCTGCTTGTTGGCACCTGAGGAAAACTCGTCGGCGCAGTGCGTGTCGACCGGCAGCACGAGCTTGGAGCCTGCCTTGGCGATCAGCTCCTTCGCCAGATCGAGTTTGTCTTTCTCGACCAACGACTTGCCGGTCTTGCCGCCCTGCGCCAGCGAGAAGGTGTAGGCCATGGCGCCGCCGATCAGCACGTGGTCGCAGACCGACAGGAGGTTCGTGATCACGGCGATCTTGTCCGACACCTTCTTGCCGCCCAGGATTGCGACGAAGGGACGCTTCGGCTGGGCAATCGCGTCGGCGAGATACTGGATCTCCTTCTCCACCAGGAAGCCGACCACGGCCGGCTTGCCGAGGGCTTTCATCGCCACGGGCACCGCATGCATGCTGGCCTCGGTGCGGTGGCAGGTGCCAAAGGCGTCGTTGACGTAGGCATCGGCCAGGGCAGCGAGCCCGGAGACGTAGGCGGTGTCGTCTCCCTTCTTCTCACCCTTGTTGAACCGCACGTTCTCCAGCACGAGCACGCCGCCTGCCGGCAGCGTCTTGGCTTTGGCATGCGAGTCGGGCCCTCCCGTATCGCTGGCGAGCGTCACCGGAACCCCGAGCAGTTCGCCGAGCCGCTTGGCGACCGGGGCGAGGGAAAAGGCCTGCTCAAACCCCTTGCCCGCCGGACGGCCCAGATGCGACATGAGGATCGCCCGGCCGCCACGGTCGAGAATCGATTTGATCGTCGGCAATGCCATGCGGATCCGTCGGTCGTCGGTGATCGCCCCGGCGTCATCCTGCGGGACGTTGAAGTCGACGCGAACAAGGACGGTTTTGCCCTGGGGATCGATGCTGGCGACGGATTTCTTGGCCATGGGTGGCTCCTGCGGGATGTCTCACGGGCGGCAACGGGGCCGTATTCGACAACAGCCGCGGCCGGACCGCAACCCAGGCGGGCCTCTCGCCAGCCGTTCCCCATCCTCAGCCCTGCACCGCTGGCATTTCCGGCAGCGGAAAGCGATAGTCGATCTCCATGAGACACCTGCTTTTCAGCGCCGGATTCTGCCTGTGCCTCGCCGTCGGCAACGTGGCCGGCGCCCAGCCGCCGGCGGTGACTGAACACCTGCCCTGGGAGCCCGACTACGCCAGCGCCGTCGCCGCGGCGCAGGCCCAGCACCGCCACATCGTCGTGCTGCTCGCCACCGCCAACGACGAAGCCTGCCGCATTCTCGTGGAGCAGCGGCTGACTGATCCACTCATCCGCGAGTCGCTCGCGGACATGGTCTGGGTGCGGGTGCTGGACGATGCCGAGTTGGAACAGGCACTGGAGTCCAGGAAGCATCCGACACTGGCCTTCGTCAATCCGTTCACCGGCGGCGTGCTCCACCGTGTTACCGGAGAGAAGACCGTCGAACTCTTGGCGCGGGAGATCGTGCATGCGCGGCGGGCCATCGGGATTGCCCTACCGCCGGCGCTCGAGACAGTGGCAGAGCGGATGTTTGCCTTCAATGAAGCGGGGGTCGAAGCATTGCTCCAGGCCGGCGATGCCGACGGGCTCCAGGCGCTGCTGGCCGCTGCGGCCAACGACGACTCGCGGCTCGCCAACTATCTCGTGGCCCAGGTCACCCTCCCGGCCGGACTCGTGCCCGATGACATTCGCTTCCTGGCCGGGACCGACTGCCTCGAGGGCGTGAATACGAGCCTGGAGTTCCAGGCCGATCCGCTGGTGGCCGGCAGACCTCCCGACTTGGCGGCCTCGTGTATCGAATACCCGCTGCCAGAATCGAGGCTCGTGCTCGTGCCGTTCGACAGGTCCCAGGGAGCGGAGGGCCGCGTGCGGATCACGGCCCCAAACTGCCGCCTCACGACCGATACGATCCGATTCGAAGAGCCGGCTCCGGGAACCGCCGTCCAGATCAGACACTATGAGGTTCGTCCGCTCGCCGTGGCCGAGGCGTCGCGGCTCTCCGGCCGCGTGCTCAAGCCCGACGGCACACCAGCTGCCGCCTCGATCGTTCGCATCGACGACTGGTACGACACCTCCGATGAGGATGCCGCCGCACCACTGCCCTCCGTCGTCCGCACCAATGCGGATGGCCGATTCACGTTTCCCCGGGTATCACCCGGCCGTTGGCTGGTGCGGGCAGAGTTTCCCGGTGGCGAGCGGGAACAGTTCGTCGACCTCGAAGCTGGCGGCCACGCCTCGTGCGATCTCTCGCTCTCGGCCGTAACCACCGTGGGCCTGCGGTGGGTGCTCCAGACTGACGAACTCTCCCAGGATCTGGCTGGACCGGGCGTGCAGACCGGCGAGGCGTATACAAGCGTCGCCAGCAGCCGCATCGCGCTCGGCCGAGGGATGCGAATCCGCACGAGCGAGTACAGCGACCTGATGATGGCTCAGACGCCCCTGGCAGACGACAGCCTGACCGAGGAGTCACGGCAGGCTCTGGCAGCTCTGCCTGCGGGCACGCCCGTCTGGTATCTCTTCGACTGCGCCTACACAGACGACTTTCTCCCGCTCTCAGGGCTGCACCGCGAGGCCCGTCCCTTCGACACAATCCAGGCCGTTCGCGAGGGCAACCCCCTGCCCGACCAAGACTGGGCCATCATCGGCCCGATTCTGCCTCAGGCGGTCACCGCTGCGCGGGATCGCGGCAACTATTTTCAGTTTGCCCGCGGCGAACCTGTCCGCCAGGGAGACGTCTTCACGCTGCGTTCCGCGACGAGCAACCGCTTTGCCAAGCTCGAAGTCACCTCGGTGACGATCGTCACTCCGGCATCTCGACGACCGCCTTGAGCACGCCGCCAGCAGGCTCCAGCAGCCGCGGGAACGCCGCAATCGTGTCGGCAAATGGCACGTGGTGGGTGATCCACGGCCCCGTATCAATCGTTCCGGCTTCGATCAGCCCAATGATTCTGGCAAAATCGCGGGACAGCGCGTTGCGGCTGGCGAGGATCGTCAACTCCCGCCGATGCATGACCGGCGCGTGTGGAAACACAAGGTCGCTCTGCGTGATGCCAACGTAGACGAGCCGGCCGCCAAAACTGCAGAGTTTCAGCGCATTCGCCATGCTGGCGGCGCTGCCGGTGGCATCGACAACGAGGTCGCACATTCTCCCGTCGGTGAGCCCCGCGATCTGCTGCTCGTCGGACGCGTCGCCCGCGGCGACAAGCGTGTCGGCCACACCCATCGTGTCACGGACAAACGCGAGACGGCTCTCGATCATGTCCATCACGATCACACGGGCCCCGGAGAGCTTGGCGAATTCAAGCGCCGACAGACCGATCGGCCCGGCACCGATGATCAACACGTTCTCGCCCGGGCGTGGGTGGCCACGGTCGATCGCATGGCAGCCGATGGCGAGCGTCTCCACGAGCGCGTTCTGGGCATGGGAGAGATTCGGTGAGGGATGGAGTTTTCTCGCTGGCACCGTGAAGAGCGGCCGCAATCCTCCGTCGCAGTGCACGCCCAACGTCTGGTGATGTTCACAGCAGTTGGTCAATCCCCGCCGGCATGAATAACAGGCCTGACAGTTGATGTAGGGCTCGACGCAGCAGCGATCGCCCGCCTTCACGTTCACGACACCGGGGCCGACGGCCACCACCTCGACCCCCAATTCATGCCCGGGAATGCGGGGGTAGCTGAAGAAGGGCATCTTGCCGAGGTAGCCACCATAGTCGGTGCCACAGATACCGACCGCATGCACGCGGACCACTGCCTCCCCAGCCAGTGGTGCCGCCGGTTCCGCGATCTCGACGAATCGGAACTCGCGTGGCTTCTCCAACAGCAGGCTCTGCATCTGTCACTCCCTATTCGCGAGGCCGTAGAAACGTGCCGCAGTGCCGCCCCAGATCGCGGCCTGTTCCGTCATCGACAACGTGCTCGACACATCCCGGATGATGCCGGCCACCTCGGCATAGTCGCCGGAGAGCAGGCAGACTGGCCAGTCGCTGCCGAACATGAGCCGCTCAGGCCCGAACGCCGTCAGCACGATGTCGAGACAAGCTGCGAAGTCCGCCGGACTCCACTGTCGCCAGGCCGCCTCCGTCACCAGCCCCGACAGCTTGCAGCAGACGTTTTTCTGTTTGGCCAGCGACTCAACGCCCCGCCGCCACGGCTCCATGTCGCCGGGTGATTTCCATCGTGCGATCTGTGGCTTTGCCAGATGGTCGAGAACGAACGGCTGATCGGGAATCTGGGCCGCGAGTTCCACGGCCGCCGGCAGCTGTTGCGGATAGAGCAGGAGGTCGTACGTGAGACCATAGGGCTCGAGTGATTTCAGTCCACGCACGAACTCTGGGCCCAGGAGAAACCTGGGGTCGGGCTCGTCCTGCACCACATGCCGCACGCCGACCAGGTGTTTTCGGTCCACGAAGGCAGCGAGTTGCTCGGCGACGCGTGGGCTTCGCAGATCGATCCAGCCCACGACGCCACGGATCAGCGGATGCTGCTCCGCCAGGCCGAGCAGCCAGTGGGTTTCCTCGAGGGTCTGTCGGGCCTGGACGGCGACGGTGCCGCCGATGCCGACTGCCGCGGCCACCGGGCCGAGATCTTCCGGCAGGTAATCGCGGGCCAGCCGCTCCATGCCGCCGCCGATCCAGGGATAGTCCGCGGCGGAGTAGCTCCAGAAATGCTGATGCGAGTCGATGTACATGGGGCTCACAAACAGGGGCCGCGCGTTGCGCGTCAGTTGTTTTCCGAGAGGCCTTCGATGTGCCCGATGTTTTTCACCGGGGCAAAGATCGCCTGCACCTCGGCGAGCAATGCCATGTCGATCGGCTCGGCGGCCCAGGTCGCCCAGTTGCGGATGTTGGTCGGATTCGCACTGCCGGCCACCGTGGTGGCAATGTCAGGATTGGCCAGCGCAAACTGCAGGGCGAGCTTTGCAATCGGCGTGCCGCGGCTCCGGCAGAGCTGGGCTGCCCGCCTGGCGGCCGCCTTGACCGCTTCCGGCTCCTTGAGCCAGCCCGGAAGCGGCGCATCGGTGAGGAGCCGAGCGCTGAACGGTCCCGCGCTCATGACACCGATCCCCCGGGCCTTGAGATAGGAAATCGTCTCGTCGGCAAACCTGGTGTTCTGCAGCGTGTACTGGTTGTAGTTGAGCACGCAGTCGATGCGGGCCTGGTCGGCGATGAACCGAAAAATTTTCTGGGGATAGCCGCTGAAGCCGACAAATCGAACCTTGCCCGCCTGCTGGATCTTTCGCAGGGCTGGCAGCGTCTCGTCAACGATCTGTTGCATCGGCACGAACTCGATGTCGTGACAGAGGATGATGTCGAGGTGGTCGGTGCCGAGCCGGTGCAACGACACATCCACGCTCTCGGCCACCCGCCGGGCCGAGAAGTCGAAGTGCGGCAGGTCGTAGCGGCCGAGCTTCGTGCACAGGAGATAGTCACGCCGGGGTATGTTCCGCAGCGCCACGCCGAGGAGGACCTCGCTCATCCCACGCCCATAGAAGGGGCTCGTATCGATGAGGTTCATGCCGCAGTCGAGCGCCGCCCGCACGCTCTCCAGCGCCTCGTCGAGCGTGATCGAGCGGAATTCCTGACCCAGCGACGATGCGCCGAAGGCCAGGATCGGGACCTCCAGGCCGGTGGTGCCAAGCGGGCGGGTTTGCATGGGTTTACCTGCCTGGGTTCATCGGAAGGTTCTGCAGCCGACGGACAGCAAGAGGTTGGCCCACGGCTGCTGGTCGGCGGTCTGGATCGTGAGCACATGGTCAGCCGAGGCGACCGCCTCGTAGAAGTCCCACTTCACGATCGGCTCGAGGGTGCAGCCGCTTTTCGCCGCAGAGAGGATCCTCCGGTACTCCGCCCAGACCGGCGGATCACCCGGCGTCGCGGCCGCATAGGAATCGCTGCGGTCGACACCCATCGTATGCACCTCGTCGATCTGCACCGTGCCGATGATCGCCTCAAACACCTGCGCCACGGTGGGCACACCCGGCATGAGTTGCAGCGAGACGAGTTCCGCCCGGGGCCCCCGCTTGTTGGCTGCGGGATAGTTACCGTCGGCGATCAGCACCTTCGAGTGATGCCCTGCCTGGGCGAGGATCCGGAGAATGTCCGGGTGGAGCAGCGTGGTGTTGAGCATTCTGTATGGTCACCGAAAGGGCACTGTTGTTCTGGTCATTCCCCGAGAGGACACGCGGCAGCCGCCTGCCCGCGGAGGCTCGCCATCGTCTGCCGGGCAGCGGCGATCGCGGTCGGCAGCGGAAACACTTCCGCCGACAGAAACCCTTCGTAGCCGATCGCACGAAGTGCGGCAACGATCGGCTGGGCATTCGCGTGTCCCAGCCCCATCGCCCGGCGGTTGGAGTCGGCCCAGTGCACGTGCCCCACCCGGCTCCCGGCGGCGACGAGGGCGGCGGCGACATCCGCCTCCTCGATATTCATGTGAAAGAGGTCGCAGAGCAATTGCACCGTGCGGATGCCGCCCGACTCCAGGAATGCCGCGGCGTCCCCCTGGCGATTGAACAGGTTCGTTTCGTAGCGGTTGAGCGGCTCGTAGAGCAGCACCTGCCCCAGCTCGGCAGCGCGGGCCCCAAGTTCGTGAAGGGCCGCCGAGAGGAAGCCGACCGCATCGTCCAGCGAGACGTTCCCCTCGCTTCTGCCCTGCATCGATCCGATGATCGCCGGCGCGCCAAACTCGCCGGCAACGTCGATCATGCCTGCAATGAAATCCCGCGCCGCCGCCCGCACGGCGGCATCGGCATGGCAGAGATGGAGTTTTTGTTTCACCCAGCCTGCACCGGTTCCGACTGCTGCCAACACCAGCCCATGTTCCGGCAGCAGCCGTGCAAGCTCCGCCCTGGGAAACGCCGCTGCCGACTCAGGAAAAATCTCTACGGCGTCAAAGCCCAGTTCGGCCGCAGCGCGGCAGGCGGCCGCCAGCCTATCCGGCTCGCCGTTGGTGTGGAACACGAAGGGTCCCTGCCGCGCCTCTGGCACCAGACAGATCGTGATGGCGGATTTCATCGCTGGAGACCAGATTCCCTACGACCAATCCTCAGCCCAGAAAGAGCGGGCGGAAATGGCGGTCAAAAATGTTCTCGGTCACCTGCCGGGCCACGATCTCGCGATTGGCCGTCAGCAGATTGGTATACCGAGCCCCCTGCTTCGCGGCCACCTTGAACGACACGTGCAGAAGCTGGCGGACGTTGGCATTGAACTGCGGATTCGTCGGTACGTGGCGGATCGCCGCGGCCAGCCGGGGCCCACTCCAGCCGTTGACCTCCGTGGCCGACGGCAGCTTCGCGCGGTCTATGTCGATCACGGTCGCATACGGCCCGCAGAGTTCGTCGACGTGGTCGAGGGCATACGCGTAGATCTCCTTGGCGAGCACGAGTCCGTCACCGCCAGACTCGGCCAGCCCGATCAGTTCCTCCAGCCAGGTCGTTCCGGCAGTCTTCAGATGCACGCCGGCACCGGTGGACTCAAGCACACGTCGGATCACAGGGTAGAGCGAGAACTTGTCGCTGCCACTATGCACAGACAGTTTCAGGGAGCGGGGCAGGCCGTAGCGGTCGGCTGCGAAGGCCAGCACTGCGATGTCATCGGCAAACTCGCGTTCGAATCTCGCGAGATCGCCCACATAGTCGACACCCTTGTTGAACCGACCGGTGAATTTCGGAGCGATCGTCTCCAGGGGGATCCGTTCGTCGGCAAGCAGGGCGAGGATCACGAGCAGTTGCGGCGGCGTCTGGGGAAGGTCGGTCTCGTCCATGCTCACTTCGGTGACGAACGGCCTGCTGCCCAGCCTCCCCTGGATGTGACGGTAGATCTCCCCCGCTTCGCGGCAGGCAAGCAGATAGTGGCGGGCGATCGCCCCAAGGCTCTGCTCGTCGAGTTCGATCGGCTCGTGGCAGCCTGGGATGGTGAGGGTTCCTGCCAGTTCCCGGTGACGGGAGACGAAGGCCGCGACATCGGCGTCGCTGGCCGGCTTGCCGATGCTGTCGGCGACGTCGATCGTAAAGAAGTCGCTTGTCTCTACGAACCGATCGACCGTCTCCAGCCGGATGTGGTCGGCATCGACGAACCAGGGATGGGGCCAGCGGCCAGTGGTCACCGCGGCCGCAGCGGCCGCTCGCACGCTCGCCGGCTCACTGCCGATAAAGGTATGTTCGCGGTTCGACTTGTTCCAGACAGGGGCGACGATCACACCCGCCGCTGCAAGTCGCTCGAATGCGGCCAGTTGGGCGGCTGCCTGATGAGCGAAGCGATCACCGACACCGAACGAAAAACGTGGTAGGGACATGCCGACTCCAGTTGCGAGAAAGCCAACCAATGCCGCTGCCGCGGGACGCTACACGTCGAGGTGCTTCACGTCGAGCGCATGCCGTTCGATGAAGTCGCGGCGGGGCTCCACCTTCTCCCCCATCAGCACCCGGAACAGGTCGTCCGCCGCTGCTGCATCGGTCATCGTCACCCGCAGGAGCGTTCGATTGGCAGGGTCGAGTGTCGTGTCCCGAAGTTCCTCGGCATTCATCTCGCCGAGCCCCTTGAACCGCGTGATCGACAGACCCTTCTCGCCCGCCCGACGGACTGCCGACAGCAGGCTTCGCAGGTCCTCCAGACCGATCTCGCTGTCGCCGCGCCTGAGCCGGTAGCGAGGATCCTCGGAGCCGGTGCGATCCTGCGGCAGGAGCGCCTCCGTCCCGAAGCTCATCGCCTCCAACTCCTTGAGGCCCGCGTTGATGCTCCGCACCTCGTGGAGGTCGACCACCACGAGTTGGTCGTCGCCAGTATCGGCGGCGGTGCCGGGCGTGGCATCGGTCTGTTCCTCTTCCGGCCTGCCGACGGCCAACTCACCACCGGCGGACTTCTCCTTCGTCTTGACAAAGGATTCCAGCTGATCGCGGCTGGTGAACCAGTGCTCCTCGACACCATAGTAGACGTGGTACATCGGCAACTTGCCGGTGGCCGCATCACGCCTGGCAACATGGTCGCGCAGGCTGATCCCGCGTTTCTCAAGCGCCACGAGCGCATCCTCGAGCCCGGAGAGCGTTCGGCAGAGCTTCTGCATCTCTTCGCCCGAGATTTCTCGGCCGTCACCCGGCAGGAAGACGCCCTCGCCCAGCCCCTGGTCGAGGAGTTGCGTCTTCATCTCCTCCTCGGTCTGCACGTAATACGTCTGCTTCTTCGTCCGCACCCGGAACAGCGGCGGCTGGGCGACATAGACATGGCCCGCGGCCACGAGCTGGTACATCTGACGGTAGAAAAATGTCAGCAGGAGCGTGCGGATGTGGGAGCCGTCGACGTCGGCGTCGGTCATGATGACGACCTTGTCATACCGTCGCTTGCCAAGGTCGGCCTCCACGCCGATGCCGGCACCGATCGCTGAGATCACGCTGCGAACCTCCTCGTTGGCGAGCACCTTGTCGTCGCGGCTCTTGTAGGCATTGATGATCTTGCCTCGCAGCGGCAGGATCGCCTGATACTCGCGGCGGCGGCCACCTTCTGCCGAGCCGCCGGCCGAATCGCCTTCCACCAGATAGATCTCACATTTTTCCACGTCGCGGCTGGTGCAGTCGCGGAGTTTCCCGGGCAGCCCGCCCCCCGAGAGGGCCCCCTTTCGCTCCCGCAACAGCGCCTTCGCCTTGAGTGCGGCAGTTCGTGCCTCGGCAGCCAGCACACCCTTCTGCACGATTGACTTGGCACTCTTGGGATTCTCTTCGAGATACTTCGAGAGGTAATCGCCGACTGCGGAATTGATGATCCCTTCCACCTCGCCGTTGCCGAGCTTTGTCTTCGTCTGGCCCTCGAACTGCGGATGCGGCACCCGTACGCTGATCACCGTCGTCAGACCCTCGCGAACATCCTCCCCGGTGGGCACCAGGTCCTTGTAGATGCCACTCTTCTTGCCGTAGGCGTTGAGCGTGCGGGTGAGCGCCGACCGGAAACCGGAGACGTGCGTGCCCCCCTCGGTGGTCGTGATGTTGTTGACGTAGCTGTGGACATTTTCCGTGTATTCAGTCGTGTACTGCAGCGCGATGTCCCACGACACCCCCTCGGCCTCGCCCCGGATCGAGATCACGTCGGAGTGGACGGGGTCGCTCGAACGGTTCAGCCATTCGATGAACTCCACCACGCCCCGCTCGTAGTGATACTCCTCTTTTTGACCGCTGACGGCGTCGGAAAAGGTGATCCTCACGCCCGAGTTCAAGAACGCCAATTCCTGCAGGCGACGGGCGAGGATGTCCCAGGAAAACTTCGTCTGCGGAAAAATCTGTGGATCGGGTTTGAACGTCGTCTTCGTGCCGGTGCGGCTGGTCGTGCCCATCTTGCGCACCGGGCCCGTGGGCTCGCCACGCTGGTACTCCTGCTGCCACACATGCCCGTCGCGGGAGACCTCGACCTCACACCATTCGGAAAGAAAGTTGACGACGGTGACGCCCACGCCGTGGAGACCGCCGGAGGTCTGGTAGGCACCCTTTTCGAACTTGCCTCCGAACTTGAGCACGGTCATCACGCCTTCAAGCGTGGAAACTTCCCGGTCCATCTCCTCGGAGAGTTGCGGATGGCGGTCGGTCGGGATGCCGCGGCCGTCGTCCTCGACAGTCACGCTGCCGTCGACGTTCACGATCACGCTCACGTGCTTGGCGTGGCCCGCCATGCATTCGTCGATTGAGTTGTCGACCACCTCGTAGACAAGGTGGTGCAGTCCGCGGGAGGTATTGTCGCCGATGTACATGCCGAAGCGTTCACGGACGTGCTCCCGGTCGGAGAGGTGCTTCAGGTCGGCAGAGGTGTAGTCAGCCTGCTGTGATTCATCGGACATGACAGAAATCTCCCAAAAAAACCGAACCAATTCACCGGAAACATTTCGAAAACCAGAACTCAAAACACCAGCGATCAGTCGGCATCGCCACGTCCCGCATCGATCATCACGCGGCAGCGAATGTCGGTGATCCCCTCTGAAGGCACGAGTTCACTCAGTCGGGCCAGTACCTCCCGCTTGTGGAATCCCATCTCCTGCACGAGCGCCGAGTGGCTCACGAACACATCAAGGACACCGCGACGAACCAGCCCCGCCTGCGAACTGCCCCGCAGGCTTGCCGGTGCAACCGCCTGCCAGGCGGCCGCCAGACCATCGGCGCCGTGCTCTTGGTCGTAGCCTGTCCGCGCCAAAAGCCGAGACATGACACTGCCGATCGGGCGGGGTCCGGCGGCGGAAGGTTTCTGGCTGGGGAGCATTGCGAGCACATCTCTCTCATTTCAGGAACGCACCAGGATGAATACACCTGCCGGCATCAATCAGCCGCCAAGGGCATGATCACGTAGCCGTAGCCGTCGTCGGTGCGACAGACACAGGCACTCTGGGCGTCGGTCAGTTCCAGCGTAACGGTGGCTGCGCCATCGAGAACCCGGAGAAATTCGCTCAAAAACCGCGGGTCGAGTTTGATTTTGACCACTGGTCCGGCATGTTCGATGGGGAGTTCGATACGGCTTTCACCACTTTCCGCCGACCGGCCTGAGAGCACAAGTTGCCCAGGCTCAAACGAAAAATCGACTCCCTTCGACTGCTCGCTGGTCACGATCGCTGCCTGCCGCACCGCCGCGAGCAGCGGCCCGGCCACGATCTTCACCTGCGAGGCGTCTGGGCGATCGGGAAACACATCTCGCCACCGCGGAAACCGCCCCTCTACCAGCCGGGCCGAAATCGTCGTCGGTCCCGTCTTCACAAGAATCTCACTGGTCCGCACTGCTATCTGCACCGGCATGCTGGCGTCGCTCAAACACCGCTCCATGAGCTGCATCGCACGGGCCGGCACAATCGGCTGTGCATCGGATGGGCTGCCATCTTTGGCCGTGGCAGGGCCCTCCATCTTGGCCAACCTGCGGCCGTCGGTACCGACAGCGATCACACTGGCCGGTGATGACTGCGTGCTGAGTTCCAGAAGCACACCACCCAGCGCGTAGCGACTCGATTCGTTGTCGGTGGAAAAGACCGTGCGCCTGACCAATTCACGAACCAGCGGCTGGGAGAGTTCGAAAGAGGCCTCGGTCGGAAACGTGGCTACCGAGGGAAACTCCAGCGGATCCTCAGCAGGCAAGCGGAACTCGCTGCGGGGAGCCTTGACGACGGCGGCCGTGCCATCGGAGGAAATGTCGAAGACTGTTCCGGGCTGGCTCTCTCGGACGATCGCCATCAGTCGACCACTCGGCAACAGCACAGCACCGGACGCCCCCGGCTCGACACTCTCCAGGTCAATGCGGATGCCCACCTCGAGATCCGTGGCCGAGAGCACGGCCGATGTCCCGTGTACCTCGAGTTTGACGTTCGTGAGCACAGGTTTGGGCGAGCGGGCCGGCACCACAGCCGACGCACTCTGGAGGGCGGCGAGGAGCGGCTCGCGGTTTAGACGCACTTTCATCGAAAAACGGCAGTCCTTTCCTCGGGCGGAGCTGACCCCGGCCCGTCTGCGGGACGGACAGGGCATGGCGATGGCACGATGGGTTTGAAGACCGCCAGTGTACCCGACAGCGGGCTGACTGGCATGCCCCTACGGAGTCGGTTTTTCGTTGGGTTTTGGTCCGCTTCTTCTCTTTGTTCTCTTTGGATAGATATGAAGGAGAAAGAAGAGAGGAGAATCAGTAACGGCGAACCGAATGTAGTTTCCAACACAGGCAGTACGAGCAGAGGGTGACGCCCTGCTCGCCCTGTTTTCCCCGTTCGGAACAGCGTTTTTTGGTAGTGACCGCCAGCATCTTGGGTGTGGAAAAACTGACGCTTCCCTGTTGGTGGACGTTGGGTTCAGAGTCGCGCCGGCGTCAAAACCGTGAGATCTCAATGCTGTCGGACCGTCGGTGGGCTGACGGCCTGATGCCCGTCGGCTGCTGGCTGACTGTCTCTGAAAATGTTGGTTTACGACTGGCGTGGTTTTCGAGACCGAACCAACACGGAGCCAACAGTCACCTGTGGTGGCGGAGCGTCGGTGTCCCCTGCTTTGGCGGAGGGTTTTGGGGACCCTTTTTCGAGCACCCCCGTTGAGGTAGCCTGACGGTCGCGAACACAGTGAGTCGCATCGTGTTTTTTTCCGTACGTCGGCATGGAGGCCGCGTTCCCTACCGGGACGTTGCCAGTGTCTGCGGTCGCTACGCACGAACTGCCCCAGTTGGCACTCCATGCCCGCCCTCCGGTATCGCACCGATTGGTGCACCACGCCCTGGCAACTGTGGCCGCCGGGTTGGGGAACAGTGGCGGTGTTGGCTACAGTCCGCTCGTGATTGTGGGACCTGCGGGATCGGGAAAATCCCGGCTGCTGGCAGAATGGTTCGTCCAGCACAGCCGGGCCGCAGCGGATCGCCGGACGCCAGCGGCTGCGATCATGTGGGACGGTCGGTCACTCGGTCGTGATCTCACATCGGCCCTGTCGCAGACGACGATTGACAGACTGCACGAACGGTTTGTCTCGTCTCAGCTGATCATCATCGACGGTGTCGAACAGATCTCCGCTTGGGATGCCCAGCGTGTCCTCGCCCACCTCTTCGACGCGGCAACAGCAGCCGGCACGACCTTCGTCGCGACGTTGAGAATCCACCCGATCGCCTGCACAAGCCTGGAACCGTCGCTGGCTTCACGGCTCGCGGGAGGTTTGGTGGTAGCGATGCCGCCGGCCGCCACCACGAGGTGCCAGGGAGAAGCCGACGCCGCGGGACACCGGCGGGAAATCACCATCCGCCGCGTGATTGGCGCGACTGCCCGGCAGCAGGGGCTTTTGCCAGCCGATCTTGTCGGCCCGTCCCGCTGCCGGCAGGTGTCGCACGCCCGTGGTCTGGCAATGTATCTGGCCAGACGGCTGACATCACAGAGTCTGCAATCGATCGGTTCTGCCTTCGGTGGCCGCGATCATACGACCGTGTTGCACGGCATCCGTGTCACGGAACTGCGGCGATCACTGGATGCCGGACTTGCCGCGGAGATTGACGGGTTGATCGAGACGCTCGTGCGGCGGTGAGATGCGGCCCTACACTGTGGGAATGGCCACGCCTGCGACCGTCTATCTTGATCATGCCGCTGCCACTCCGCTCGACCCCGACGTGGCGGCGGCGATCGCGGAGGCCCAGGCAGTCGCCCATGCGAATCCATCGAGCCAGCACGCCCTAGGTCGGGCTGCACGCCGCCTGCTCGAGGATGCGCGGGACCGGATCGTGGCGATCCTTGGCGGTCGAGTGTCTGGCATCCACCGCGACCGACTGGTATTTACATCCGGTGCCAGCGAGGCCAACCAATTGGCAATTCTGGGCATGGCTGCCGGCGCGGTCGGGCCCGGCGAGATCTGGTGGTCCCGCCGTGATCACCCGAGCAGCGTGAACGCTGCCCTGGCCGTCGGTCGCCAGGGGTGGCGGCTCTGCGAACTGGATCTTGATGCCCACGAGGGCACTGCTGCGGCTGCTTTGGTGTCGGCACGTGCAACGACGGAAACGCATGGGCCGCGGATCGCGTCGCTGACGCTCGGCTGCGGGCAGACCGGTTCGCTGGAAGATATGGAGTTGCTCGCCGGAATTGTCAGCCGACCGAGCGGCCGAGGGAAAACCCTGCTCCATGTGGATGCCACCCAGGCGGCCGGTTTCATGCCGATTGAATTCCAGACAAGCCCTGCCGCCACGCTCACTCTTGCTCCGCATAAGTTCGCCGGTCCTCGTGGCATCGGGGGCTTGCTCGTCCGCAGCGGGGTGCCCATCGAGCCGGTGCAGGCCGGCACGCAGGAGCAGGGTCTGCGGGGTGGGACCGAAGCGGTGCCGCTGGCAGTGGGATTCGCCCGCGCCATGGAACTGGCTGCTGCTGACCGCGATCAGGTCGCCCGCCGCGTGGGCGACCTTCGCGATCGGCTCGAGGCACGGCTGCTCGCCGCAGCACGGGGGGCAGGCATTCCGGCGGTGGCGATCGCCGCCGGCGGCGCCCGCTGCCCGCACATCTGCACGGTGGCATTCCCCGGCCTCGATCGGCAGACGCTGGCGATGGCGGCCGATCTGGCGGGCGTCTGCCTGGCGACAGGCACCGCCTGTGCGAGCGGGTCGAGCGAGCCGGCACCGGCGATCGTCGCGATGGGATTGCCGCCGGACGTGGTCCGCAGTGCGGTGCGGCTGAGTGTCGGGCGGACCACGACCGACACCGAGATCGACCAGGCCGTCGAGCGACTCGCCCCGCTGCTCCGACGCTGATGGGGTTTTGATCTCCCGTCCCGGCCGAGCTGGTCTATGCTTACGCTCTTGGGCTGCTGATTTTGAGCGTCTCGTTTTGAGGTCCAGTCTCGAGAGCCTGGCCGCGTAGAGTGGCTGCGGATGACGGCATACACTGGCTGGCTTCGGACTAGGCCAACCTGCACCACGAAAACACAGGACAAAGATGCCTTCCAAAGCGACGCCCCAGCATGTCGCGATCATTGGCGCAGGCCCGGCCGGCCTGACGGCGGCCTACCTGCTCACCCGGGAGGGCGTGGCGGTCACCGTGCTGGAACGCGATCCCCAGTATGTCGGCGGGATCTCGCGGACTGTGGAATACCACGGCTTCCGGTTCGACATCGGTGGGCACCGGTTCTTCTCGAAATCACAGGAAGTCGAGGACCTGTGGACAGAACTGTTGGGCGATGACCTGCTCCATCGCCCAAGGTCCTCGCGGATCTATTACGGCGGCAAGTTCTACGCCTACCCGCTCAAGGCGGGCGAGGCGCTCAAAAACCTGGGCATCATTGAGTCGGTCCGGTGTGTGGCATCGTATGCCAAGGCCCGCGTTTTTCCGGTCCAGAACCCGCGGACCTTCGAGGACTGGGTCTCGAACCAATTCGGCAAGCGGCTCTTCGGCATCTTCTTCAAGACCTACACCGAAAAGGTCTGGGGCATGAGTTGCAAGGAGATTTCCGCCGACTGGGCGGCCCAGCGGATCAAGGGTCTCTCTCTGTCGAGCGCGATCCTGGCGGCAATCCTTCCCAAGCGGAAGAAGAAACCGACGGACCGGTCGCAGACGATCAAGACCCTCATCGACACCTTCCGCTATCCCAGGAAGGGCCCGGGCATGATGTGGGAGGCGGCGGCCGACCGTACCCGCAAGCAAGGTGGCGAGATTCGGATGGGGGCAGACGTGAGGGCCCTCGAGCGGGTCCAAGAGACAGGTCGCTGGCGGGTAGGTTTTGAAACTGCCGGCGGCAGCCGTGAATGGATCGAGGCGGATCATGTGATTTCCTCGGCGCCGATGCGGGAGCTGGCTGCCAGCATCACGCCGGCCATGCCGCCAGCCGTGCTCGAGGCCGCGGCGAAACTCCGTTATCGCGACTTTCTCACCGTGGCCCTGATCGTCCGGCCCACCAACCGGTTCGACGACAACTGGATCTACATCCACGAGCCGGGCGTGCAGGTGGGGCGTGTTCAGAACTTTGCCAGTTGGTCGCCGGAGATGGTCCCAGACGCAAAACTCGCGTGCTACGGATTGGAATATTTCTGTTTCGAGGGGGATGGGCTCTGGTCGAGTTCTGACGCCGACCTGGTCAAACTCGCCTCGCGGGAACTGGAGTCGCTTGGACTGGTGGCTGCGGGCGATGTGCTCGACGGCCATGTGGTCCGCCAGCCGAAGGCCTATCCGGTCTACGACGACGACTATGCCCGGCACGTGGAGACGATTCGCCGCGAGATCGACGCCCACTATCCCGGGCTGCATCTCGTGGGCCGCAACGGCATGCACAAATACAATAACCAAGACCACGCGATGATGACCGCGATGCTGACGGCGCGGAACATCCTCGCGAATGAGCGTCTTTACGACGTTTGGAACGTCAATCAGGATGCCGAGTATCACGAGGCCGGTGACCGCGGGGCGCATCTCACCGACACCACAGGAAGGCTCGTGCCCAGGAGGGTGACCGCGGGCGGCGGCTGAACGCACGTCGCCGGCCCCGCGCACGGCCAAAGCCGTGCGCGGATGGCCAGCGGGGTTCGTCGAGGCGACTACTTCACGTCGATCAGTTCGACGAGGAAGTGGAGGGTGGCGTTGGGGGGGATCGGTCCTCCGGGAGTGCCCCGTGGGCCGTAGCCCAGGTTGCTCGGGATCACCAACTCGATCATGCCGCCCTCGCCGACCAGCTGCATCCCCTCGGTCCAGCCAGGGATCACCTGATTGAGACCAAACTCGATGGCCTCGCCCCTCTCGTAGGAACTGTCGAACACCTTCCCGCCATTGAGCCAGCCGTGGTAGTTGACCTTCACCGCGTTGGACGCCTTGGGGTTGGCGCCCGTGCCCTTGCGGAGAATGCGGTATTGCAGTCCGGACGGCGTGGTCGCAAACGTCTTCGGGGCGTCGGCGTCAAGCTTGCCGGCACCGGCGGGGAGCTGCGGATGGGGTACGTCGGCGGTGTCAGCGGCCACGGCGGTCTCCATGAATTGGGTGTTGAAGCTGAGTGTGAGGGCGAGCAGAACGAGGGATACGAAGGCAAGCAGACGCATCGCGTGGACTCCTGAGGGAAACGAGCGGCAGAAGTATACAGAAAATGGGACGAACGGGGACGGAGTGGGCCCCCGGACGACGGAGTGTCGTCGCGTCTCGCTACCGCGCCAGCAGCGATTCAATCTCGTCCGGCAGGATCGGCACTGCCGCGCAGAGGTCCACGGGCCCCTCTTCCGTGACGAGGATGTCGTTCTCAAGCCGGATGCCGATCCCCTCTTCGGGGATGTAGATGCCAGGCTCGACCGTCACGACCCAGCCGGGCACGAATGGTCCGTTGGTCGGCGCGAGGTCGTGCACCCCCAGGCCGAGCGAATGGCCCAGGCCGTGCATGAAGTATTTCCGGCAGGCAGGCTCCTCAGGAGTGTCCTTGGCCACCTGCTCAGTGGTGAGCAGGCCGAGCTTCAGAAGCTCCTCGTTCATCTCGAGTTGGGCCGCTCGTTTCCAGTCGCGGAGATGCGTGCCGGCGGTCGTCCGGGCGATCGAATGCTGCAAGACCCGCAGCACCGCCTCGTAGACCGCCCGCTGCCGCGGCGAGAATGTTCCATTCACCGGATAGGTGCGGGTGAGATCGGCGGCGTAGTTGGCGGAGGAGGCGCCGACGTCGATCAGGACCAGGTCGCCGTCGCGGCATTCCTGATCGTTGTCATTGTAATGGAGCACGCAGGCATTTTTCCCGGCGGCGATGATCGGTTCGTAGGCCATCCGGCCCCGCCGACGCGTGAACTCGCCGACCAGTTCGCCCTCCAGTTCGAATTCCATCACGCCCGGCCGGAGCACCGACAGCACGCGGCGCAGTCCGTGGTCGGTGATGTCGACCGCCTGTCGGATCAGCGCGACCTCGGCGGGGCTCTTGACCGCCCGCAGTTGCCGCAGGAGCGGCGCGAGCCGTTCGTAGCGATGGAGCGGATACCGGGCGATCAGCTGGCGGGCGAGCCGTAGATCGCGGGACTCCACCTCGGCGTCGGAACGCTCGTGCTCGTTGGCGTTGAGGTAGACCCGCTCACTTTCACACAGCAGCGCGTGCAGGACGCCGGGAAGATCGGCCAGCCAGCGGACCTTCGCCACGCCCGAGATCTCCCTCGCCTGGTCCTTTGAGAGCTTGTGGCCCTCCCAGGTCGTGAGCAGCTCGTTCGGCTGCCGGACGAAGAGCATTTCCCGCTGCGCCGGGTCGGTGGCATCGGGCGCGAGCACGAGCACGCTCTCCTCCTGCTCGATCCCAGTCAGCCAGAAGAGGTCGCTGGCAGGATGAAGCCGCAGCGTGCCATCGCCGGTGGTGGGCAGCCGATCGGCTGCGTGCACGACCACAAGGCTCTGTGGCGGCAGGAGGGCCGTGAGCTGCCGGCGGTGGGAGACAAAGAGAGACGGCTGGATCGGCGCGTGGCGCATGGGGAGGCTCCGCAGGAAAGCCCGATCCTACACTACCGGCCAGATCGTCCTGTCAGCCGCCGGACCAACGCCGCGGGCAGCTCGCTCGCCATGCGAGCGAAACATGAAGACTCGCTGCGGCTCAGCGATAGTTGCTGTCACCGTACTGCCTGACCCGCTCGGCCGCCTTGATCGCCTCCTGCTTCACTTCCTGGCCGACGACGGCTGCCCGGTCCTTGTTCACCGTGATGTTTGGCAGGCCGCCCGACCATGAAATCGTGACCACGCCCGTGGCGACGAGCGCCGGAATCAGCAGGAGCAGGATCCGCGATCCCCAGCGGGACTTCGCCACCGTCTGCACCGGTGCGGGCAGGCCGACCGTGGCCAGACCGACCACCTTTTGGGCATAGGTTTCCTTGGACGAGCGTTTGCGTGCCATGATCTGCTCCTGACGATGAACTCTGTCCCACTCCCGGGTGGTGGTATCGGCGGGCCTGGCAGTCGGGAATGAGCCCGCCGCCGTAGTGGCGGCACGGGTTCCGTCGCACGCAGAAATCCCCCAGCCTGCCCAGGAGCAACGGGCGAGTGTGGCTGGAAACGCTTCGCGTTTTTACGCCAGCACGGCTGCGATGGGCGTGCCGCCGCCGCCGATCTTGAAGGGCCGTCCATTGGGAGCATGAAACTCCTTGTCAAACGGCAGGCCGCAGGCTGCGGCGATCGTGGTGTTGAAGTCGGCGACGGAGACCGGATCTTTGTCGGGGCGGAAGCCCCGCTCGTCGCTTGCACCAAACACCGCGCCCCCCTGCACGCCGGCGCCGGCCAGCACGCAGGAAAAGACGCCCGGATGGTGGTCGCGACCGGCGTTCTCATTGATCCGCGGGGTCCGGCCAAACTCCGTCGCCAGCACGACGAGCGTCGAGGCAAGCAGCCCGCGGTCTTCAAGATCCTCAAGGAGTGTGCCGACTGCCCGGTCGAGTTGGCGGCCCTTCTCGTCCATCTCCTCGAACACATCGCGATGCATGTCCCAGCCGCCGAATTCCACCTCGACGCACCGCACGCCCGATTCGACCAGCCGCCGCGCCAGCAGGCAGCCCAGTCCCACCTGCGAATCGCCGTACCGCTCGCGGACCTCAGGCTTCTCCCTCGCGATGTCGAAGGCCTGGAGATCGACCGAGCCCATCAGCCGGATGGCATCTTTGTAGAGCTGGTTGTAGGCATCGAGCTGCTGGCCGGCGTAGCGCTCTTTGAAGTCGCGGTCGATGCGGTTGGCAAGCGCCAGCCGGCGATCGAAGTTCTCCGCCGAGAGATAGCGGGGACGCGTGGTGTTTTCGAGGCCCTTGGTGGGATCAGCGACCGGCACGGGCGTGAGTGCGGGATCGAGGAAGCCGGCGCCTGGATGCTCGTTGCCGTTGCCGACGAGCACGTAGCCGGGCAGATCCCGGCTGATCTTTCCCATGCCATGCACCGCCCACGCGCCAAAGGCGGGGTGTCGGATGCTGTTGATCATCGGATAGCTCGTCCGCATCAGGTATCGGCCCTGCTCGTGGGCGCCAGTCTCTGTGGAGAGCGAGCGGATTATGGCCAGCCGGTCGGAGAGGCTCGCCAGCTTTTCGAGCGTGTGCCCGAAGAGAATGCCCGGCGTCTTCGTCTGGATCGGCTTCGTCTCCCCCTGCTCTTCGCGGCCAGGCTTGGGGTCGAAGGTGTCGAGGTGGCTCATCGCCCCATGCATCATCACGTAGATGATGTTTTTGGCACGGGCCGGCGTTTCGACCGCGGCCGCGTCGAGCTGTCGCGAGAGCGCCGGCATGAGCCCGACACCAAGCGTCGCCCGGGCAATGCGGGCAAAGGCCTCGCGGCGGGAGAGCGCGTCGAGCCAGTGGCGTTGGTGTTTCATGGTCGTGATGCCTCTGGTGTGAACGACAGCACATCGCGTTCGGGGAGCCGGTGTCGGTGAAAGCCTCCGACTCGGGGCGAGGATACGCCTACTCGCTTCGGCTTCCCCCGACCCCGGCGGTGTACGAGTTCCTACTGGATGAAGATGAATTCCCGCGTGTTGAGCAGTGCCCAGACGAGGTTGCCGATCCCTGCCGTCGGCGTCTCGGCCGACCGAATCTCCTGGATGGCGAAGGAACGATCCTCGGCCGAGGGCCGGTGGGACAGGATCGAGAGGAAGACGACGTCGACCGCCTGCTGGGAATCGTGCGACATCACCTCGTCGTGGAGCGCCGAGCCTGGCACCAGCATGCTGTGCGTGATTGGGCCATTGAACATCGACAGGATCTGCGGCACGGTGGCGACCGTCCGACCCCCTTCGATCGATTCCCGGTCACTCTGGCCGAACTGCCGGAGGAAGTGGCCCAAAGGCAGCGGTGTCGGCAGCTCGCTGGCCCGCACGAGCACCTGCCCCTGGTATCCGTAGTTTTTATGCAGCCTGGTCAGATAGCGTTTTTTACTGAAGGCTTGGTTGAACCGTTCATAGGCCTGTTCCACATCGTTGTAGCTGGTGCCTGGTGCCGTCAGGTGACCTTCCGCCCGCGCTGCGTAGGCCTCGACGGTGGGCCGCTGGAACGCCCACTCGTTGTGGGCGACGAGCACGAGGATTGAGTCCCAGAGTTGCTCGGCCGTCATCCGCTTGAGCGCCGGCCCCGTGAAGCGGAAGGGGGTCGCCGAGGTCGGATCGTGCAACACGGCTCGCCGTTGGTAGGCGTTTGTCGAGACGATGACGCGGATGAACTCACGGAGATCGAAATCGAGCGAGAGCATCAGATCGGTGAGGTGCTCGAGCAGTTCCGGATTCGAGGCAGGGTTGCCTTCGCGGAAATCGTCGACCGGCTCGACGAGCCCGACCCCCATCACCTTCCTCCACATGCGGTTGGCGATTGTGCGGGCAAACTGCCTGTTCTCCCTGGAAGTCAGCCAGGCGGCGAACTGCTCCCGCCCGTCCTTGCCGGCGGCGGCGGTGGGAATCTCGCCCCACAGTACCCGCGGGGCGACGGCGGCCAGCGGCTGGGCGTCGTCATAGCGATAGTCATGCGGCAGGAGCAGTTTGGCGTCATGGTAGTTGACGCTCGTGAGGTTAGCGTTGATGAATTGCCGCAGTCCCTGGTCGACCTTCTTGTCGCGGATCTGCTGGTTGGCTTCCACCACGATCTGGCGGACCTGGCGGAAGGTCTCGGTATTGGCCTGCCGTGCCGCCAGCGCCGCTTCTTTCGCCTCCTCCTTCGTCATCCCCTTCTTCTTCCCAACGGCACCCTCCAGCCGCATCCGTGTACCCGATGTGAGGGCGGCCAGTTCGTAGAACTGGTGCTGGGTCCAGGAGTCGAACGGATGGTCGTGGCACTGAGCGCAGCCGATCTGCGTGCCGAGGAACACGCGGACCGTGTTGTCGACATACGGGAGTGGCATGCCCTTGTCGCGGAGCTGGAAGCCGACGGCCGGATTCTCCCAGACCTTGCCATCGGCCGTGAGCAGCTCGTGAACCCACTGATCGTACGGGCGGTTGTCGGCGATCGATCGCTTCACCCAGTCGAGATAGGGCTCGAAAAAGAGGTCCTTCTGGGGCCGCTCGCAGAGGCGGAGGATGTCGGCCCAGAAATTGTAGGTGTGGCTGACGTAATCGGAGCTCTCGAGAAGCTCGTCGATGAGATCGGCCCGCTTGGACGGCGACTTCGAATCGAGAAACCGCATCGTGTCGTCGAAGGTCGGAATCTGACCGGCGAGTTCGAGATGGATGCGGCGGACGAACTGAGCGTCGCTGAGCGGCTCGCTGCCGGCGACGCCGTGCTCGTGCCAGTGCTGCTCGAGGAGGCTGTCGATCTGCCGGGCGGCTGCCTCCACAACTGGCCGCCGTGCGCGGTCGACAGATGCCACCTGCATGACGGGACTCGCTGGTGCTTCGAGCACCGCCGCCGGCAGCCGGGCCCCGGGCTGCCCAGAGTTTTTTTCCGCCCGCTTGGCGGCCCGCGCCGCCTTGGTCGCCGGCGCGGCCTCAACGGCCAACGCCGCCGCCACAACGAGCAGGCACGCGATCACCCGTTGCATGGCTTTGAGGACAGTCGGTAAATGCATCGGAGTCGAGCGTGTCCGCGGGGCGGAATCACTCCTTGGGCTTTGGCATGCCGGCCTTGAACTCGTCGAACGACAGCTTGCCGTCGCCGCTGGTGTCGCTCTTCTTGAACCTCTTGTCGGCATTTTTCAGCTGCTTGTCTTTCATGCCCGACTTGTACTCATCGAGCGTGAGGAAGCCGTCGCTGTTGGTGTCTTTCTTGGTGAAGTTCTTCTGCGGATCGGCAGCCTTGCTCGGCGCGGCACAGGCGATGGAGTCGAGGCTGGCGACAGTCACAACCGAGAGAAACAAGGTCCAGGCGTTGATCCGCATGAGAATCCTTTGTGGATGGAGGCTGGGGGAATGTGTCTGCGCAGCACCCAGAGAGCCCGATACCGCTGGAATCCTGGCGCTGCCAGACCTTCAACGGCAGGTGGGGCAAAAGGTTTCGGGCCATTTTCTGCCGGCCGATTCCGCCTGGCTAGGCGGTCTGAAACGCACGGTGCAGCCGTCGCAGGGCTTCTTCCAGCCGGGCCGTCGGGCAGGCGGTGTTGAGCCTTATAAAGCCCGGAAACCCAAAATCCCGGCCGTCGGAGGGGCCGAGGCCGGCCGCTTCGCAGGCAGCCTGTGGGTCGGCGACCCCGGTGCCGCGGCAGTCGATCCAGAGCAGGTAGGTGGCCGCCGGCGGTACGCAGGTCAGCCCGGGGATCTGGGCGACGGTCTGGAGCACCATTTCGCGATGGTGCTGGAGGAGCCCGATCAGGTGCCGTCGCCAGGGGTCGCCATGCTGCCAGGCGGCCTCGGCCGCGGCATAGCCCAAGGGATTGACCATCGGCACGAGCCCTCCACCGGAGGGCCGCCAGCGGCGGCGGAGATCTGCGTCGGGCACGATCGCCGCGGCGCAGCCCAGGCCGGCCAGGTTCCAGGTTTTGGAAGGCGCTGTGAGCGTGATCGCCCGCCGCGCGGCCGGATGGTCGAGACTGGCGAACGGAATGTGCGGCAGGTCATCGAGCAGCAGGTCGGACCAGATCTCGTCCGAGATCATGGTGATCCCATGCCGCTCGGTGAAGTCTGCCAGCCGCAGGAGTTCCTCCCGGCTGAAGACAGTGCCTGTTGGATTGTGCGGATGGCAGAGCCAGAAGAGTTTTGACCTCTGTGTGACCGACGACTCGAGACGATCCCAGTCGATCGTCCAGGCTGCGGCCGACTGGGCCAGCGGCACGCGGATCGAGCGGCGGACCGCCAGGCCGGGCAGCGTCAAGAACGGCGGGTAGACCGGCGTGAACGTGAGGATCTCGTCGTCTTCTTTGGCGAGCAAGCGGGCCGTGATGGCCAGGCCGGTAACCACGCCGGGCGTGCCGACGATCCAGCCGGGATCCGGTCGCCAGCCGTGCATCGCGTCAAGGTGAGCGACGAGGGCCGGGGCGAATCCGGGCGGTTCGGCTGTGTAGCCAAACACGCCGTGATCGACACGGGCATGCAGAGCATCGAGCACCACCTCGGGTGCGCGAAAATCCATGTCCGCCACCCAGAGGGGCAGAATATCGCGACCCGCCCAGCGGTCCCATTTCTCGGAGCCCGTGCCGCGGCGGTCGGGGCAGTCGTGAAACGCGTTGTCGAGGGATGATGCAGACATAATGTTGTTGTACCCTCGCCACCGGACGTTGTCGCGCTGAGACAGTCTGTCATAGCCGGCTGTCATAGCCGGCCCATGCAGCCGGCACGCCGACAACCTGGACGGGAATCGAATAGAAAATTGTGACGGAGGCGACCATGACAGACCAGCAGCGGCAGGCAGACGCGGTCTTTCGTGAGCTGTTTGGCAGGCCGCCTGTCGTTGCCGCCGCGGCGCCCGGCCGGGTGAACCTGATCGGCGAGCATGTCGATTACTGCGACGGCTTCGTACTCCCGATGGCGATCGAGCAAGAGACCGTGATCGTGGCGGCGCCACGGTCGGTGGCCGGCGGCGAACCGGTCGCCCGCCTGCATTCGACGGCCTTTGCGGAGACCGTTGAACTACCGCTCACTCCCAACGCTGCTCCGCCCGCGGGTATTCCCGGCTGGTCTCGCTATCTGGCCGGCGTGATCGCGGGCTTCCTTGATCGGGGGGCGACGATTCCCGCCTTCGATGCCGTCGTCGCTTCGACCGTGCCCATCGGGGGCGGACTCTCCAGTAGCGCCAGCCTCGAGGTGGCGATGGCGACGCTCGTGGCGGCAGTGGCGGGCCATGCGATTGAACCTGTGGAAGTGGCACTGCTCTGCCAGCGGGCGGAACACGAGTTTGCGGGCGTGCCCTGTGGCGTGATGGACCAGTGTGCCAGCGTCCTCTGCATCCGGGATCACCTGCTGCTGCTCGACTGCCGGTCGCTCGCCGTGGTGCAGGTGCCCTTCCAGCGGCCCGATATGGTCGTGCTCGTCACCAATAGCAACGTGCGGCATGCGCTTAACGACGGCAGCTATGCTGCGCGGCGGGCCGATTGTCAGCGAGCCACCGCCATCCTCGACGTGCCCTCCCTGCGGGAGGCGACGCTCGCGGAGGTGGAGGCCTCCCGTGACGCGTTGGGCGACACCATTTTCCGCCGAGCGCGGCATGTGGTCACGGAGATCGCGCGGACGCTCGATGCGGCGGCGGCAATGGCTTGTGATCGCTGGGACGAACTGGGCGAACTGATGGCCGCGAGCCACGCGTCGCTCCGCGATGACTACGCCGTGAGCTGCCCGGAACTCGACCTGCTTGTCGAACTGGCCGCCGCCCAGCCCGGCGTGATTGGTGCGCGGATGACTGGAGGCGGGTTTGGCGGCTGCACCGTCACACTGGTCGAGGCCGACCGGGCGGATGCCGTGAAGGCGGCGGTGGCGAGAGGCTATCGTCAGGGCACGGGCCGCGACTGTGCGATGTTCACGACGCGGCCGGCGGCGGGCGCACGACTGGTGCAGGTGTCGCTCCCATAACAGCCCGTGGAGAGCGTCGCGGTTCACACGCTGGCGGGCTGAGCAAGCCTGTGCCACACTCCTTCCAGCCCGGTGTCGCCAGCCGGAGTCCGCAGGCACGAGGCAGGAGATTCGCATGGCGGGGAATGCATCACGACCGAGAAGGTTGACTGGCTGGGTGTTGCGTCTCTCGCTTATCGCCACGCTGGCAGGCTGGTGCCGTGGCCCACTGGCGGCTGAGACGCCGGTGGCGCCGACTGCAGCCCCCCGTAACGTCGTCTGCATCATCTCCGACGACCAGCACTGGCGTGACTATGCGTTCATGGGCCATGCGCACCTGCGGACGCCGCATCTCGACCGGCTCGCGCGGGAGAGCCTCGTGTACCAGCGGGGCTACGTGACCAGCAGCCTCTGCTGCCCGAGCCTGGCGTCGATCATCACCGGCCGCTATCCGCATGAGCACCGGATCGTGGGCAACGATCCACCGGAGGATCCGCAGATTCCACGCGGCAGCCCGGAGGCCCGAGCCGCCTTCGCGGCCGGCCGCGAACGGATGAACAGGCACCTGGAAGAGTGGCCAACGCTCCCCCGTCTGCTGGGCGAGCACGGCTATGAGTCCCTGCAGACCGGGAAGTGGTGGCAGGGGGATTTCTCTCGGGGTGGATTCACCGAGGGCATGACGAAGGGTGCGCGGCACGGCGACGACGGGCTGGCGATCGGCCGGAAGACGATGCAGCCGATCCACGACTTCATGACGCGGTGCCGGGAGGCAGGAAAACCGTTCATGGTCTGGTATGCCCCGATGCTGCCGCACGACCCGCACGATCCGGCGCAGGAACTCATCGAGCACTATGCGACGAAGACCGACAGCCTCCATGTGGCGAGATACTTGGGCAACGTGGAACGCTTCGATCGCACCGTCGGCGACCTGCTCGACCACCTTGATCGCGAACAGCTCTCTGAACAGACGTTGGTCGTGTACGTGACCGACAACGGCTGGATTCAGAGCCCAGACAACCCGCGGTTCGCCCCGCGGTCGAAGCTCTCCCCCTACGAAGGCGGCCTGCGGACGCCGATCATGTTTCGCCAACCGGGGACGATCGCGGCACGGATGAGTGATGCACTGGCCAGTGCAATCGACATCATGCCGACGGTGCTGGCGGCCGTCGGCATCACGCCTCCGGCCGGCCTCCCTGGCGTCAATCTGCTTGATGCCGCGGCAGTGGCTGCGCGAAAGCAGGTCTTTGGCGAGTGCTTCACGCACACACTCGTCGATCTGGACGATCCTGCCAGGAGCCTGCTCTGGCGGTGGACCGTGCGGGACCAGTGGAAGCTGATCGTGCCAGCGACGGCCGACGCCCCCGGCCGCACTCCCAAGCATGAAGCCCGCCTTGTCGATCCGGACTCCCAGGCACGGCATGACCGTGGTGAGGTCGAACTGTTCGACGTGCTTCACGATCCCGACGAAACGAAGAACGTTGCGGCGGCGCATCCGGCACTCGTGCATTCCCTGCGGCAGGATCTCGATGCCTGGTGGACGCCGCTGATTCCAGAGGACGCAGAGGACGCGAAAGCCCCGCCCGCCGCGGCCGCTGGTGTGGCACCCACGTCAGGCCAGCCCCAGAAACGACCGCCGAATCTGCTGGTCTTTCTGGCCGACGATCTCGGGGCCCACGACCTCGGCTGCACCGGCAGTAGCTTCTATCGTACGCCTGCCATCGACCGGCTAGCGGCTGCGGGCATGCGATTCACCCGTGCCTACGCCGCCGGCCCGGTCTGCTCGCCCACCCGCGCGGCGCTCATGACCGGCCGGCACCCAGCCCGCGTGAAGATCACGAACTTTATCGGCGGCAACCGCCGCGGGTCGCTTCTGCCTGCGGACTACCTCCATGCCATTCCAGACGACGAGCTGACCGTGCCGAAGCTGCTCCGCGACGCGGGCTATGCCACCGGCATCTTCGGCAAATGGCATCTGGGTCCGCCGCGGGATATTTCGTCCCACGGCTTCGACGCCCAGGGGTCCACCACGGTCGACCCCGGTCGGGGCCCGCCGGACGACCCCCATCATGCGCAGGCGATCGCGTCGCAGGCGGCGGCATTCATCGCCGCTAACCAAGACCGACCCTTCTTCTGCTATGTGCCGATGCACTCGGTGCATGTGCCGCTCACGACCCGCCCCGACCTGCTCTCCGAGGAACAGACGCGAGCGGCCGCCCTGCCGCCGCCGGCTGGACCCCGCGCGGTCGCCGAGGGGGATCATCAGTCCCGCGCGGTTCAGGATCATCCCGTCTATGCGGGCATGATCCGTGAACTGGACGAGTCAGTGGCCACCGTGCTGGTAGCCGTTGAAGCGGCTGGCCAAATGGACAACACCGTTGTGATCTTCACGAGTGACAACGGCGGCCTCGCAACCGCCGAGGGATCGCCCACCTCAAACCTGCCTCTCCGCGCCGGTAAGGGTTTTCTTTATGAGGGTGGCATTCGCGTGCCGCTCTTCGTGCGGTGGCCGGGGATCGTCAAGCCCGGTGCGACCAGCGACGTGCCGGTGACGACGCTCGACATCGCCGCCACGCTGCTCGATGTCGCTCACGCCGTGCGACCGGAGCAGGTCGTGCTCGACGGCGCGAGCCTACGGCCGGTGCTCACCGGCGGCGTGCTGCCAGAGCGTGATCTGGTCTGGCACTATCCACACTATGCCAATCAAGGGGGCAGGCCCGCGGCCGCCATCCTCGCCGGCGACGGCCAGGTCTCGGGCAGCGAGAAACTGATCGAGCATTTTGAGGATGGTCGCGTGGAACTCTTTGATCTGACGAGCGACCCCGGCGAGCGTCGTGACTTGGCCGCCGTCCACCCGCAACGCGCCGCCGCGCTCCAGCAGCGGCTGGCTGCGTGGCGCAAGGGAATCGGGGCCGCGATGCCCACGGTGAACCCCGAGCCCGTCGAGCCGTTCGGGCCGGAAGGTGCGGCTGGGCGTCGGTGAGCGGGCGACGGAATCGTCTGTGAAGGCCGGCACCCGCGTTTTACCTCCCGGTTGGATCGGACTATCCTTCAGGTCGCTGCAGGACGGCGGAGGCGACACCTCCGTTTCTCTCCAGCAGCGGTGCGGCGTTTGGCACGGGCCAGGATTGCCGCTCCCACCGTCTCGATTCCCACCTGAGGTTGTGCATGCGTCGCTTCGCTCTCCTGCGGTCGTGTCTGCTCGTGTTCGGTGGACTTGTTCTCAGCGGCGTGGCTGCCGGGGCTGAACCGGCCACAACCTGGCAGCAGGTGGTGGAAAAGATGCCCGTTGGTGGCGCCGATGCTGCTGTGGCCGCTTCAGAAACCCCCACGCACACGAAGCTCGCGCCGTGGATCTGGGGTCCTGACGAGGATCGCAGCTACCGGCTGAGCACTGAATTCCAGGGAGGGGCCACGTCGGCCATCCTCGTCGCCACGGCTGACAACTCGATGACCGTCACGGTCAATGGCACGCAGGTCGCTGAGAGCACGTCCTGGCAGAATCCGGTCTCGGTCGACATCACGAAGCTCCTACGCGACGGCGACAACGAGTTGGCCGCCGTGGTGGCCAACGAGGGAAGTGCGGCCGGCTTCTCCTGCCGTCTCGTGCTCATCGCCGCCGATGGCACCAAGCGGACGGTGGTTAGCAGTAAGGATTGGACCGCCGTGGAAGCCGCCAACCTGGCCAAGCCGGTGGCGACGAAGGTCGTGGCCAAGGCGGGGGAGGGTCCCTGGGGTGATGCACTGGACGGTGGCCGGTCGGACTCCCGGCAGTCAGCCCCCTTCGCCGTTCCGCCGGGGTTTGAGGTGGAGCGGCTGTTTGTCGTGCCCAAGGAGGAACTCGGCTCCTGGGTCTGCCTGACCACCGATCCCAAAGGTCGGCTGATCGCCAGCGATCAGGAGAACAAGGGACTGGTGCGGATCACCCCTGCACCGCTCGACGGTTCAAAGCCGACGGTCGTGGAAAAAATCCCTGTGCCGCTCTCGTCAGCCCAAGGGCTGCTGTGGGCGTTTGATTCGCTGTATGTCGTCTGCAACGGCGGGCCGGGCAGCGGTCTCTACCGTGTCCGTGACACCAATAACGACGACACGCTCGACAGCGTCGAGAAGCTTCGCGAATTCAAGGGCGGGGGTGAACATGGACCGCACAACATCCAGCTTTCCCCCGACGGCACGAAGCTGTTCATCATCTGCGGCAACCACACGCAGGTGCCGTTCGAGGTGAAAAATATCACCGAGCCGCAGACTCTCGGCGGCATGCGGGTGAACCAGCGCCGTGTGGAACTGCCCTCCGAGGCGACCAGTCGGCTGCCCGCCAATTGGGACGAAGACCTGCTCATCAAGCGGCTCTGGGATGCCAACGGCCATGCCGTCGGCATCCTCGCGCCGGGTGGCTATGTCGTCAGCACTGATCCCGATGGAAAGTCGTGGGAGGTCTGGACCGGTGGCTACCGCAATCCATACGACTTCGCCTTCAATGCCGACGGCGAAATGTTTGTCTACGACGCCGACATGGAGTGGGATTTTGGCACGCCGTGGTATCGGCCCACGCGTGTCAATCATGCCACCAGCGGCAGCGAACTCGGCTGGCGGAGCGGTGCTGGCAAGTGGCCCGCCAGCTTCCCCGACAGCCTGCCGGCGCTGGCTGACATCGGCCCCGGTTCGCCGGTCGGCGTGGCATTCGGCTACGGCACGAAGTTCCCCGCCAAATACCAGCAGGCACTCTACATCTGCGACTGGACGTTCGGCACGATGTGTGCCATTCATCTCGAGCCCGAAGGCTCCAGCTACAAGGCTGTGAAGGAGGAATTCGTCTCGCGGACACCGCTACCCCTAACGGACGTGACTGTCGGCAAGGACGGCGCCCTCTATTTCGCGGTGGGTGGCCGTGGCGGCCAGGGCGAACTCTATCGCGTCACCTACGCCGGTCCTGAGTCGACCGCTCCGGCGACGGCCCGCGACGCCGCCGGTGCTGAGGCCCGTAAGGCTCGCCATGCTCTGGAGCAATTTCACGTGAAGGGTGCCGACACGCAGAAAGCGGTCGCCGCGGCGCTCCCGCAGCTTTCCAGTCAGGATCGTTTCATGCGGTATGCGGCCCGCGTGGCACTGGAACACCAGCCGACCGACCGCTGGCAGCAGCAGGCGCTCGCCGTGGCGAGTCCGCGTGGCCGGATCGAGGCCGCCATCGGCGTGGCCCACCAGGCCGAGCCAACGGCCCAGCCCGCCGTGCTTGCGGCGCTCGACGGCATCGATCTGAAATCGCTCGACACCGCCACGAAAATTGATCTGGTGCGGGCCTACCAACTGGCGCTGATCCGGCTGGGGGCGCCGGAGCCGGCCGTGGCCGCGCGGATCGCCGAGCGGTTGAAGCCTCTGTTTCCCTCCGGGGCCTTTGACCTCGACCGCGAACTCTCGAGCCTGCTGGTGGCAGTGCGGGCGCCGGGTATCGTGACCAAGCTCGTCGGCATGCTTGCGGCCGCGAGTGCCTCGGGGCAGGCGATCAACCTCGCCCCCAACGAGGAGGAACTGAAGAAGCTGATCAGCCGCAATTCCGGCTATGGCAGCGCCGTGCGGGAGTCGCTCGAGAAACGGGCCGACCTGCTGCAGGTGCACTATGCCTACGTCCTGCGGACCGTGAACGAGAAGGATGCCTGGACGATTGCCGACCGCAAGGGTTTCTATGAATGGCTTGGCCGGGCCAGAACCTGGGCTGGCGGGATGAGTTTTCAGAAGTTCCTCACCAACATCGAGAACGACAGCCTGGTCGGCCTCTCGGAGAACGACAAACTGGCGCTGGAAACACTCGGCGCCCGCAAGGCCTACACGCCGCCCCCTCTGCCCAAGCCCGAGGGGCCCGGCAAGGAGTGGACAGTCGATGAGGTGCTCGCCACCGCCGAGGCCCACATGGGCAAGGAAGAACGCGACTTTGAACGGGGCAAGCGGACGTTTGCCGCCGCCCGCTGCATCGTCTGCCACCGCTACGGCGATGATGGAGGCGCCACCGGCCCCGATCTGACGCAGGCGGCGGGGCGATTTCAACTGAAGGACCTGATCGAGGCGATCGTCCTGCCGAGCAAGGTGGTCTCCGACCAATACAAGGGGAGTGTGGTGCAGACCGCCGACGGCAAGGCCTTCGTCGGCCGGATCGTCAGCGAGAATGCCGAACGCATCGTGCTGGTGACCGACCCGGAGGATGCGACGAAGTTTCTCGAGATCAAGCGGTCTGATATCGAGGAGATCGTGCCGGCGAGCGAGTCGCTGATGCCGAAGGGACTGCTCAATTCGCTCAGTGAGTCGGAGGTGCTCGATCTGTTGGCCTACACGCTCTCCCGCGGCAATCGCAACGACAGCCGATTCAAGAAGTAGTGCGTGGCTCAGGGGCGAGGCGGGCCTGCCCGGAAGCGTCATAGCCGGCTGCGTTTCGCGGCGGGATGGGGGCCGTCCCACCCATGCCGTGGGCCGATGGCCTGGGATATCGCCGCGGACCGGCCGATCGCGTAGGCTTTGGGACTCCTCACAGGACTCTTCAATCTCCACGCGGGAGCGGATGCATGACAGTTCATGGTCGATCACTCGCCAGACTGATGTTTGCGTGGGCGGCCCTTGCTGCGCTGCCTGCCGGGGCTGACAACTGGCCCAACTGGCGTGGCCCGGCCGTCGACGGCGTGGCCGCGGGCAGCGGCTATGTCTCCTCCTGGAGCCCGACCGAGCATGTGCTCTGGCGGGTGAAACTCCCCGGACTCGGCGCGAGCACGCCTGCGGTCTGGGGAGATCGTGTGGTTGTGAC
>CANFQO010000012.1 GCA_947449135.1 Planctomycetaceae bacterium | reverse complement strand
GGCAGCACGCTGGCCGCCACGGCGATCCCCACGGCGCCGGCGATGATCCAGGCCACCGTGAAGGGATTCACGATCGTGGGGATCTTGAAGAAGTAGTAGATCGAGGGATCGAACACCCGCTGCCCGGTGCACCATTCCACGCCAACGCGGATCGCGTTGATGTTCCAGGTGATCGCCAGCCCCAGCGCCAGTCCGACTCCAGCTCCGACGAGCCCGAGGAACAGACCGTAGCCCAGGAAGATGCCGGCGATGCCGGTGGAGCCGGCACCGAGCGACTTGAGAATCCCGATGTCGCGTGTCTTCTCCACCACGATCATGAAGAAGATGGCGAGGATGCCGAAACCGGCGACCGCGATGATCAGGAACAAGAGGATGTTGAGCACGGCCATCTCCATGTCGACGGCGGAAAGGAGCGGCCCCTGCTTGTCCCGCCAGGTGGAGACCGCGTACATCTCGGCCGGGAAGGCCTTCCGCAGCCGATCGCGGACGACGTTCAGATCGGCGCCGGGCTTGAGCCGGATCTGGATCGAGTTGACGCTCGGGATGCCCGTCTGCGGATCGATCATGCCCCGCATCCGTTGCAGGGCGGCGATCGGCACGAAGACGAAGTTCGAGTCGTATTCGCTCATCTTGCTTTCGTAGAAGTCGACGATCGTGAACGTGTCACTGACGGCCTTCGGCGGTGTGCCGGCAGTGGGAAAGGTGATCTTCACGTCGTCGCCGGGCAGCACGAGGAACCGGTCGACCCCATCGGAATCGCGGAAGCTCGCCAGCCCGATGCCCGGCACGATGCCGGTGAACTGCTCATTGGCGGGGTCCATCGTGTCCCCCTCCTCCGGCCGGACGGCGCGGAAGGGATCGCGGCGTGACGCGTCTGCGGCCGGCGTGCCGGCCGCAGCGTCGCTTGACTGTGGGCCAGCCGGATCGCCCGTGGCCGCGGGCTGCTCGCCATCGGCACTGGTGGCGGCCAGCACGGCGTCGACCTGCTGATCGATCGGGCGAGTCGGCTCCGCGGCCGAGTCACTGCGGGCTTTCGTCTTCTCGCGCCAGAGCTTTTCCCGGGCCACCCTCATTCGCCGGTGCGTCCAGCCAGCCCCTTCCATGGCGGGCCGGGTTGGTCCGTTCTCGCCGGCCTGGCCTTCGGCCTGGCTGTCGAAGGTGTCATAGCCGCCGTCGCGAAGCGCGAAGGAGAGTTGCCGGCGGTTCTCGGGATGCTGCAGGTAGGTGCCAAAGTCGCTGACGAGGCTGTGCGTCGCCTCATCGATGCCGATGAACATCACCTGACGGGTGAGCCACTGGCCACGGACCTGGAAGCTGAGCATCGCGGGCACGGCCACGGTCGGCGTCATGCCTTCGATGTCGCCGCCGGCCGCACGGGTGATCTCCTCCATATGCCACTTCGGATCCTGGAAGCCCGAGAGCGAGTGACTCTCGAACACGAGATCGGAGAGGATCCCGTGAATCCGCGTCTGCATCTCGTGTGCGAATCCCGCCATCACCGCATTGACGACGATCATCGTCGCCACGCCGAGCATCACGCTGGCGACACACACCAGCGCGATCCAGCGGGTGCGGAGATACCGCCAGCAGAGGAGGAGTTTGTACATGGTGGTTCGTAAGGCGCGTGCCAGGTCAGGACGCGGGCCTTCTCAACTCTCCGCGTGCGGACGGTGGATCGGAAACAGGATCACATCGCGGATCGACGGGGCAGCGGTGAGAAACATCACCAGCCGGTCGATGCCGATTCCCAGGCCGCCGGCCGGCGGCATGCCGTGCCGCAGGGCACGAATGAAGTCGGTGTCCATCCGCGCCATCGATTCCTCCTGGGCGAGCCCGGCCAGCTGTGTGCGGAAGAGTTCCTCCTGCAGGTCGGGGTCGTTGAGTTCGGTATAGGCGTTGGCCAGTTCGATCCCGGCCACGTAGAGCTCAAACCGCTCGGCCACGTGCGGTGCGTCGGCCTTGCGCTTGGTGAGCGGGCAGATGGCCGCGGGATAATCGATGACGAACACCGGTCCGGAGAGCGTCTTTTCGACCGTGGCCTCGAAGAGATCGCTCTTGATCACATCGGCATGACGGCCGGCGGTCTCGATGCCCTGGGCCGCCGCCGCCGCGGCGACGCTCGCCGGATCGGCTGGATTGCAGCCGGTGACCTCGGCGAGCAGATCATCGTATTTTGCCCGGCGGAAGGGGGGCGTGAGGTCGACCGTGTGCCCCATCCATTCAAACCGCGTCGGTGTGCCCGCGGCCTGTGCCGCCTCCAGGAAGATCGCCTCGGTGAGGTCCATCATCGTGAAGTAGTCGCCGTAGGCCTCGTAGGCCTCCATCATCGTGAACTCTGGATTATGCCGTGGGCTCACACCTTCGTTGCGATAGACACGGCCGAGTTCAAAGACCCGTTCCATGCCGCCCACGAGCAGACGCTTGAGATGCAGCTCCAGCGCGATGCGAAGCACCAGCGGCATGTCGAGCGCGTTGTGGTGGGTCTTGAATGGCCGCGCCGCCGCGCCACCGGCGCTCTCCTGCAGCGTGGGGCCCTCCACCTCCAGGTAGCCGCGGGACGTGAGCACCCGCCGCACCGCCTCCACGATCCGGCAGCGGGCCACGAAGCGGTCGCGGACACCCTCGCCATGGATGAGATCGAGGTACCGCATCCGCTGGCGGAGGTCGGCATCGACCAGGCCATGGAACTTGTCGGGAGGCGTTTCCAGTGACTTTGTCAGAAACTCGACACCCGAGGCGAAGACAGTCATCTCTCCCGTCTTGGAGTGACCGAGCCGCCCGTCGAAGCCGACCAGATCGCCCAGATCGAGGCAGTCGATGATCTTCCAGGCGTCGGGTCCGACCTGCTTCTTGCCGAGCATGATCTGGATCCGGCCGGTACGGTCGACGAGATCGATGAAGACGAGGCTGCCGGCGCTCCGCAGGAGCATGATCCGACCGGCCACGCGGACGGTGGGGCCGCCGCTGAATTCGGGAGACTTGTCGAGCGTCTCGCCCACCTCGCGGACCTGCCCGATCGGCGTGGCGCCGTCGTACCGCTTGCCCCAGGGGTCGAGCCCGAGGCCGCGGAGCTTTTCGAGCTTGTCGCGACGGGCCTTTTCCAGGGTCGACTTGGTGGTACTGCCACCTGCGGGAGATCCGGGGGCGGGAGCGGCGGGAGCCGTGCCGTCATGGTGGGCGGCGGACGGGGCGACAGGAGAATGTTCCGTAGGCTGTGACACGTGCGTCTCGGGGACGGGGGAGAGGGGAACGGCGGCAGAAACAGGAATCTGGCAACCAGAAATCGGAAACCCGGATTGTCAGCTTTTACGGCCATTTGGAGAAGGTGGAATTTCCCCGGGTGGCGCAGGGGGAAAAGCACGGTGTATAAAGCCCGGTACTATGACCCTTCATCAGCGTCCCAGCCTATTTAGCGTCGAGTTGCGGACCGCCCGGTGGGCCGAACTGATCGACTGGTATCGCAACGTGCTGGGCCTGCGGGTGCTCGTCCGCGTCGTGGACGACGGCTACGCGCTCTTCGAGGCAGGCGACACCCGGCTGGCCATTCTCAGTCGCTCGTCGCCGGGTGAGCCGAGCCAGCGGTGGAGTCTGGGCTTCGAGGTGGTCGATCTGGACACGGTGCACGCCCGGCTGGCCGAGACCGACTCCACTGTGACGGCGCCGAAGCTGCACGCCGAGGGTTTTCGTGAACTCGTTACGGCTGACCCCGACGGTAACCGCATCCGGCTCTTCTCATGGCCGGTTGGGCACTGACTTCTGTCTTCACGCGAAACACGACGTCGTGCCCGGCAGTCAGTGGAAGCTGGTGCGAGTGGCAAACGGTTTGGTGTTCATTCCCGGAGTCCCGTCGCTTCCGCTCAGGGCTTTTATTTGTGGGTGACGCAATCGTTCAACGATATGTATTCGTTGAATAAAAGCCCCCGGCGGAAGCCGGGGGACACCGGGTGGGCGTTGGTTCCAGGTCGACAATTCAAGGCACCGAAGAGGCATTCATTTGTCAGCCTATTCGCAAAGGATAGCCGGTTTGGCGTTCATCCCCGGAGTCCCGTCGCTTCCGCTCAGGGCTTTTTGTCACTGGTGGTGAGGCGGACGCGGCAGAGGAGGGAGTCGGCCGTGATGAAGAGCGTCTGCCCATCATCGCCGAAGCAGCAGTTGGCTGTGGCCTGACCGGTGAGGAATGTGCCCAGGTGCGTGCCGTCGGCGGCAAACACGAGCACGCCACCCGGGCCGGTGGCGAAGAGATTGCCGGCCGCATCGACCGACAGTCCGTCGGGGAGTCCCTTTCGCGTCGTGAGCATCGCGGACGCGTCAAAAAACGTCCGACCCTCGTCGAGCGTGCCATCCGCCTGCACATTAAAAACCTTCCAGAGCGGTGCCCGTGGATCAGACTGGGCGACGTAGAGCTTTCGCTCATCGGGTGAGAATCCTATCCCATTGGGCCGCGTCATCGTCTTCGTGAGGAGCGTGACGGTGCCATCGGGGGCGACGCGGTAGACGCCGCAGAAGTCGAGTTCGCGGCGCGGGTCGTCGGCGCCCTTGGGCAGGCCGTAGGGTGGGTCGGTGAAATAGATCGCGCCAGAGGAGTGCACGGCCGCGTCGTTGGGGCTATTGAACCGCTTGCCCTGCCAGGCGTCGGCGAGTGTTCGCTTGCCACCTTCCGGTTCGAGCCGACTCACGCGGCGGTCGCCGTGTTCACAGGAGATGAGCCGGCCCTCGCGGTCGAGCGTGAGGCCGTTGGAGCCGCGTTCCTTGCCGTAGGCGGAGACGCCAGTGAAGCCAGCGGGCTCGAGAAACACGCTCAGGCCTTCGCTCGCCTTCCAGCAGTGGACGCGGTTTCGGGGAATGTCGCTGAAGAGGAGCGAGCCGGCGGGCAGACCGCCCTTGGCATCCGGCACCCAGACAGGGCCCTCGGCCCACTCAAAGCCCATGGCGAGCACCTCGATCGTTACGTTTTTGGGCACGAGGGCATCGAGCCGCGGGTCGAGCCGTTCGATCGAGCCGACGGTGGGGAGCAGATCGGGGCCATGCTCCGCGGCCCTGGTCGAGCGGCCAAGGCTGGTGGCCACGAGCGTGATGAGCAGCACGAACGCGGCACGACAGGAAAGACGCATGGAGCCCCCCGGGTGAATGAGTGCGGATGACAGCCTGGAAAAGACGCGGCCAGGATTCTATCGCGGCGCCGGGGTCGGCCGGTCTGGAAAGTCTCGGCCGCGTCGCCACGGCTCACTCCAACCCGTCGCCATCCTCCATCGTCGTGCTGCCGGTGGTTGCGAAATAGAGGGTGACCGCTGCCATACCAAGGCCGAAGAGCAGGATCGCCGCAAGAGCCATCCCCATCACGCAGCCTGCTCGGCCGTCGTCGGAAGCGAGCGAGGCCAGCTTGCCGGTGGAGAGGGTCGCAGTCGGCGTGGCATCGGCGTAGGCCTCTTCCTCGCTTCGGGCCTGATCCTGATTGACGGAGCTGTCGAGCGCGAGCAGAAAGCTCCGCGCGTGCCGGAAGAAGAGAATCGGACACAGGACGGCGGCGGTGAGGCAGATGGTCAGCGTTGTGTCGTTCGAGAAGCCCAGGCCCATCACGAGCAGCGCATAGAGCGAGCCAGTGAGGATCACCGTGGCCCCGTAGTTCAGATAGATCGACCCGAGATAGAAGCCCGGCTCCCGCGTGTAGGAGAAGCCGCAGTGCGGACAGGCCTCGTGCATCCTGAATAAACCGCGGAACAGCGGGCCGCTGCCGCACCACGGGCAGCGGAGCTGCAAGGCTCGAATGAAACCGCGGAATCGGGAGGGTGACTGAGTCGGGGTGATCACAAGCTCTTGAGGCGGATGTTGCGGAATTCCGCCCACATCGGTTTGCCTTGATGGAGCTGCAGGGCCACGATGCCCTTGGACAGCGCCCGCGTGGGATCGTTGTCGGTGAAGTCGAGGATCAGTCGGCCGTTCAAATAGTGGCGGATCTGGTTGCCCTCGGCGCGGATCACGACGTCGTTCCAGTCATCGACCTTCATCAGATCCTTGAAGGCTTCCTGGTCGATCAGCGTCGCCACCAGTTTTTTGCCCCCCTCGGCCTCCCAGGTGGCCTGCTCGCCCGCCTGGCAGATCCGAGCCCGCCCGTCCTGTCCGCCCCCTTCGTCGTAGATGAAGCCCGACACGTTCGGAAATGTCTCCTCGTTACGAAGCTCGTGCTGGTAGCCGCGGACCTGCCATTTGTTCTTCGTCGGCCTGTCGGTGATATGCCGTGAGCGGTATTGAATGCCGGAGTTGTTGGTCGCAGAACAGCGGAAGGAAAGCCGCAGGTCAAAGTCTGCGACCTCGCCGCCCGTCCAGATCAGAAACGTGTTCCCCTGGGTCGGCGTCTCGAGTGTGGTCTCGCCATGGATCACGCCGTCCTTCACGCTCCAGAGCTGGGGATCGCCATTCCAGCCATCGAGATCCTTGCCGTCGAAGAGCGTCTGCATATTAGCCGGCTCCGGCGGCGCGGTCGTGGCAGCGGCGGCTGGCGCCTCGGCAAGGGTGACGGGTGTGGTAGCCACACCGATCATGCAGAGGAGTGCCAAGAGGGCACCAGTCAGAACGGTCAGTGGAAGTCTGCAGAGTGTGCCAGCCATGATCGGTCCCCAGGATGCGAATGTGAGCGTGCGTCTGTCGTACCAGCCCTTCAGGGAGAATAATGCCGGTGGCGCAGCACCTGCAACTCCGCACCCTAGCGGGGCTGTTCGCCCGCCATCCATGCCACGCCGTTTGTGCCTCGGGACTTCTGTGGCGATACTGATCCGGTTTCACAACGACCTATTTCACGTGAGAAGGCGATGCGCATGAACCGTGCATGGATCGGCTGGTGGCTGTCGGTGGTGATGGTCGTGGGTTTCAGCGGGCTGGTCTGGCCGGCTGCCGACCAGGCGGCGCTGGCCGCCGACATGACGCCCGACACACTCCGCCTCCCCGAGGATCTTGCGGCCACGCTATTCGCCGCCGAGCCCTTGCTCTCGAGCCCATCCGACATCGACGTCGACGCCCAGAGCCGTGTCTGGGTGTGCGAGGTGATGAACTACCGTGGCAAGAAAGAAACCCGGACAGAGGGCGATCGAATCCTCGTCCTCGAAGATACCGACGGCGACGGCAGTGCCGATACGCAGACGGTGTTTCATCAGGGCCGTGATGTCGATTCGGCGCTCGGTATCTGTGTGATTGGCGAGGGTCCGGGCCGCAAGGTGATCGTCTCCTGCGCCCCTGACGTATTTGTGTTTCACGACGACGATGGCGACCTGAAGGCTGACCGCAGGGAGTCGCTGTTCACGAAAACGGGCGAGCCGCAGCACGACCACTCGGTGCACGCCTTCTCCGTCGGCCCTGATGGCCGCTGGTATTTTAATTTCGGTAACACCGGCAAGGCCGTGCACGATGCCGATGGAAGCCCGGTCGTCGATCGCTTCGGCAACGTCGTGAACGACTCGGGGAAGCCCTATCGGCAGGGGATGGTCTTTCGCTGCCGGCCCGACGGCAGCGACTTCGAGTTGCTCGGCCACAACTTCCGCAACAACTACGAAGTGGCGGTCGACTCTTTCGGCACGCTCTGGCAGAGCGACAACGATGATGATGGCAACCAGGCGGTGCGGATCAACTGGGTGATGGAGTATGGCAACTACGGCTACGTCGATGAGCGGACCGGCGACGGCTGGATGTTGCCGCGGACGAACCTCGAACCCGAGATTCCGCCACGGCACTGGCACCAGAATGATCCGGGCGTGGTGCCTAACCTGCTCGTGACGGGGGGCGGTTCACCGACCGGCATCTGCGTCTATGAAGGGAGCCTGCTTCCGGAACGGTTTCGCGGGTCACTCCTTCATTGCGATGCTGGGCCGAACGTTGTGCGGGCGTATCACATCGAGACTGCAGGAGCCGGCTACGCTGGACGTACTGAGACGATCATCGACGGTTCGGCCGACCGCTGGTTCCGGCCCAGCGACATCTGCGTGGCCCCTGACGGCGCGTTGATCGTGGCCGACTGGTACGATCCCGGCGTGGGTGGCCATGGCATGGGCGATACTGAGAAGGGCCGTATCTATAGGATTGCGCCGCGGGACCAGCAGGGTCCAATCGCGGCATCCGGTAACAAAGGGTCGATCCTGGCCGTCGATTTCGAGACCGTGGCAGGCTGTGTGACGGCGCTGGCGAGCCCGAACCTCTGCACGCGGGCGACGGCGCTTGAGCATCTGGGCACGCGGCCGCAGGAGGCTGCCCCGGCACTGGCAGAGGCGTTTGAGTCGGCCGTCGATCCCAGGCTCAAGGCACGGCTGGCCTGGGCCGCGGGCATGTTGCCGGGGCAGTCCGAGGGCTGGATCGCGCGGCTGGCCGCTGCCCCGGACGAGCGAGCGAGAATCATCGCGGTGCGGATCTGCCGACGCACGCAGGGCGACGTCGTTGGCCTCGTCGAACAACTCGCCACCGACCACTCTGCGGCGGTTCGTCGCGAGTGCGCCATCGCGCTGCGGGGCATTGGAGGAGAACGGGCTGACCGAGCGTGGGCTGAATTGGCCACGAAACACACAGCCGGCGACCGCTGGGAAGTGGAGGCCCTCGGCATCGGCGCCGATGGTGGCCAAGGACTCGCCGGACCGAGCCACTGGGATGGCCGGATGGCGGCGTGGCTGGCAAGGATCGACAACCAGTGGAAGACGCCGGCGGCGCGGGAAATTGTCTGGCGGAGCCGGGCGACCGGATCAGCGGCCATGATCTGCGAGCTGATTGCCGAACCCGCCATCAGCACGGTCGAGTCACTCGCCCTCATTCGGGCACTCGATTTTCAGAATTCAGCGACCGTCAACGCGGCCCTGCCGCCGTTGGTCGCAGAGCTGAAGGGGCCTGACGAGAAGGTGCAGGTGATCCTCCCTGAACTCGTGCGACGCCAGGAGTCGAAGGCCATCGCCACGGCGATCGCCACAAGGATCGTGGCTACGTCCGACGGGGCCACAGTGCCGCAGGCCAAGGGTGGCAAGAAGCCGCCGCCGGCGTCAGAGCTTCTCGCTCGCAAGGGAAATCCGGTGAATGGCAAAGTTCTTTTTGCCGGCGCCGGCACGTGTGCGAAGTGCCACATCGTCAATGGCGAGGGGAAGGCGGTCGGTCCCAATCTCTCCGGCATTGGAGTGAAGCTCTCGCGCGAGGCACTCTACGAGTCGATCCTTGCGCCGTCGGCAGCAATCAGTCACAGCTATGAGACCTTCACGGCACTTCTGGAAGACGGCCGCAGCGTGACTGGCCTGCTCATCTCGCAGTCGCCGGAGAAGATTGTGATCCGCGGGGCAGACTCGATCGACGTGACCCTACCCGCCGGTGAAATCGAGGAACTCGTGAAGCAGCCGGTTTCATTGATGCCGGCCGATCTGGCCACCACGCTCTCGCCAGACGAACTGGTCGATCTGGTGGCATGGCTTGAGACGCTTCGCGCCACGCAGTGAGTGGTCACCCGTTGCGGAAGGTGGCCTCGACGCGGGCGCGTTCGCGGTCGATCTGCTCGCCCGTCGCGCCAAGCCGCTCCAGAATCCGCATGGTGAAGGCGAGCGCCACCTCGCCTTCGGCAGAAAAGACATCCTCCGCGCCCGCCCGATGCAGCTTCGGCAGGTCGCGGACGTATTGCGAGCGCGCCAGGATTGCGACGTCGGGATTGAGCTCCTTGGCCTGCCGCACGATCTCCTCGTCGACGCGGCTGGTGCCACTCGTCAGGATCAGGTTGTCGGCCCCTTTGATGCCCGCCTCCACGAGGATCTCAGGACACGTAGCGTCGCCGTAGAGAGCCTGCACGTCGAAAGCCTTCAGCCGTCGGACGGTGTCGAGATTCAGCTCGATCACGGTTGGCGTGATCTCGTTGTCGAGGAGGAGTTGGGTCACGGTCTGCCCCACCGGCCCATAGCCCACCACGATGGCCCGATGGCTGGGCGTCGCTGCCTCGTGTCCAACCGCATTGTCATCGGCGACGGTTGTATGTCCGTGACGGGTGAGCCAGTGTTCCAAGGGCCCGATCAGCCGATAGAGAAGCGGGTTGAGCGTGATCGACACGATGGCGGCGGCGACGAGTGTGTTGATTGCCTCGTCCGGCAGCACGCCCAACTGCCTGCCAAGCGTCGCCAGGATGAAGGAGAACTCGCCAATCTGGGCCAGAGAAACGGCGACGCTCACCGCGACCTGCAGCGGGTAGCCCAACAGCAGCACCGCGGCCCAGATCGTGAGGGGCTTGGCAAGCAGCACGATGGCCACGGTGGCCGCCAGCAGCCCTGGTGATGTGAGGAGAGTGCTGGGGTTAAAGAGCATTCCGACCGACACGAAGAACAGCACGGCGAACGCATCCCGCATCGGCAGTGCCTCAGAGGCGGCCCGCAGCCCAAACTCGCTGCGTCCGACGATCATGCCTGCCAGAAAGGCCCCCATTGCCATGGAGACGCCAAAGAGCTTGGCGCTTCCGACGGCGATCCCGAGCGCGATCACGAGCACTGCGAGCGTGAAGAGCTCCCGCGAGCGGGTCGCGGCGATGCCCTCCAACACCCAGGGGATCAAGCGTCCGCCTGCCAGCATGATGACGGCGACGAGCGCAGCGATCTTGAGCCCCGCGGTGCCCAGGGCCAGAGCCACGGCCTGCAGACCCACCGCTTCTCCGCCCAGCAGCGCCGGGAGCACCACCAATGCGGCAACCGTGAGCATGTCTTCCACGACCACCCAGCCCACGGCAATATGCCCCGCGCGGGTGTGCAGATCGCGGTTGTCGGACAGCACGCGAATCAGCACGACGGTGCTGGCCACGGAGATGGCACTGCCAAACACGAGCCCGGTAGCCCAGCCGTAGCCGTGCAGCCGCGCCACGGCCAGACCGAGGCCGGTGGCGACGCTGCTGGCGACGAGGGCGCCGGGGATTGCCACCTGTTTCACCGCCAGCAGTTCGCGGATGTGGAAGTTGAGCCCCACCCCGAACAACAGCAGGATGACGCCCACTTCCGCCAACTGCTGGGCGATCGTGCCATCGGCCTCGAAGCCGGGTGTGTGCGGCCCCACGGCGATTCCGGCGAGGAGGTAGCCGACGATAGGCGACAGCCGCAACTGCTGCGTGATGTAGCCAAGAATGAGCGCCGCAGTCAGGCCGCCGGTGAGCGTGAGGATGAGATCGACTTCATGCACGGCGGAGACTCACGGGTGTGCCGGACCGGGAAGGGATAGCAGCCGTCGGGCACAACTGCTTCCGCACGTGATTGTCGCCGGAAATCTAACAGTGTCGCGGCCGCCCCGCCAGCAGTGTGCGCAAGTGTCTACGGTCCTTCAGTCGCTGCGTGGCACAGACAGTTGGGGCCGCCTCACTGGGCATGCCCATCTGCTAGAGTTTCATTGGTCCACCGTTGTAGGAACGCCTGATGCATGACGGGGACGTGGGCCGGGGATACTGTGGATGCGCGCTGCTGGGGCGTGCCGCGTCATCATGGGTGGCAGCCTTGATCCCCAAGCATCTCACTGCAGGAATCCAACACGAGCGACAGCGGGTCAAGATCTCGTTGGTCGTGGTTGAATCCGCCGCGGCAGATGTTGCCAGCCTCTATCGACGATTGAAGACCGGTCCGGAAGGGCTCGTCGATGAGGATGCGGAAGCGAGGCTTGTCGAGTATGGCCCGAACGTGCTGGGGAAGGACCAGCGGGTGGGGATCTTCACGCTGTTTGCGCACGCGGTTCTCAACCCGCTCGTGCTCCTGCTGATCGTGCTAGCCAGCGTGTCATTCGCCACCGGTGATGTCCGTGCCGGCACCATGATGTCGCTGATGGTCGCTCTGGGCGCCGGGCTGAAATGCGTTCAGGAGGCGAGGGCCGACAACGCGGCGTCCAAGCTCAAGGCGATGATTTCCGTCATGGCCACGGTCATCCGTGGCGGTAAGCCTCGGGAAATACTGATGGCACAACTGGTGCCCGGTGACGTGGTGGCCTTGGCGGCAGGGGACATGATCCCAGCCGATTGCCGCTTGGTCGCAGCCAAAGATTTGTTCGTGAATCAGAGTTCGCTGACTGGGGAGAGTTTTCCCGTCGAGAAGTTTGCGGTGGAAACAAATCCCTCGGCCGCAACACCGGTCGAGTTTGCGAGTGTCGCCTTCCTGGGCACCAGCGTGGAGAGCGGGTCCGGTACGGCGGTGGTGATTGCCACAGGGAAAGAGACGTATCTGGGTGGTATGGCGGGATCCCTCACGGAACAGGAGCCGCCGACATCCTTTGATAAGGGTATCGCGGAGTTCACGTGGCTGATTCTCCGGTTCGTGCTGGTGATGGTTCCCCTGGTGTTCGTCATCAATGGTGTCACCAAAGGCAACTGGCGTGAGGCCTTCTTCTTTGCCATCGCGGTGGCGGTCGGTCTGACGCCGGAGATGCTGCCCATGGTGGTGGCAGTCTGCCTGTCGAAAGGGGCGATCAGCATGAGCCGGAAGAAGGTGATCGTGAAGCGGCTGAACGCGATCCAGAACCTCGGGGCCATGGACGTGCTCTGTACCGATAAAACCGGCACGTTGACGATGGACCGGGTGATTCTTGAAAGACACTGCGATGTGGCGCTGCAGGAGAATGAGCGGGTGTTGGCGCTGGCCTACATCAACAGCCACTTCCAGACCGGCCTGAAAAATGTCCTGGATCGAGCCGTGCTTGCGCATACCGAAACCCATGCGCATGCGCAGATTCCTGAGTACACGAAGGTCGACGAAATCCCCTTCGACTTTCAGCGCCGGATCATGTCGGTCGTGGTGCGAACGCCGGAGGGCAAGGATCTCGTCATCAGCAAAGGGGCCCCGGAGGCGATCTTTCCGCGGTGCTTGGCCTTCACGCTCGATGGCGTGCTCCACCCGATGGATCACGCCCATATCGACAACCTGAAGACGGAGTACGAACGGCTCTCGGCCGACGGCTTTCGGGTGCTGGCCATTGCGTGCAAGGAAATCGTCCCTCGCGGTGTCGTCGCCGGCGACGACACCCCCTACTCTCAGGCCGATGAATCCGACCTGATTCTCACCGGCTACGTCGCCTTTCTCGATCCGCCCAAGGAGACGGCCACCGCGGCGATCACGTCGCTCCAGAGCCGTGGCGTGGAGGTCAAGGTGCTCACTGGCGACAATGACTTGGTCGCCCGGAAAATCTGCAAAGAGGTGGGGCTCGCGACGGATCATGTGCTCCTCGGACAGGACCTCGAGGCCATGAGCGATGACCAACTGGCCGAGGCCGTGAAGAAGACGACGCTGTTTGCCCGTGTCTCGCCTGCCCACAAGCAACGCATCATCAGGGCGTTGCAGTCACGCGATCACACCGTTGGGTTCATGGGGGACGGCATCAACGATGCAGCGGCGCTTCGGGCCGCCGACGTCGGGATCAGTGTCGACACGGCCGTCGACATCGCGAAGGCGTCAGCCGACCTGATCCTGCTGGAAAAGTCGCTGCTTGTCTTAGAGGCGGGCGTCGTGGAGGGACGCAACGTGTTTGCCAACATCCTCAAATACGTTCGCATGGGGGCGAGCAGTAATTTCGGGAACATGTTTAGCGTCTTGGGAGCGAGCATCTTCGTGCCGTTCCTGCCGATGACCCCGATTCAGATCCTTGCCAACAATCTGCTCTACGACATCAGTCAGACCGCGATTCCCACCGACGACGTGGATCCGGAGCAGGTCGAGAAGCCTCGACCCTGGGACGTAGGTCAACTCACTCGCTTCATCCTCTTCATCGGCCCTTGTTCGTCGCTGTTCGACTTCACCACGTATGCCATGATGCTCTACGTGTTCAACTGCTGGAACATGACCACGCCGGAGGCTGCAGCCCACAGTGCGAGCCTTTTTCAGACGGGCTGGTTCGTGGAGAGCGTGCTGACGCAGACGCTCATCATGCACATCATTCGCACCAATCGGATCCCGTTTCTCCAGAGCCGCCCCTCGTGGCCGCTGATGGTGATGTCAGGGATCGTGATGGCGGTCGGCGTCGCCATTCCATTCACGCCGGTCGGGGCATATCTCGGTTTCACGCGGCTTCCGCCGCTCTACTGGCCTCTCTTGGCAGTCTCGCTGGCGTGCTACGTTGTCCTGACTCAGGGGGTCAAGATGTGGCTGCTGCGAATGAAGTGGGTCTCATGAGCGGCCGAGTGGGATTGTGACGTAGGCAAAGTCGAGCGTGTGTCGCCTAGGCCGCAACCGCATCGGCGGTCTCATCGCCAGACCATCAGCACCGCGTCGAAGAGTTCGTGCAGGGCACGAGCGAGGCGGGAGTCGGTGCCGAGTTCCTGACCGAGACGGACAAGCACCAATGCCTGGATCGCTGAATTCCAGTTCAGGTTTTTCATGTCGCCCTCCGTGACGACTGATGGCTGCCCCAGAAAAATTCTGGGGAACGATAGGACGACCGCTGCCCCCCAGGCAAAAAGAGTGAGCAAGAGTGCGGAGATTCCCGGCATCGGCCTTCAGACACTTGGCATGGTCCGTCGGTCGCCGCGGCCGTCGACGGCTCAGGGCCGGTCGCCCGCGCGGACGAGGCTGCCGACATCGAAACCCAGTCTGCAGGCCTGCTGTTTCAGGCACGCGTAGACCTGCGGGTCGAGGCAGGGCTGCCGGGAGAGGATCCAGAGGAAGCGGCGATCGGGCGTACCGACCATGGCCCACTGGTAGTTCTCTTGGTCGAGCGCGATGATCCAGTAGTTGCCTTCGCGGGATGCCGGGACGAGTGCGGCCATCCCGCCAAACTTCACCCGCAGCCGCGCGTTGCCCGAGCAGGGCACGGCGGTGGCCACGCCTTCGATTGAGCTCTGGCGGCAGTTGGCCTTGGTGCATGTGTTGATGACCGCCATGGAACCATCGGCCTGGGGGATGTAGCGGGCTGTGGAGAGGATGCACGACCGCTGAAACCAGTTCGGCAGTCGCGCCACCTCGTGCCACGTGCCGGCATACCGGCCGAGATCGACGGCAGTCACCGTTGGCAACGGATCTGCTGCCGAGGCACTGGTGGTGAATAGCCCCTGTGCCATCATGGCTGCACCCAGAGTGAGGCAGAAACACAGCCGCGAGAGGACTGCCCAGCCACGTACATGCGAGGCGGTGTTGTCTGTCAGGGAAGCGGTGCGATGGGGCATGCGGTGGGCCTTTCACTGCGGGCGACCGGGACGAGGGGGCTGGAGACGAAGGTGCCATTGGACGCCTCGGCATCCGGCTTTTCAACCGCGGGGAAAGGTCCTTCGGGGACCGTTGTCATCGGTTAGACTCGCTGTCCTTCGGGCCCGTAGCTCAGCGGTTAGAGCAGGGGACTCATAATCCCTTGGTCGTGTGTTCGAATCACACCGGGCCTAGTTGTTTTTGACGATTTTCGGTGAGGACAAAGTGCCAAACCCATTCCGAACCCATAACTCGGGTGTCGTCGGGTAAAAGGGAACGAGTCGTGGGCCAGTCCGCCGTCATCATTGGGGCGTCTTCGGGGATCGGTGCCGGTTTGGCGAAGTTCACGCCTCAAGGAGCGGATTCGACGCCCTGCGTCGGCGTCACGAATGATCAGGGACTGTCGTGATGTACCTCAAGCCGGGCATGAAGGGCATCCCCAAAGGCATATACGGGGTGTCCATTGCGTTGCCCGGTGACGAGGGCACCACCAATGTCATGCTGCCGCCGGTGCTGGCGGGCATCACAATCCCCAAGGAGTATCGCACGGGCAGTTCCACGCTGACATGCGACGTGCCGCGGAGCGGCACCGTTTTCGACATCGACATCACGACGAAGTGACGGTACTCAGAGCCACTCTCACGACATGCTTGCCTCAACACTGATCGCCCGCATCGGGTTTTCGACCGTGAGTCGATCCACGTCGGAGTCACTGAGACCGACGGCATGGCACAACACGCCACGGATATCCGCCATCGTCGCCGTCGACCCGACGAGGTGCGACCGATCCGGAGCCCACGCCGCCCCTTCCTCACCCACCACGACGTCCTGCCCCGCCAACAGATAACGGCCCGTCCCCATGCCGGCAGCGGCCGTGGCATCGGTCACGGCGATCATGCGATCGATCCCTACGTGGCGGATGATGGTTCGTAGAACCATCGGCGGCAGGTGCACGCCGTCGGCGATCACCATCACCCAACGCAATCGATCGGCAGCCAGCACACGCTGGATGACGTTGTCGTGGCGATGGAGCATGAGCGGGCAGCCGTTGCCCAGATGCGTGAAGCAGGAGAGCCCGGCATCGATGGCGTCGTTCAGCACGGCCCGTGACGGATCGCAATGACCGGCCGACACGAGAATGCCCTGCTGGGCAAGCCACCGGGTGGTGGCGTGGCCCGCATCGTGCTCGGGCGCGAGCGTCACGAGCCTCACGAGCCCACGGCCCGCATCGACCAGCCGCTTCGCGGCATCGACGCTCGCCGGCAGGACGTGCTCGTGCGGATGGGCGCCCACAAAGCCGGGCAGCGGGCTGATGAACGGCCCCTCGATGTGGATGCCTGCCATCACCTCGCAAACCGACTCGTCCTCGGCGTGCAGTGCCGCGAGCCTTTCGATTCTCGCCGTCATCCGGTCGAGCCGATCGGTGATGATGGTGGCGAGCATCCGGCCGCCACCGTCACGGCGCACCGCGGCGCAGGCCTGCCGCATGAGGTCGAGACCGAGATCGTTGGAGTTGAAGTCGACGCCCTTGAAGCCGTTGAGCTGAAGGTCGAGGGGATGTGTCATGAATATGTTCCGTCGTGCAAAGCCATGCACGGTCGCGGGCTTCAGGCCGATGCAGCCTGGCCGCGATGAAAGTCCGACAACAGCGACGCCGCTTCGCGGTCGAGGTGCAGGCTGCAATGTGGGTGCGTTCGCAGGATTGAGCCGGGCACGCTGGGAGTGAGCGGTCCCTCGACGGCAGCCCGCACCGCCTCGGCCTTCCGCTGATCGGGCACGGAACAAACGATCGAGCGGCTGGCGAGAATCCGGCGGATCGACATCGACAGCGCCTGCGTGGGCACGCTCTCGAGCGACGGAAACCAGCCTTCTCCCACCTGCTGTCGTCGGCACGGTTCGTCAAGCGACACGACCAGATACGGTGCCGTCGTCTCGAAGTCGGCGGGCGGATCGTTAAATGCCACGTGGGCATTTTCGCCGATGCCGATCATCGACACATCAAAATCGTCCGGCGGCACGAGTGCGGCGAGCCGGCGGCATTCGGCCACCGGATCGGCCTCGACGCCAACCTCATGAAAAGCCTTGGGCCGGATGGGCAGCCGGTCGATGAACCGCTCCCGCAGGTAGCGGCGGAAGCTCGCCGGATGGTCGGGTGAGAGGCCGACATATTCGTCGAGGTGATAGATGGTGATGACATCCCATGGGATGCCCGCCGTGGTGCCAAGCGCCGCCAGCACCTCGAACTGCGACGAGCCCGTGGCGACGACGAGGGTGGCCGACCCCTTGCGATCGCACGCCGCCTTGAGGGTGATGGCCGCCTCGGCAGCCGCCGCCCTACCCATGGCCGCCCGATCCTCGTGGATGACGATTTTCATGAGACATTCCCTGCGAACCGTGTCGATTGCTGACAGCATATCCGAACGGTGTGGAGCCGGTCGGTGGCACGCGCAGGAGCCGGTGAATTCTGCGACTCACGAGCGATGCATGATTCGTCCAAGAGCATCCTGTAGCAGAATCCGCCGGCGACGAGGCCACGGCGTCGGCCGCCATTCCCGCTAGCCCTAACAAGGATGCCGATGTAGCTGCACTACCAGTGGCGGCCGTATAAGCTGCTAAGGCAGCAGCATTCGAAGCTGCGATTGACGCCGCCACTGATGCCCCAGCTGTTGCAAGGCCGTATCCACCTGCAGCAAGAACGCCACCGCCTATAACGCTTCCCCCTGCTGACGTATCGCCTCGAAGCTTAATTAGCGTGCGGCTGACGCTGCTCCCAGCTTTTGTCCGGTGTTCGGTCGACGAACCGGACGGATTCACAATATGTGAACGTGTCGTTGGACGGATAGAACTTCTCCCACGCCACGCATCCCGGCGAGGAAGGCGTTGCCATACGTCGTGATGGCAATTTGTTGCGCGAAGGATCCGTACATGTCGCGAGAGAATAGCCCGGAGGCGAAAGGCTGTCAGCCCCACGATCCGGACCACCATGTATCCGTGGTCATAGCCGTTGGCTTGCGGCAACGGCAGATCGACATGCTCATCGCTGCCTCCTGGCAACGAGGGGAAACGCGGCAGGATTGCGAATCGACTCAACAGACAAGTCGATATCGAGGAGGGACCAGTACAGATGGTCGGCGGTCTGACGCTCAACGACCGAAATCTCCTCGATACTGGCGTCACGAAACCACGGAAACTGCTCGAATGGCAGGAACAATTCCTCGTCACCGACCAATAGCCACAAGCCGTGCCGCGACACGTTGGTGACTTCAACCGGGAAAGTGCTTGTCCCAGGCATCGATGATCTCCTGCAGATGGTCTTCGACCAGTTGTTGTGCCTCACCGACAACGTGCTTCGCCAAGCCCGTCTGGGTTGCCAGCTCGACTTCAGGCTTCAGCCAAAACTTCGCCTCGCCATCCGGATGGGACACATGAACGTGCATTCTTGTTTCTTCCCTGGAGAAGAAAAAGAACCGGATGGTCCCTCCCGAAAGACTGTTGGTGTCATGCAAGTGTTCCGTGCTACTACTGCCCGGAATTCTAATCGAGAGTCGTAGACTGGGCGATTCGATCTTCACCCCAACCCGTCCAAGGACTGGAATAATGGCGTTTTCAGCAAAAATCGTAGGTGACGAGCTTGTTCTCAGGATCCCCTTGAACGCCAAACCTGAGAAGTCTGCCAGCGGCAAGACGCTGGTGGTCGCATCGACCTACGGCAACAAAGAGACCGACTGCGTGGTGGACGGCAAGAAAGTGATCGTGGGCGTCAACGCCTATATCCCGAAGAAGTAGGGGGCGGGCTTCAGTGGCGGTTATGGGGTTAACCCCATAACGGGCAAAACGAGACGATTTGCAAACGATTCCGAGAAGGTTGTGACGTGGTCCAGCTTTTTTCCGAAACCGCACGCCTGCACGGGCGGAACCGGAAACCGCTCGGTTTTTCTGAAGATTTAGTCCAAGTGGGCTTTCGTCCTCATAATCCCTTGGTCGTGTGTTCGAATCACACCGGGCCTAGTTGTTTTTGACGATTTTCGGTGAGGACAAAGTGCCAAACCCATTCCGAACCCATAACTCGGGTGCCGTCGGGTAAAAAGGAACGAGTCGTGGGCCAGTCCGCCGTCATCATTGGGGCGTCTTCGGGGATCGGTGCCGGTTTGGCGAAGGCACTCGCTCAGCAGGGCTACACCCTCGGCCTCGTCGCACGGCGGGATGAGAACCTGCGAATGCTCGCCGCCTCGCTTCCGACCACGACCTTCACTCGCGTGGCAGATATCGCCGACTGCCGCTCTGCGATGGAAATCCTTGGCGATCTGCTTCAGGACATGGGCGGTGTTGATCTCGTGATCATTACGGCTGGTATCGGGCATGAGAATCCCGACTTTGCCTGGCCTCCGGAAGCCGAGACGATTGCGGTCAATGTGACCGGATTCGCAGCGATGGCCGGCGTGGCGATGCGACACTTCATCGCACTGGGCAGCGGCCACCTCGTCGGAATTTCGTCCATCGCCGGCATCAAGGCCGATGGACGTGCTCCGGCCTATGGGGCGTCGAAGGCATTCGTTGCTCGATACCTGCAGGCTTTGCGACACAAGGTCGCTAAGCAAAAGCTCCCCATCCACATCACCGATATCCAGGCGGGATTCATTGATACTGCCATGGCGAAGGGGGACGGTCTCTTTTGGGTCGCCCCTGTCGATGTCGCCTGCGAGCAGATCCTCCGAGCGATCCGCCGCCGGCACAAACACGCCTACGTGACAAAACGATGGCGACTCATTGCATGGCTTCTGCGACTTCTGCCGGAGTGGGCCTACAACGGCCTGTAGCCAGTCAGAAAGAGCCGCTGTGGAGGCCAGGCAGACTTGTTCTACCCCTAGGAAATCCGGCCGTGCGTCCACGGAACGACACGTCTCACCTCGTGCTAGAATGGTGGAAAAGGAGATTGGGACATGACAACGGTGACTATCCAAGAGGCACAAACGAGGCTGACCGACCTCATTCATCGACTTTCGCCGGGCGAAGAGGTAGTGATCACCGAGAACGACCAACCGGTCGCCCGAATTGTTCCCACCCCCGTTGGTGCCAAGAAGACAGCCAGGCAGTTGGGAACGATGAAGGGTTCCGTGCTGTATATGGCTCCAGACTTTGATGCCCCATTGGAGGACTTCAAGGAGTACACGCGATGAGGCACTGGTTGATGCCCACTCGTTGATCTGGGCGTTGGATGACCCACGCAAACTTGGGCTTCGTGCCATCGCTGTTTTGGAAGACCCCGCCAACGAGCTGCTCGTCAGTGTCGGAACCATCTGGGAACTCTCCATCAAGGTTGGGTTGGGAAAGCTCTCTCTGTCCCTGCCGTACCGCACATGGATGGAAAAAGCCTTGATTGATCTTGCCCTGGTGGTGTCGCCCATCACCCTGGAAGTCGCTGACCGGCAGATGGCGTTGCCGTTCCATCACAGAGATCCTTTTGACAGGCTTCTGGCGGCTCAATGTCTCGTAGAAGGGATCCCGATCGTCAGTGCCGACTCCGTGTTTGAACAGTACGGAGTGGGCCGTATCTGGGATTAAGTATCCTCACGCGAAACTCAGACCACCCCGAAATCCCCAATCGGTTCGCAATCAGCTGCTTTCGTCCTCATAATCCCTTGGTCGTGTGTTCGAATCACACCGGGCCTAGTGGTTTTTGACGATTTTCGGAGAGGACAAAGTGCCAAACCCATTCCGAACCCAAACTCGGTGGGGTTTGGGAGGGCGTGAGACGGGGTGTTGGTGGACCTAAGGGATCCCGATCCCAGTGAGCACCAACCCAAGACCTGCTCTCTGTGAACCGGAAGTGCGCAGGCTGGAAAAGGCCTTGGATGGCTTGGCCCTCACGACAACGCCGCTGCGGCATCGGCCGCAGTCACCGCGCGCGGAACGTGCGGCTGTCGACGAGGTCGAGAAAGAGATCCCGGAATCCCTTGCCCGCCTCACGGTTGGCCCGCACGAGCTTCTCGATCTCGCGCCGCTCGGCGTAGTTGGGCAGGCGACCGGTTGCGTAGGTCATGAGCTTCTCCGCGATGCACGTAGAGAAGAGGTCGATGTTCGCCACGAGCCAGGCCTTAAATTCAACAGGGTTCTTCACCAGGGTGCCGTCCGGCAGCGTGCCGGAGGCGTCGATCGTGGCCTCGGTGCCCGGCCACTTTGTCCGCCAACGGCCCACCGGGTCGTAGTTCTCGAGCGCGAAGCCGATGGGATCGATCCGGGCGTGGCAGAGGGCACAACTCGTCTCCCGCGTGTGGGCGGCAAGGAGGTCGCGCGGTGTCTTCGCCCCCTTGGTATCGGGCGTGAGGGCCGGCACGTTCTTCGGCGGGGGAGGCGACGGCATGCCGAGGATGTTTTCGAGTACCCACGCGCCGCGGATCACCGGCTGCGTGTCGACCCCGTTGGCCGTCGCCATGAGGATCCCTGCCTGGCCGAGGAGTCCGCCGTAGCGGCCGCCGCGGTCGATCGCGAGACGCTGGAACCGGCGGAGTTCGTTCTGCGAGAGTGGCTGGGCCGCCTCCTTTGCTGCCGCGGGCGTGAAGCCGTAGTTCCGCTGGACGAAGGCGATCGAGGAGAACGTGAAGTCGGGATCGATGAATGTCCGCATCGGCAGGTTCTTCGTCAGGATCTCGGCGAAAAACATTTCCGTTTCCTGGCGGGCCAGGGCCGTGGCCTCGTCGTCGAAATTGAACTTCGGATCGGGCATGATGCCCGGGAGCGACTTCGTGTCGAGCCACTGGCCTACGAAGCTGCGGATCATGGGATCGGTCGGCCCCTTCGGCATGAGCCGCTCCGCCTCCCGCTTGAGCACCCACGACTCGCCGAGCCGATTCCGCGTTGCGAGATCCACGAGGGTGCCGTCCGGTGGCCCCTGCGTGAGGAAGAAGGAGAGCCGTGTCGCGAGGTCGAACTGGTCGAGGTTGCCAGCCGCATCCGGTGGCTCGACGCAGCGGTAGAGGAACCGGGGGGAGACGAGAATGCTTCGCAGCAGCAGATGCATCCCTTCATCGAATGAATGGCCGTCGTCCCAGTGCCGGGTCGCGATGGTGAGAAAACTCTCCACCGTGGCATCGCTCACGGGCCGGCGAAATGACTGCGGTAGGAACGTTTCGAGCATGCGGCGAGCGACGTCACGGTCAGTCTGCCCGTCCTGGCGGTTGCCGACGATCCTCCGTCGCACGGTCGCCCGGGCTTGGTCGCGCGGACTCTCGATGGACTTCGACGGACCCTCGATGACGACGCGATGAATCTGGAGCGCCGGACCCCGCTCGTGATAAAAGTGGCAGAGCGCGTCGGCGAGCGAGAACGTGCCGGCCATCGACCGCCAGATGGCGATCAACTGCTTCGTCTTCTTCGTCTCCATCGTCGCGTCGCCCAGATCGAGCGCCGGGTCGGCCCAATGCTTGGAGACGATGTCCCAGCCGTTGCGGCCGCGCAGCCGCGCGGTTTCGGGCTGACCAGAGGAAAACACCGCCTGCTGCCAGGCGGCGAGAAACCGCGGGTCGTCACGAAACCAGGCCTCCATCTGGTCGGCAAGCTCCTCGAATTCGTGCGTCATCTCCGCATTGGCCCAGCGAAAGAGCACTGTGTCGCCCTCGTAGAGATCGGCCTCGAACGTCGTCGTGGCAGGCGACTCGGACGAGACCTCGATCGTGTTGAGTAGCCGGAAGGCCGTGACCTTCGAGCGATCGGTGGCCGACACTGGCCGGGCATAGACCTCAAGTTTCATCGGCCCCGCGAAGCGGTGCCCTTCGGGCGAGAGAAACTGCGAGGCGTCGACGATGATCGTGTAGGTGCCCGAATCCTTCATCTCGATCCGGCTCGGCCAGGTGCAACTCCGCATGATGTCGACGCTGCGGGATGCGAGGCGGAGGGCATCTCCGTGAACTGTGGCGGCCGAGAAACTGAGCGCGAGATCACGCGGCCCGGCCTCCCAGCGGGCGGGCCTGGCCGCCGGCCGCGGCGGCGGGAAGATCTCGTCGGCCACGTCGCGGGCGACCGTGGCGTAGGCTTCGAGGTGCGCCGGTGAGAGCACGAGCCCCTCAGCGAGGTTGTCGAAGCCGTGTCGCTCCGTGTCGGGCGGAAATCCGATCGGCAGGTTGAACGACGGCAGGTGGCAGAGCCGGCGGATCGTGGTGGCATACTCGTCCCGGCTGAGCCGCCGCGGCAGCGTGCCGCCGAAGGGCGTGTGGGCGAGGATGGGCGAATCGAGGAACGACACGAGTGCCGCCCGCTCTTCCAGCGTGGCCGGATCCGCATCGGGCGGCGGCATCCGGCGGTCTTCGATCACCGCCACGACCCGCCCCCAGAGATCGACCTGAGTGGGGTCGGCCCAGTCGATCGTGTCGCAGTCGAGGCGAACGCCTGCTTCCGCCGCGTCGCCTGAGTGACAGCCAAGACACCTGCCCGCGAGGGTCGCCCGGACATCCGGCGGCACTGCTGCTGACTCCTCCGCCCGCACGGCGGCGGACGTGCCGGCCAGGATCAGGATGACAGGCAGGAACTGCCGCATCAGAGCAACGCCTCGTTCATGTTTTGCGACGCGTTCGAAAACTGATCGGTCTCGATGCCGAGGCGCTGCATGAGCGTGATGTAGAGGTCGCCGAGGAGTGGCGTTCCTGCCTGCTGCGGATCGACCGCCACATGGCTGCCGTGCTTGAAGCCGCCGCCGGCGACGAGCGTGGGAAGATTCGCGTTGCTGTGGCGGCTGGCATCGCCCATGCCGGTGCCAACGAGCACGACCGTGTCCTCGAGCAGCGACTTCCCCTCGGGCGTCTTCTTTCCATGGAGTTGTTCGAGAAACCGGGCGAGACAGTGGACGTGGGCCGTTTCGATCGCCACGAGGTCGCGGATCATGACGGGATCGTTGCCGTGGTGCGACAGGCCGTGGTAGCCCGCCACGAGCTGCCGGCCGTCGAGCGAGAAGACCTGCCCGAGCCCATGAAGGAACATCGTGATCACGCGGGTCTGGCCGCCTTCCAGAGCGAGCGCCGACAGGTCATAGAGGATTCCTTCCGCCTCGATCTGGAGGTTCGGTGTGACCGGATCGTAGTCGGGCAGTTTGTACGTGGTCGTGGCGGCGGGCTTGCCGAGGGCGGCATGCTGCCGCTCCATCCGCTTCTCGACCGCGCGGATCGATTCGAAGTATTCGTCGAGCTTGGCCCGGTCGCGAGACGGGAGCGACCGTTGAAGCCGGTTCGCATCGTCGAGCACCATATCGAGCGAGCTTTCGCCGCTCGCGAGCAGGTATTCGGTGCGGGCGCGGTCGGCCTCCGACGTGAAGAGCCGTTTGTAGAGCACGCTCGGCCGGTCGATCTGTGGCAGGCCGACGCCCTGCCGTGTGAAACTCATCGCTTGGGGGCCTTCGCCCGAGCCGGCGGTGAGCTCGATCGAGGGGATGCGGGTCTGCTGGCCGATCGAGTCGGCGATCATCTGGTCGAGCGACCAACTGCCCGGGTTCATGCCGCAGAGGAAGTTGCTCCAGGCGTTGTGACCATTGGGTGCGCGATGGTCGAGCCCCGAGAACACGGTGAAATGGTCGCGCAAGCCGGCGAGCGGGTTGAGCGTGGGGGAGAGTTCGTAGTCGCGGCCAGACTGCGTGGGGAAGAAGGCGTTCTGGTGCCAGCCGAGGTAGGTGCCAACGGCGACGAAATTTCGCGGGCCTTTTGCCGGGGTCACCGGGCTCCCGAAGGCCTCGAGTGCCGGCAGGGCGATCATGGTCGCCCCCGCCCGGAGGAAAACACGTCGGCTCAATCGATCCGGTGACTGGTGCGCCCGGGAGAGATTCGGCGGCATGCCGCACACCTCGTGGTCGGATTGGTCAAGCGGGATCGTCAAGGATAGTTCGGCCAATGGCACGTCGGCAAGCGTCAGCCGAGCGGACCACGAGGAGCCATCGCCGGGTTGGGAGGCATGACTCTCCAGAAAGGCACGAGGTATACTGCGAGAACGATGACTACAACCCACCCGCGGATCACGATCGAGCCAGGAAAGTGCGGCGGAAAGCCCTGCATTCGGGGCATGCGCATCCGCGTCTCCGACGTCATCGAACTCCTCGCCAACGGGGCCTCAATCGAGGAAATCCTTGCGGACTATCCCTGTCTCGAGCGGGACGACATCCTCGCCACCATCGCCTACGCCGCCCAGCAGACGAACCATGTCGTCGTTGAGGTCGCATGAGGTTTCTGGTCGACCACCAGTTGCCTCCTACCGTGGCCTGTTGGCGCCGCGACCGCGGACATGATTGACTCGGCCCCCAACGTGGTGCCAGCACTGCGCGGTTGCGGAAGCACACCGGTAGAGACCACATGAATCGCCTTTTCGACCAACTGGCCAATGCATTTCCCCTCTGGGTGCTGGTGGCGTGCGGACTGGCGCTGGTGGAGCCGGGCCTGTTCACTTGGTTTCGCGGCAATGCGATCGTCATCGGTCTGGCAGTGATCATGCTCGGCATGGGGCTCGGGCTCACGTTCGACGACTTCCGGCGTGTCACCACCCGCCCCACGACCGTGGCGGCTGGATTTGTGGCGCAGTTCCTCATCATGCCCACCGCCGGATGGCTCGTGGCCGAGACGATGCAGCTCGATACGCCCTTCGCCGTCGGGCTGATTCTCGTCGGCTGCTGCCCCGGAGGCACGGCATCGAACGTGGTGACCTATATCGCGAGAGCGGATGTGGCGCTCTCGGTGCTGATGACCACATGCAGCACGCTCGGCGCGGTGGTGCTCACGCCCCTGTTGACTCAGCTGCTTGCCGGCAGGCTCGTGGCGGTCGATGGCTGGGGGCTGTTCCTCTCGACGCTCCAAGTGGTCGTGCTGCCCGTGGTGGCCGGCATGGCAGTCAATCGCTGGCTGCCTGGGGCGGTGCAGCGGGTGCTGCCGATCGCCCCGCTGGTGAGCGTGGTCACGATCGCGCTTGTATGCGCGAGCATCGTTGGGCAAAACGCCGCCGCGATCCGCTCCAGTGGAACGCAGCTGCTGCTCGCCGTGGTCATGCTGCATGCGGTCGGGTTTGGGGTGGGGTATCTCTTTGCCCGCATGTTCGGCTACGACCGCACGATCTCCCGCACGATCTCGATCGAGGTGGGGATGCAGAACTCGGGACTCGGCGTGGTGCTGGCCCAGCGACATTTTCCCACTGAGCCCCTCACCGCCGTTCCCTGTGCAATCTCCAGCGTGACTCACTCAGTGATCGGCAGCCTGTTGGCCGGGTGGTGGCGTCTGTCTCCACGTGACCTGCCAATCCCGCAGGGCTCATCCCCTGATTGCTGATCCCCTGATTTCTGTCAGAGTCGTCGCACAACCGCGTGCAGCCAATCCATCAATCCGATGCTCGTGCTGGACGAGGCATGTGGGCTGACGTACGATTTCGTCGATGACTGTTTCGGGGGCAGTGACGGCCGGGCATACCCGTCCTGAAGAACGAACGTCATGCAATGGGGGCGGGCGAGGGGTGCTCGGAACAGAACGGCAGCAGAGGTCATACCATGAGAAATGCAACGTCGGTGGTTGCCTGTGTCGGCTTCATGTTCCTCTCAGGGATGCAGATCCACGCCGAAAGCACAGATCTGATCAAGGAGCTGACTGTCGAAAAGGCGGTGGAGCTCGCACGGCAGCATAGGGGCACATCGCTCTCCCTCGACGGTCTGACCACGCTCTCGGACGAGATTGCCGCAGCACTGGCGCGGCACAGGGGTGTGGTGCTGTCTCTCGATGGCCTGACCACGCTTTCCGACGAGGCTGCCGTGGCGCTGTCCCAGCACCGGGGCACATCGCTTTCCCTCGACGGCCTCACCGCGCTTTCGGGCCCGGCCGCCGCGGCGCTGTCCCAGCACCGGGGCACATCACTGTCTCTCGACGGCTTGGCCATTCTTTCGGACGAGGCCGCCATGGCTATGAAAGAGCGAGGGGGCCTGTCGCTGTCGCTCGACGGACTGACCACGCTCTCAGCGGAGGCCGCCGGGTCGCTGAAGCACAAGAGAGATCTCTCTCTCGACGGAGTAACCATGCTGTCTGAGGACGTGGCCAAGGCGCTGGCCGAGCACCGAGGCTCGGCGTTGTCGCTCGACGGCCTGAGCACGCTCTCAGAAGATGCTGCCCAATCGCTGTCGGAGCACCGGGGTTCGTCGCTCTCCCTGGAAGGCCTGACCACGCTCTCGGGCGAGGCCGCGAAGTCGCTGACAGATTACAAGGGTGGCCTGATCCTTACTGGCCTGACCACGCTCTCGGATGACGCGGCCGCCGCACTGTCGCTGCACGCGGGCTATCTGAACCTCAGCGGACTGACCACGCTCTCGGATGAAGCAGCCAAGTCGCTCAAGGATCACAAGGGCGTCCTGTGGCTCAATCGCCTGACCACGCTCTCGGACCAAGCTGCCAAGTCGCTGGCACAGCACAAGGGCGGCCTATGGCTCCGTGGCCTGAATACGCTCTCTCCCGAGGCCGCCAAAGCGCTGGCGCAGCACAAGGGCGACCTGACCCTCGATGGCCTCACCACGCTTTCGGCGGAGGCTGCCAAACAACTCGCACAACATAAGGGCCGTCTCTACCTCGACGGACTCGCCACGCTTTCCGAGGGAGAAGCCACGTCACTGGGCCAGCACAGCGGCGCCACGCTCTCCCTCGATGGCCTCACCACGCTCTCCGCCAACGCGGCCAAGTCGTTGGCACAGCACAAGGGCGGACTGGTCCTCAACGGGCTCACAACGATCTCGGATCTGGAGGCCAAATCACTGGCTCAGCACAAGGGCGGACTGGTCCTTGACGGCGTGACCCATCTCTCCGATGAGGCGGTCGTGGCACTGGCACAGCATGTGGGCTATCTGAACCTCAGCAGCCTTGCCACGTTGTCCGATGAAGGAGCAGTAGCATTATCCCGGCACGACGGTGCCGTCTCCCTGATGGGAGTGAACGAAATGTCCGATGAAGCGGTCGGTGTTTTGCGGGCAAGTTCGCGGGTCTTTTTGCCCCCAAAGTACATGAACTCGAAGCTGCCGTGAGTTGGCTGCTATCGGCTGATTCTGGTTTGGCGATTGGCCTGGTGCAGATCAAAACGGTCGAGGTTCATCACCTTGGTCCACGCCGCGATGAAGTCGTTCACGAACTTCTCCTCCGCGTCCTTTGAGGCGTAGACCTCGGCAATTGCCCGTAGCTGTGAGTTCGAGCCAAACACCAGGTCGACCGCACTCCCTCTCCAGCGGACCTCACCAGTCGAGCGGTCGCGGCCTTCGTAGACTTGCACGTTGTTGGGCGATTGTTGCCATTGCGTGCCCATGTCGAGCAGGTTCACGAAGAAGTCGTTCGTGAGAGTCCCTGGCCGCGAGGTGAAGACGCCCAGCTGGGAATCTCCCGCATTCGCCTGTAGTGCCCGCAATCCGCCCACCAGGACCGTGAGCTCCGGAGCGGTGAGGGTGAGCAGCTGTGCCCGATCGACGAGCAAGTCTTCCGCGGATCGAACCTGCCCAGGCTGGATGTAATTGCGGAAGCCGTCGGCCTTGGGCTCGAGCACGGCGACCGACTCCACATCGGTCATCTCCTGTGACGCATCGGTGCGGCCGGGTGAGAAGGGCACGAGGACTTCACGCCCGGCCTTCTTCGCAGCCGCCTCGACGCCAGCGCAGCCGCCGAGCACGATCATGTCGGCGAGCGAGACTTTCTTCTTGCCGCCGGGCTGGGCAGCGTTGAAATCCTGACGGACCTTGTCGAGCTTCGTAAGCATCGCTTTGAGCTGGCCGGGCTCGTTGACCGCCCAGTCTTTCTGGGGCGCAAGCCGGATCCGTGCACCATTGGCGCCGCCCCGCTTGTCTGATCCGCGGAAGGTCGAGGCCGACGCCCAGGCGGTCGAGACCAAGTCGGACACGGAGAGGCCTGAGGCGAGAATCGCGCGCTTGAGAGCGGCAATGTCCTCGGCATTGATCAGCTCGTGATCAACGGCGGGAACGGGGTCCTGCCACAGCTGCGGCTGAGGTACTTCCGGGCCAAGCAGGCGGGCGTGCGGCCCCATGTCACGGTGGGTCAGCTTGTACCACGCCCGTGCAAAGGCATCCGCAAACGCCTTTGGTTCATCACGGAACCGCTGGGAAATCGTGGCGTACGCCGGGTCTGTCTTCAGCGCGATGTCGGTGGTGAACATCATTGGCGCATGCGACTTGGCGGGATCATGGGCGTCGGGCACTGTGCCTCGTGCCGACGGATCCTTGGGCGTCCACTGCCAGGCGCCGGCGGGGCTCTTCGCCAGTTCCCATTCGTAGCCAAACAGATTGTCGAAGTAGTCGTTCGACCATTGCGTCGGCGTCGTCGACCAGGCGCCCTCGAGTCCACTGGTGATCGTGTCGTCGGCATTCCCCGAGCCGAAGCTGTTTTTCCAGCCGAGGCCCTGTTCTTCCAGGCCAGCCGCTTCCGGTTCGGGGCCGACGTTGCCCACTGGGCTGGCGGCGCCGTGGGCCTTGCCGAAGGTATGCCCGCCGGCGATGAGGGCTACCGTCTCTTCGTCGTTCATGGCCATGCGGGCGAATGTTTCACGGATGTCGTGGGCGGCGGCCTGCGGATCGGGCTTGCCATTGGGCCCTTCGGGATTCACGTAGATCAGTCCCATCTGGACGGCGGCGAGGGGTTTGTCCAGTTGGCGGTCGCCGGTATATCTCCTGTCACCCAGCCACTCGCTCTCGGGCCCCCAGTTGATGTCTTCCTGCGGTTCCCAGACATCCTCGCGGCCGCCACCGAATCCGAATGTCTGAACACCCATCGATTCGAGCGCCACGTTGCCCGTCAGCACCATCAGGTCGGCCCAGGAGAGTGCGCGGCCGTATTTCTGCTTGATCGGCCAGAGCAGTCGGCGAGCCTTGTCGAGGTTGGCGTTGTCCGGCCAGCTGTTGAGCGGCGCAAACCGCTGCGTGCCATAGCCAGCGCCCCCCCGTCCGTCGCCGACGCGATAGGTGCCGGCGCTGTGCCAGGCCATGCGGATGAAAAACGGTCCGTAGTGGCCGTAGTCAGCCGGCCACCAGGGCTGGGAGGTTGTCATCAGCGTGGCGATGTCTTTTTTGACAGCCGCGAGGTCGAGGGCCTGAAAGGCTTTGGCGTAGTCAAAATCCTGATCCATCGGATTGCTCTTGGCAGAGTTCTGATGAAGGATCTGGAGGTTGAGTTGATTCGGCCACCAATCCCGATTTGAGTAGCCGTGGGCGGTCGCCTGACCGGCAGCGGCTGGTTTCGCCGTGCCATGGCCTGTCACCGGGCAGACATCGGCCGGCTTTTCTTGAGTGTCCTCGCCGCGAGCGATGCCACACAGGCCAGCGAAGGCCAGGCACCAGAGGGCAAGGGATGCTTGCCAGACGGCAGTCGGCCGCGTGCTCGGGGAGGCCATCGTGGCCGACAGAGACGTGCTCATCCTCGCGAGTGCCAACATCAGAATTCTCCTTATGATTGTGTCACGCTCGTCGATTCAATCCAGGCAAGCCGGCCGCGGTACCGACAGACCGTGCGGTGGTGGAAATCGACCCGAGCATTATAGAGTCTGGTAATAGAGAGACTGGAAACAGCAACCGACTCGTTCCCCAATTCTCACATGGAAACCCCGATGACTGTCTCCGAATTCCTGGCCGTGCTCATCGCCAACCCCAGCGTGAAGATGCACTTCATGCTGCCCGACAACTCCTTCATTCCAGCCCACTACCACATCACCGAAGTCGGTCGCGTCCAGAAAGACTTCGTCGACTGCGGCGGCACCGTCCGGTCGCTGTCGTCTTGCGTCCTGCAGGTCTGGGTGGCCAACGATCTCGACCATCGGCTCGAGACGACGAAGCTGGCGAAGATCGTCGAGGTCGCCCGGCCGCTCCTGAAGTCCGATGATCTGCCAGTTGAGGTCGAGTATGAAGACGCCGTGGTGTCGCAATACCCTCTCGGCGGTGCCGAGGTTACGCCGTCCGGCATCCTCTTCAATCTGGGCACCAAGCACACCGCCTGCCTTGCCCCGGAGAAGTGTGGTGTCGGTGGCGAGGCGTGCTGCCCGGCCCCTGAGCCGAAGCGGATTCTGTTTGTCTGCATCCACAACAGCGCCCGCAGCCAGATGGCGGAGGCATTCGTGAACCAGATGTGCCAGGGGAGTTACGAGGCGCACAGTGCAGGCCTCGAACCAGGAGTGCTCAATCCGCTGGTGGTCGAGGCGATGCAGGAGGTGGGCATCGACATCGCCGGCGCGAAGACCAAGAGCGTGGCCGAGATGCTCACGCACGGCCCGCGGTTTACGCGTGTCGTCACGGTCTGCGACGAGGCCAGCGCCGAACGCTGCCCGACGTTTCCGAGCGGTGTGCACCGCGATCACTGGGGATTCCCCGATCCTTCAGCACTGGCGGGCTCGCACGAGGAGCGGCTCGTCGCGGTCCGTCGGATCCGGGACGACATCCGTGAGCGGGTCAGCCAGTGGTGCCGGCTGGCTTGCACGACGGCCTCATAAGGATCAGGCGGTCCTTCTGCGGCCGGGTCAGCTTCTTGATCGCTGCCTCTCTCTTGAGCGCTGCTGATTGCGAAGGCTGCGGCTCGGTGTAGACCAGCGTCACGGGAAGCCGGCTGCGGGTGTACCGCGAGGCCTTGCCGGCGGCGTGGGTCTTGAGCCGTTTGGACAGGTCGTTTGTGATGCCCGTGTAGAGCGAGCCGTCGCGGCACCGCACCAGATACACGCTCCAACGGGCGGCTGGCCGTGTGCTCTGCCTGGCAGGCTTCTGCTTGGGCTTCGTGCTGGTCACTGCTGGTGCTGCCGCCAAGCGAATCAGGGAGCCGGCTGGTTGGGACTACGGCCATCGACCCGCTTGAGCAGCCGGAACAGGTCGCTGTCGGTCGTGAGGATCAACGTGCTGTCGCGGCCGAGCGTCGCTTTATACGTGTCGAGCGTCTTCACGAACGCGTAGAAATCGGCGGCCCTCGGGCTGGCCGTGTAGGCGGTCGCGTAGATCTCGGAGGCCTGCGCGTCGGCGTCGCCCTTGATCTCCTGCACCTGCCGGTAGGCCTCCGACTGGATTCGCTGCAGATCCTTGTCCTTGCGGCCTTCGATCTTGGCCGCGGCGCCCGCGCCCTCGGAGCGGAACCGCTCCGCGATCTGCATCCGCTCTGAGATCATGCGGTCGTAGATCTTCTCGATCACGCCCGCCTTGTAGTTGAGCCGCTTCACACGAACATCGAGCAGTTCAATCCCCCAGAGCCCCACCTTCGGCCGCGCGGCCGCGAGGATCTCACGCTCAAGCTCCTTGCGGCCAAACTCGATCGGCGGCAGCGTGCCCACGGCAGTTCCTGAGTCAGCCAGTGCCGCATCCTGCTCCGGCTGCCGGCTCTTGTCGGAACGCACCACTTCGATCAGGTCGTGGCGGGCGACCACGTTGCGGGTCTCGCTTCCGATAATGTCGTCGAGCCGCGACATGGCGCTCCGCTCGTCGCGGAGGCTTTCGAAGTATTTCAGCGGGTCGGCGATCCGCCAGCGGGCGAAGGTGTCGACGACGACATACAGCTTGTCGCGGGTCGTCATCTCATTCGGCGGACCGTCCCATTGCAGGATGCGCTTCTCGAACCGATTCGCCGTCTGTACGAACGGCAGCTTAAAGTGCAGGCCGGCACCCTCTTCAGCCACGTTGATCGGCTGCCCGACCGGTCGGCCAAACTGCGTGATCACGACCTGCTCCGCCTGATCGACCGTGTAGGCGCAGCCGAGCAGGAAGACCGCGGCGGCTGCGGCCAGCAGGCCGCCCAGCGGCGAGAAGAGCGCGTCGGCAAACTGCCGGGCCAGTTGCAGGAGCGGATGATTGATGGGGAGGTTGTTCATGGTCGGATCGTGCGGGTGGGCGGGGGCCTATGGCTTTTTGGCATCGAGCTGCTGCAGATTCATCAGCGGGAGGAACTGCTTGGCGTCGGCGTCGAGGATCACCTTGCCGCCGAGCTGCGGCAGCACTTCTGAGAGCGTCTCCAAGTAAAGCCGTTGGCGGGTGACGTCGGGGGCTTTTTCATACTGTTCGAGCAGCGACTTGAACCGGGCCACGTCGCCCTGGGCCTCGTTCACTCGCTTGAGCGCGAAGCCTTCAGCCTCGCGGAGTTTCTTGTCGGCCTCGCCGCTGGCCCGTGGCACGACCTTGTTGTATTCGCCGTTGGCCTGATTGATCATCTGCTCCCGCTCCTGCTGGGCGCGGTTGACCTCGTCGAACGACCGCTGGACGGCCTCGGGTGGGTGGACGTTCTTGAGCTGCACCTGCTGAACTCGGAGCCCCATGCCGAGATCCTGCACGAGGGCGGTGAGCTTCGTGATCGCGTCGTTCTCGATCCCCTGACGGCCGACCGTGAGCACCTCGTCAACCGTGCGGTCGCCCACCACCTCCCGCATCACGCTCTCGGCAAGATCGCGGAGCGTCGGGCCTGGCTCCCGGTGGTTGAAGAGATACAGTTCGGGGTCGCTGATCTCATACTGCACGACCCACTCGACGTGCGCGGCATTCAGGTCGCCCGTCACCATGTCGCTCTCCCGATTCTGCTCGGGGCCGGAGGCGGCCTGATCCGGATTGCTGGCACCGGCGGAGCCGAAACCGAATTCCATCTTGAGCTGCCGCTTCACCGGCAGGATCGTGACGGTGTCGATGCCGAAGGGCAGCTTGAACCGCAGTCCCGGGCCGACCGTGCCGACAAACCGGCCAAACCGCTGGATGACTCCCACGCTCTCGGGGCCGACGGTGTAGACGCCGCGGGCCAGGCCCGAGCCGAGCAGGACCGCCACCGCCGCCACCGCGAGCCACTTGATGGGAAGGCCGCCGGCCGGCAGGCCAGGCGTGCGGGACTGATTCGGAAAACGGGGAAAGTCTGCCATGGAGATGCCGTGGAGGCCGAGGGGAGAACCACCGTGAGGGTGGCTCCTAGTAATACCCTCGACCAAGGACGATGTCGAATCAGCCGACACCGTGCTGCAGTGGAGTGGTCAGCGGGCGGCGCCAGCGCCGGCACGGGCCCGGTCGATCAGGAAATCGACCAGTTCCTGACAGTGGAAGAAGCCTTCCCAGAAACTGTGCCCCTGGCCCTTGGCCACGATCAGCGTGACCAGATCACCCCGGCCAGCGGCCTCGTACCGTTGTTTGAGGGTGGCCGAGTTGGGGCCGAGCGGCACGACCGTGTCGTCATCGCCATGGATGATGCAGAAGGGAACACCCGCCTTCGCCGCCACGTCGATGCGTTCGATCGGACAGAGGGCGGCGGCTTGGGCGGTGAGTTCGGCCGGCGTGAGGCCATAGGCGACGGCCGCCGTTTCGATCCCGGGATAGGTCCGCCAGTCGTAGACCGGATAGATGCCGCCGACGCCCGCCGTGAGTTCGGGATGGGCGATCGCCCAACTGCTCGCCCAGAGGCCGCCGCGGCTGCGGCCGAGCACCGCCGGCTTGGTGGCGTAGCCTCGTCGCACCAGCTCGGCGTGGAGCGACTCCGCCGCCTTCACCGCCGCAGGGCTGCCATACGACTCACCCGTGTCGATACCGGCGACGGCGATGCCGGCCCGCGTGAACTGCTCGTGCATCCATTCTTCTGCCTTGTCAGGGCAGCAGGGGAGTGTGGGTGAATACAGGATCCACGGCTTCGGTCCCGCCGCGGGTGCGGCCGAGTCGTCAGGCCGGTTGGCGGGCGTGAAGAGAAAGGCTGTCCGGCCCTCCACGGAAAAGACCTCGCCGGGCAGGATCAACTCTTTCTGCGGCGGCTCGTTCGGCGTCTCACCACACGCTGGTGGCTGGCAGAAAACGAACGCGCAGATGGCGGCAAACAACAGCGTGACGGGTGTTTTCTTGTGCATGCAAGAAAGTCTATCCGGAAGCCGTTTCCCCCTGCAGTGGCTGCGCTGCTTCCGGCGTGGAATAATGGAGGGATATGAACAGCCAAACGCTCCTCGTGCTCGCGGCCGGCTGCATTCTGTGGCCCAGCGCCGTCGGTCAGGCGGCCGCCCCCGACTTCGCCCGCGAGGTCAGGCCGGTCCTCTCCAACCGCTGCTTCAAGTGCCACGGGCCGGATGAAGGTCACCGCGAGGCGGGCCTGCGGCTCGACCTGCGGGAGGAGGCCCTCCGCGAGCTCGATAGCGGTACCAGAGCAATTGTGCCGGGCCATCCCGATGACAGCGAACTCATCGCCCGGATTACGAGCACCGATCCCGACCTGGTCATGCCGCCGCCGCACACGAAGGTCGTGCTCACCGATCGCGAGCGGCAGATTCTCACCGACTGGATCGCCGCCGGCGCGGAATACCGGCCGCACTGGGCGTTTGTGAAACCTGTTCGTCCATCCCTGCCGACGGTGAAGAACACCGTCTGGCCGAAGAACGAGATCGACCGGTTCGTGCTGGCGAGGCTCGAACAGGAGGGGCTCACACCCAGCCCCGAGGCTGATCGGGCCGCGCTCTGCCGGCGGGTGCATCTCGATCTCGTCGGCCTGCCGCCCACACTCGCCGATCTCGACGCGTTCCTCGCTGATTCGTCGCCCGATGCCTATGAGAAACTTGTGGACAGGCTGCTGGCGAGCCCCCGCTATGGCGAGCGGTGGGCGCGGCGGTGGCTCGATCTCGCGAGGTACGCCGACACCAACGGCTATGAAAAAGACCGCGACCGTCAGATCTGGCCCTATCGCGACTGGGTGATCCGTGCCTTGAACGACGACATGCCGTTCGACCAGTTCACCATCCGTCAGATTGCTGGCGACCTGCTGCCCGGGGCCACGCCTGACGACATCATCGCCACCGGCTTCCACCGTAACACTATGCTCAACGAAGAGGGCGGGATCGATCCGCTGGAGTTCCGCTACCTTGCCATGGTCGACCGCGTGGGCACGACCGGCACCACCTGGCTGGGCCTCACCACCGCCTGCGCCCAGTGCCACACGCACAAGTTCGATCCGATTCTGCACACCGATTATTTTTCGTTGATGGCGTTGCTCAACAACGCCGACGAGCCCGAGTGGCGGATTCCGAATGCCGACCGCGAACGGCAGCAGAGCGAGACAGCGCGGCAGATCGAAAACCTTTGGGCAGAGTTGCCGACGAAGTGGCCCGTGCCGACGGCTGCGGAAGCAGAGCAGGTGGCGGCCGCCGGGTCGGGCGAGAGCAGTCCGCATCCGCCCGCGGCCGAGGCGAAACAGGTGGTCTCCCTCGCGGAGCGGTTCGAGGCGTGGAACCGCGAGGAGTCGGCGCGGGCTGTGGCCTGGAAGGTCATCCGGCCGACGACGCTGAAAACCAGTATGCCGCACCTCGTTGTCCGTGATGATGGCTCGATTCTCGGCAGCGGCGACAGTACCAAGAGCGACGTCTACGAGATTGAACTGCCGCCGTCGGATCAGCCGATCAGGGCCGTGCGTCTGGAGGTGCTGCCCGACGAGAGCCTTCCGGATCATGGCCCCGGCATGTGTTTCTATGAGGGACCGAAGGGCGATTTCTTCCTCTCGGAGATGGAGGCGACAGCGGGTGGGAAACGGCTGACGCTGACGCATGCGACCGACTCGTTTGGCGGTACGGCGGCCAAGAGCAAGGTCGAGAGCACTGCCACGAAAGCGATTGACGGCGACATGTCGAGCGGCTGGAGCACGAATGGCGATCAGGGCAGGGCTCATGCGGCCGTATTCCAACTGGCTGAAGAGCTCGCTCCCGGCACGTCGCTCACGCTGACGATGCGGTTTGAGCGGCACTTCGCCTGTCCGCTTGGCTGCTTCCGGCTGTCGATCACGGCGGCAGACAATGCGGAGTCGCGGGGCCATGCTTCCGACGTCGAGGCGGCGCTTGCCAAGACGGAAGACCAGCGGTCGGCCGCCGAACGGGAGCGAGTATTCCGTCGCTTCCTTGCCAGTGCGCCGGAGCTGGCCGAGCCGATCAAGCAGATCCGAGAACTCGAGCACAGCCTTCGGGCTGGCCAGACGACGCTCGTGCTGCAGGAGCGGCCGGCCGACAATCCGCGGAAGACATTCCTCCACCATCGTGGTGAATACACGCAGCCGAAGCAGGAGGTGCCGGCCGCCGTGCCGTCGTTCCTACCGCAGTTGCCGCCGGGCGTGTCGGCCAACCGGCTGGCGCTGGCAAACTGGCTCGTCTCCGCCGACAACCCGCTGACTGCGCGGGTGACGGTCAACCGGCAGTGGCAGACGCTCTTTGGCCGCGGCCTGGTCGCGACGGTCGAGGATTTTGGCTACCAGAGCGAGCCGCCGAGCCACCCGTCGCTGCTCGACTGGCTGGCGACCACGTTCATGGCTGACACCCGCAGCGGCGGCATGGGCTGGTCGATGAAGCGACTGCACCGGCTTCTCGTCACGAGCGCGACCTACCGCCAGGCTTCGGTGGCGCCAGAGGCGTTGGTCGAGCGGGATCCAAAAAACGCTCTTGGAGCGCGTGGCCCGCGGGTTCGGCTGGAGGCCGAGGTGATCAGGGATTCTGCCCTCGCTGCGGCGGGGCTGTTGTCCACGAAAATGTATGGGCCCGGCGTGCGGCCGCCGCAGCCCGACGGCGTGACGGAGGCGGCCTGGGGTGGTGGCAAGTGGAACGTCAGCGGCGGCGAGGACCGGTTCCGCCGCAGCATCTACACCTATCAGAAGCGGACGGCGCCGTTCGCATTTACGACCACGTTCGACGGGCCCAGTGGCGAGGCCTGCATTGCCCGTCGCGAGGTCTCCAACTCGGCGCTGCAGGCCCTCACGCTTCTGAATGACCCGATGTTTGTGGAGGTGGCCCAGTCGCTCGGAAAGACGGTGCTGGCAGCCGGCACCGACGATGCGACCCGGCTTCGCGAACTGGCACGACGGGTGCTCTCGCGGGAGTTCGACGCCGACGAGCAGCGGGCGATGATGGACTTTCTCCACATGCAGCGGCAGCGAGTGGCGGCAGGTGAACTTGATGCCGCGAAGCTGGCTGGAGGCGCTGCGTCGATGCCGGCTGAAGCCAGCGCCGACGCGATGGAACTGGCCGCCTGGATGTTGACGGCCCGGGCTGTGATGAACCTCGATGAAGCGGTCGTAAAAAGGTAGGCACCATCATGAACCTCCTCGAGATCACACGGCGGCACTTCTTCGAGCAGTGCGGTGTTGGCGTCGGCAAGATCGCGCTGGCCGGGCTGTTGGCCGATACGCTTGGTCGTGCTGCCCCGGCGCGTGGCAGCCTGATTCAAGAGGCTCCGCTCGCGGTTCGGCCGCCGCATTTTCCAGGCAAGGCCAAGGCGGTCATTCAGCTCTTCATGGCAGGGGCGCCGAGCCAGCTCGACATGTTCGACCACAAGCCGAAGCTGGCGGCGATCGAGGGGAAGCCGATCCCGCCCGAGGTGATCGGCGGGCAGCGGTATGCCTTCATTCGGCCAGATGCTGCCGTGCTGGGGCCGCGGTTTCGGTTTTCACGGCACGGCCAGTGCGGAGCAGAGCTCTCGGAGGTGCTGCCGCACCTCGCCACGGTGGTCGACGACATCGCGATCGTGAAGAGCTGTCGTACCGACCAGTTCAATCATGCGCCGGCCCAGATCTTCATGAACTGCGGCTTTGCCCAGCCAGGCCGGCCGAGCCTGGGCTCGTGGGTGACCTACGGCCTGGGTAGCGAGAGCGATCAGCTGCCGGCCTTCGTGGTGATGAGCACGGGCGGGGGCGTCAGCGGCGGGGCGGCCACCTGGTCGAGCGGCTTTATGCCGAGCGTCTATACGGGCACGCGGTTTCGCAACGGCGGTCCGCCGATCCTCAACGTGCAGTCGCCCGACGGCGCCGACCGGCGGTTGGCGGGAGACACGCTGGGGGTGGTGTCGGCGCTCAACCGCCGCCGGCTCCTGGCCGACGGCGATCCCGAGATCGCCACCCGGATCGCCAGCTACGAGATGGCCCACCGGCTGCAGACGTCGGCGCCGGAGCTGATGAATCTGGCCGACGAGACGGCCGAGACGCTTGGTCTCTATGGCTGCAAGGCCGAGGAGGCGAGCTTCGCGCGGGCTTGCTTGATTGCGCGGCGGCTGGTGGAGCGGGGCGTGCGGTTCGTGACGATCTACCACGAGGGCTGGGATGGTCATTCCGACGTCGCGGGCAACGTGAAGAACAACTGTGTGGCAACCGACCGGGCGAGCGCCGCACTCGTGTCCGATCTGAAGCGGCGCGGCATGCTCGACAGCACGCTCGTCGTCTGGGGGGGCGAGTTCGGCCGCACGCCGATGGTGGAGGCTAGCGCCGTGCTCGGCCGTTCGATGGGCCGCGACCACCATCCCAATGCCTTCACCATGTGGCTCGCCGGCGGTGGCGTGAAGGGTGGCATCAGCTACGGTGAGACCGACGAGCTGGGTTTTCATGTCGCGCGGGACGAGGTGCATGTGCACGATCTGCAGGCCACGATCCTGCACTGCCTCGGCCTCGACCACGAGCGGCTCACGTTCCGCTACCAGGGCCGCGACTTCAGGCTCACCGACGTGCATGGGCATGTGGTGAATGGTATTTTAAGTTGATTCTTCTATGAGTCCCTTCAGGAACCTGTCCATGAATCGCCTGTGCTCCATTGCGCTCTTCTTGTTCGCGTGCTCTGCCGCTCTGGTGGCTTCACATTCAAGAGCCGCCGATCCGTGGCTCGTGGTGGAAGGGGGCGAGGGGCCGGGGAAGGGGAAGCAGGTCGTGCTCATCAGCGGCGACGAGGAATACCGCAGCGAGGAGGGACTCACGCAGCTCGCAAAAATCCTCGCCAAACACCACGGCTTCAACTGCACGGTGCTCTATGCGATCGATCCGGCCACGGGTGAGATCAACCCAAATCAGTCTGACAACATCCCGGGCCTCGAATCGCTGCGCAAAGCCGACCTGATGGTGATTGCCACGCGGTTTCGCAATCTGCCCGATGCGCAGATGAAGGAGATCGACGACTATCTGAAGACCGGCAAACCGGTGATCGGCATGCGAACGGCGACCCACGCCTTTAACATTCCGAAGGATCGACCCTACTCGCACTACGGCTGGAATCAGACGGGCGACACGATGCCGCAGGGCTTCGGCCGACAGGTGCTTGGTGAGACGTGGATCAACCACCACGGCCATCACGGTCAGGAGAGCACCCGGGGCCTGATCGTTCCGGAGGCCAAGGATCACCCGATTCTCCGCGGCATCGGTGAGGGTGACATCTGGGGCGATACCGACGTCTACACCGTTCGCCTGCCGCTACCGGGCGACTGTGAGCCGCTGGTCTTGGGGCAGGTGCTCGAAGGCATGAACCCGGGGTCGCCGGTCGTCGAGGGGGAGGATGCCAAGAAGAACGAGCCGATGATGCCGGTGGCATGGGTGAAGACGTATAGCGTGGGCGGCGGCCCGACAGGCCGGGTATTTACGACCACCATGGGCTCGTCGACCGACCTGGTGAGCACCGGCACGCGGCGGATGCTCGTGAATGCCTGCTACTGGGCGACGGGGATGGAGAGCCAGATTCCGTCAGCTTCAAACGTGAATATCGTAGGCACCTTCGAGCCGCTGCCGTTTAGGGGCGACGGCTTCAAGAAGGGCGTGAAGCCCGAGGATCTCAGGTAGGCGGGGAGAAGAGTCGCTGGGCAAACCGCCGCGTTGTCGCAAACGCGAACCTGCCCGGGTGCACGATCTCCGCCAGCACTTCGAGCGAGTCGACCAGCCGCGGTCCAGGCCGGTTGAAGAGGTGGTGGCCGTCGACGGCGACAACATTGCCCTCGCGGCAGGCGCGTAGTTTCTTGAGATGCGGCTGTACCGCCGCTGAGGCTGCCTCGGCGACCACGCGATCGAGCGTGAATCCACAGGGCACGAGGATCACGACGTCGGGATCGGCGGCGGCGACGTCGTCCCAAGAGATCCAGTGCGAGTGGCCGCCCGCCTTGCCGAGCAGGTCCTCCCCGCCAGCCAGGCGGACCATCTCCGGCACCCAGTTGCCCGCGGCCATCGGCGGGTCGAGCCACTCGATCACGGCGACACGGGGCCGGTCGGAGAACGTGCCGACCCGGCAGGCTACGGAGGCGATCCGAGCGCGCAATCGAGCCACCACTTCCCGCGCCTGGGCCAGCCGGCCCGTGGCCTTGCCCACGGCACGAATGTCAGAGAGTAGGTCGGCAAACGTGGCTGGCGAAAGGGCGAGCACCTGTGTGTTCACGCCTGCCTTCTGCACCGCGGCCTCGACGTCGGCGGCCGAAATTGCACAGACGTCGCAGGCGGCCTGCGTGAGGATCAGATCGGGCTTGAGGCTAGCGAGCGTGTCGACATCGAGCGTGTAGAGGGCGGCGGAGGTGCCGATGGCGCAGGCCGCGGCGTTGCCTGCGGTCGTTCGCGTGATGGCGGTTTCGCTGAGGGCCTTCCCGATCTGCGTCACTTGGTCATGGATCTCCCGGCTCGGGGCCGAGGCGTCGATGCGGGCTGCCGTCAGGGCGGGCAGGCTGGCCACGCCGGCCGGCTCATCGCATTCGTGCGACCGTCCGACGAGATTCCCCTCAAGCCCCAGCGCCGCCGCGATCTCCGTGGCAGCCGGCAGGAGCGACACGATCCGGGGCGCGAGGGTGTTGTCTGAAGCCATAAGATCCGCTGCATTGATGATTAAGTGCCAGAATCACGAAGCAGTTGCGGAACTATACCAGTTTGGCGACCCGTTTCTCGATCCCGATGTGATGCGTAGAATAAGTTAGGTTTCTGGCGGGACCGATTTCCTCACGCGACACGGGAATGCCCATGATTTCTATCCCCACCTTCGACGCCTTGCTTGACGCGATCGGCCAACTTCCTCCGGAGCAGCAGGCGGAGTTGGTCGATGTTGTCCGGATGCGGCTGGCTGCTCTGCGGCGGCAGCAGTTGATTGCAGACGTGCGCGAGGCGGAGGCCGATCTGGCGTCTGGCAAGGGTAGCCGCACAACGGCCCGCGATCTGATGAGCGACCTGACCCGTGATCTGTCGTCATGAATCGGCTGCTGGTTCGGACCCCAGCGTTCATGCGGACCGCGAAGCGATTCCTTAAACGACATCCCGAAGCGTTGGAATCCGTGGCAACAACGCTCGAATTGATGGAGAATGATCTTTTTGATCCGCGGCTCCGCTCGCACAAGCTCAAGGGTGAACTTGAAGGATCATGGGCTTGTAGCGGCGGATACGACATTCGTATTGTGTTTCGGCTCGCCCGGTCCACTCCCGATCCATCCCCTGAAGTCGTGGAACTGCTCGCGATCGGTCGTCACGAGGATGTGTATTGAGGCGTTCGAGTCTGATCATGCCCGCTCAAGGAGCCCGACAATGCTCAAGCCATCTCCCGACCGCACTCCTGCGGACCGCCTGACGGAGGCTGCCCGGTTTCATGACTATCGCTATGCATCCAACCCGATCGCCGATGGCACGCTGGGGGCGATTCCCGGGGCCCGGTTCGCGGCCGAACTGCACGAGCAGGGGATCACGCGTACGGTGCCCCTCGACAACAGCTCCAGCCTCGGCTGTCCCGGGCCGGCCACCTCGCCTGGGCTCTGTGCCAACTTCATCCACATCTGTTCGGGCGACGCGATCATCACCGACGCCAATGCCACGAGCCAGCTCTTCTTCGTGATGCGGGGCAGCGGCACGACGCAGCTAGAGGGTAATGCCGCGGCGCTGACCGACGGCACGGAGATCGTCTGGCAGGCGGGCGACCTGTTCACACTCCCGGCCGGGAGTCGGGCGATGCACGTGGCGTGCGACGACGCCGCGGTCTACTGGGTGCATGATGCGCCCCTGCTTGCCTATCTGGGCGTGGAGGCGACACGGCGGCAGTTTTCGCCGACGCTCTACAAGCGGGAGTCGATCCACGAGGCACTCGAGACCGTCATCCGCGATCCTGCCAGTGCCCATGCCAACCGGCTGAGTGTTTTGCTCGGAAACCGGCTCTTTCCGCAGACGATGACGATCACGCACATCATCTGGGCGATGTTCGGCCGGCTGCCGGTCGGTGCGGTGCAGGCTCCGCACCGGCACCAGTCGGTGGCGGTCGATCTGGTCGTCGATGCCAAGCCGGGCTGCTACACGATGGTGGGCAAGTCGCTGGGGGCAGACGGCCGGATCAAGGATGGTGAGCGGTTCGACTGGCAGCCGCATGCGGTGTTCGTGACGCCGCCGGGCCTCTGGCATTCCCACCACAACGAGTCGGGCTTCCCGGCACATGTGCTGCCGATTCAAGACGCCGGGCTCCACACCTACCTGCGGACGCTCGACATCCGGTTTGCCCGAGTAACCGCGGCGGGCGGCAGCGAGGTGGTGGAGAACGCGGGCTAGGACAAAGCCACTGGCGGCTGCCTAGTACTCGCGGCCCGTCCCGGCCTACCGCACCACTCGGAGGTTCCGTGAACTGCGGAGGTTGTACTGCACGGGCGTCGGCAGCGTTCTCAAAAACACGGTCCTGATCACCGACGAGCCAGTGCCGAAGCCCGTGGCGAAGACGCCGGCCCGGGTGCTCCCGGAGATCGTGTTCCGCAGGCCGGCCGCGGTGCCGCCGATGGTCACACCGGTGGCCGAGGTGAGCCTGATGGCGAATGGGTTGTTCGTGAAGGTGGAGCCCTGTACGGTAGTTCCTGTGCTCCTGCCGGTGATTCCCAGGCCGGTGCCGACGCCTGTCCAGTTGCCAGTGACCGCAATGCCGGAGATCGCGACATTCTGGGCAGCGTTGAGCTGGATGGCCGTGCCGCCGAAGCCGCTGAATGCAAGGCTCGAGATCCGGCTGCCGCTGGCGGTCGGGTTCAGGACCAGACCGTTGGTCACGCCACTGCCCGCAGTGAGGACATAGGGAGTTCCATTGCCGTGCAGCGACACTGGCCGGTTGATGGTGAGTGTTTGCGACAGCGTGAGATTGGACCCCACGACGATCTCATAGGTGGAGCCGCTGATAATCGGCAGCGTGTTGACGGCAGCCACCGCCGCATTCAGGTCGTCGGTCGTCGTGATGGTGCCCCCGACGTCGACATTCTGGCCGTTGCCGATGATGGTCGGGGCGACGATCTGCCCGCCGTTGACCAGCACGATCGGACCCTGGACGCCGCTGAGGGTGATCTGCGTGCTGCTGCTCAGCAGGCCACCAGGCTGCGGGCCGATGACGGAGAGCCCACCCCCGGCCTGCGTCGTGATGATGACGTTCCCACTGGCCACCACCTGTGTCTGATTGATCGTCACGGCTCCCGCAGCAGCGATCGAGAGCGACCCGCTCGTGATGTTGCCGAGCGACAGGTCGCCGGATGTATCCGCGAAGGAGATGCTTCCCGCCCCGTTGCTCGCAGCAAAGTTCGTGACGGCGTTGTTTTGCGTGTTGAGGCTGATGGCGGAGCCGTTGCCGTTGACGGTCAACGCTCCAGCGTTCAATGCGGCCGTCTGCGTGACTGCTCCGGCGGCACCGAGGGTGACCGTCCCACCCGTGATGCCGGCAAGGATCAGTCCGCCGGCGGTATCGTTGAACAGCACCGTGCCCGCGGCGTTGCTCGAGGCGAAGGAGGTGACGGCGTTGTTTTGGGTGTTGAGGCTGATGGCGGAGCCGTTGCCGTTGACGGTGAAGGCTCCGGCGCTCACTGCGGCCGTCTGATCGACGGCGCCGGCGGCAGTGATGGTGACGGTCCCGCCGGTGATGCCGGCGAGCGTCAGTCCGCCGGCCGTGTCTTTGAACACGACGCTGCCTGCACCGTTGCTCGACGCGAAGGAGGTGACGGCATTGTTCTGGGTGTTCAGCGTGACGGCGTTGCCAGCGGCGTTGACGGTGAACGCCCCGGCGTTGATGGCAGCCGTCTGCGTGACTGCTCCGGCGGCATCGATGGTGACCGTGCCGCCCGTAATGCCGGCGAGGACGAGGGTGCCCGCCGTGTCTTTGAAGGTGACGCTGCCTGCGCCATTGGTTGAGGCGAAGGAGGTGACGGTGTTGTTCTGCGTGTTGAGTGTGATGGCATTGCCAGCCGCATTGACGCTGAGTGCCCCACCGCTGATGGCCCCCGACTGGCTCACCGCGCCGGCGGCGGTCACCGTGATGGAGCCGGTCGCGCCGATCGCGCCAAGGATAAGCGCGCCCGTGGAGTCGTTGATGACCACGTTGCTGCCCTTGGTGACGGCGACCGTCCCGAGGCTGTTGGTGCCGGTGAGGCTGATGCCTGTGCTGGCTCCGGTCGCCGTGAGGGTCGTGGCAGTGATCGGGCCGGCGAACGAGAGGGCTTGTCCGACCGTCAGGGTGGTGATGAAGCCGGAGACCGCCGAACTGGACGACCCGGTGATCGTGCCAGCCGCTGCCGACAGCGTGGTGGTGCCGCTCAGACCCACGGCATTGTCGATGGCACCGGCGCTAATAAAGGCGATATCACCGGCCGTCGCGGTGATCGCCACAGTCTTGCCAGTGCCAGTCGTCTTGAGCAGGCCGCTGATGGTGACGGTGGTTCCGATGATCGTGATGTCGCCTTCGGTCGTATAGCCGCCGAACGTGACGGGGGTCAGACTATCGATCGTGAGATTGCCGTTGGCGGCAACGATCGACGGGATCGTCGTGCCGACGCCGAAGTTGGGGGGAGTGGCGACGTAATAGACGAGCATGTAGGCGTCGATCGTGATGCCGTTGGCAAGCGTGAACGTGCCGTTTCGGGCGTCGAGTGTGACTCGGTCGTTCTGTGCGGTCAGGTCACCATTGACGTTGATGCTGCCGTTCACCGACTTGAGCAGAATGTTGCCGTCGCCCACAGCGACCGTACCAGCGGTGATCGCCGTGGTCGTAAACGTGCCGGCGTTGACGAAGGTCACGTCGCCGCCCGGGTTGGAGACCGTGCCCAGGGTGCCCACGTTGTTGCCTGCATTGTCGAGCGTGACCGAGCCGGTCGTATTGGTGACGGCCAGCGAGGTCGCGGTGATGGCTGCCGATTGGGTGACGTTGCCCGCGGCGGTGAGCGTAACGACGCTGCCCGCGATGCCGGCGACATCGAAGCCGTTCTTGTCGGTATAGTTGACAGCCCGGCCGGTGTTGGTGATGGCGACACTGGCAACGTCGTTGCTGGCGTTGCCGAGGGTGACCGTTCCGGCGGAGCTTGTGACGGCGAGTGAGGCCGCGGTGATCGCTCCGGTCTGAGTGACGTTGCCCGCGGCGGTGAGCGTGACGGGGCTGCCAACGATGCCGGCGGCAGCGATGTCGAAGCCGTTTGAGTCGGTGTAGGCGATGGCCCGGCCGGTGTTGCTGATGGCGAGCGAGCTGACGTCGTTCTTGGCGTTGGTGAGGGTGACCGTGCCGGCGGAGTTGGTGACGGCCAGAGAGGCCGCCGTGACGGCTCCGGTCTGAGTGACGTTACCTCCGGCGGTGAGCGTGACAGGGCTGCCGACGATACCGGCGGCGGCGATGTCGAAGCCGTTCTTGTCGGTGTAGGTGATGGCCCGGCCGGCGTTGGTGATGGCGACGCTGGCCACGTCGTTGCTGGCGTTGCCGAGGGTGACCGTTCCGGCGGAGCTTGTGACGGCGAGCGAGGCCGCGGTGATGGCTCCGGTCTGGGTGAGGTTGCCCCCGGCGGTGAGCGTGACGGGGCTGCCGACGATGCCGGCGGCGGCGATGTCGAAGCCGTTTGAGTCGGTGTAGGCGATGGCCCGGCCGGTGTTACTGATGGCGAGCGAACCGACGTCGTTCTTGGCGTTAGTGAGCGTGACCGTGCCGGCGGTGTTGGTGACGGCGAGCGAGGCCGCTGTAATGGCTCCGGTCTGGGTGACGATGCCGGCGGCGGTGAGGGTGACAGGGCTGCCAGAGATGCCAGCAGCGGCGATGTCAAAGCCATTTGAGTCGGTGTAGGTGATGGCCCGACCGGTGTTGCTCAAGGCGATGCTGTCCGCGTTGTTGGCGGCGTTGCCGAGGACAACGGTGCCGGCGGAGTTTGTGACCGTGAGCGTGGTCGCTGCGATGGCTCCGGTCTGGGTGACGTTGCCCGCGGCCGTGAGCGCGACTGTGCTGCCGACGATGCCGGCAGTCGCGATATCGAAGCCGTTCTTGTCGGTGTAGGTGACGGCCCGGCCGGTGTTGGTGATGGCGACGCTCGCGACGTCGTTGGCGGCGTTACCGAGGGTGACCGCGCCGGCATTGCCCAGGTTCGTGACGGTGAGCCCCTGCGTGGCAACCACGGACTGCGACTGCGTCATCGCCCCGTTGCCACCGAGAGCACCGGTGGTGATGGAAACGGTCTGGCCATTGATGCCCTGACTGGCCACACCGATGCTCAGGGCATTGTCATCACTCACGGTAATCGAGGAACCGACCGTGGTGGCGGTGGCGGCCAGCGAATCGACGTTGGTCTGCACGTTGATCGATCCAGTGTCGGCCGTGAGCACGGCACCGGCGGCAACCAGATCGGCCAGAGTGTCGCCCACGGTGACCTCCAGGATCGACCGTGCGGCATGGAGCGTGGCCGTGTTGCCGGTGGCGACGACGCTGCCCAGGAGAATGTCGGCGTCAACGCCAGTGGTGGTCAGGCTGACGGCCCCGCTGTTTGTCACGCTCGTCGCGAGGATTGCGCCGACGGAGGTGACGCTGACCGTCCCAGCGGCCACGATCGACTTCAGCTCCAGTCCCCCCGAGGCACCCGTGCCGACATCGCGAATCGAGAGTGACTTGCCCGCCTGCTGGGTGGTGGCGGAGAGCACCGCCACATCGGTGTCGAGGTCGATCGAGCCGGTGATGGAGGTGAGGAAGAGTGTCTGGGCCACGATATCGGCGGCGGCATCGACGGTGTTTTCTAGAATGTTGCTATAGGCGTTGATCGTGACGGTGCCGGTGGTGCCGGCGCTGATCAGACCCACCTTGGCGACGCCGCCGAGGGCGGGCAAGCCGACGGTGAGTGTCGCGGTCGCACCGGTGCCGTCGAACGCCACGCTCTTGATGTCGAGGCTGTCATCTTCTGTAACCACGAGCACGGCATTCGCACCGGTCAGCGTGGCATTGAGCCCACCGGCTCGGGTGGTGAGCTGGGCCGATGACAGGGCTCGCAGCGTGATATCACCCGGCACGTTGAGCTTGGCCGTGGCGATACCACCCGTGCCACCGATGCTTCCCTGCTCAGCGGAGAGTGTGAGGTTCCGCCCGCTGGTGATCGTATTGTCGATGAGGATGTCGCCGGAGTCAGCCGTGAGCGACACGTCCTTGGCGGTGCCGTTGGGGGCGATCGCTCCGGTGACCGTCAGTGCCGCGGCCTTGAACGAGATCGAGCCGTTGATCGTCGAGGCTCCGGCAACCGTCAGCGAGCCGGGGACGGTGTAGTCGATGTCGCCTGCGTCGGTGCGGGTCAGCGTCACGGTGCCATAGCTGCCCAGGCTGGCGGGGGGCTCGCTGCTCTTACCAAATTGGGCCGTGTAATTCAGCGCCGCGGCGGCGAGTTGGGCGTTCGTTGCCACGGTGGGCGTGCCCTTGGGCACACTGATCGTGAGCTGGTCGGTGGCTGACACGTTGGCCAGGTCTGTGAACTCAATCGTGCCGTTGGCGGAGGAAAGCGTGACATCGCTGCTGACGCCCTGTGCCTGCACGCGGCCATCCACCAGGATCTTGCCAAAGTCGGCGGTCACCACCACGTTGCCAGCCTGTGCCGAGACGTTGGCGGGCGTGGGTGTTCCGGTGGTCATCAGCACATTGGCGTTCGAGGCCACGAGGCTGATGTCGCCAAACGTCGACGAGACGTTCCCCGCCACGACATCGCCAAATTGCGAGGTCAGCGAGACGTTGCCAGGAAGAGCTGGAGTGCCTGTCGTTCCGGTGGCCGACACGAGCGTGGCGGTGAGCGTGCCCTTGGAGGTGGCGGTGATCGATCCGGCCACGGTGGTGCGGACGTTGGTCAGCTCAACAGGGGCTGCGTTGTCGAGCGTGATCGAGCCGAGGGACGAGGCGATCAATTCACCGGCATTTGTGAAGGCGTTGATGAGGCCGCTTTTGCCCGCAGTGCCGGCGGTCAGCACGGCCGTCGATCCCACCAACCGGCTGGCTCCGGTGATGTCGGTGGCACTCGTGACCGCCACGTCGCCACCCACGGGCAGGAACCGGATCGGGCTCGTGCCGAGCATGATGGCTGATGTGCTGAGGAACGAGACCGCGGTGTTGGTACCTGGGAGCGTGGCGTTGGCGGACAGGCGGACGGAGTGGCCGTCGGCGTTGATCGCGGCAATCGTCGTATTGGCAGGGATCCCGGCCCCCACCACCAGCATGCCGACGCTCAGGGCCTGCGTCGAAAACAGGCCGCTGACGACAGCGCTGTCTTTGACCGTGGTGGCTGTTTCGGTGATCGAGTTGTCGATGTTCCAGGCCGTGTTTTTGTTCTGCGTGCCGTTCTTCACAAACACGGTCGTCGCCCCGGGCAGTTCGGCGGCGGTGTCGGCATCGATCGCCCGGCTCCACGAACTGACCGCCGCCACATAGAGACCGTTCTCTGCTGCATTGGACTGATTCTTCACCAGCACTCGAGTGCCGGCGGTGAGCAGCACGCCGTCGATGGGCTGGAGGCCGGAAAGCACGATGTTGTTGGTTGTGGCGACGTCGGCATTGGCCAGCACGTTGGCCGGCGACCAGACATTCGTTCGCGGTGAGGCGACAAGGAATGGCTGGAATGTGAGGGGCGTGGTGCCAACTTCCACAGCGTCGTTGGAGAGGGCAAACCCATTGCCGCCATTCGCGGTGCCGGAGGTGACAAACGCATAGGCTCCCGATCGCAGTTCGGCCACCGTATCGGCATCGCTGGCTCGCGTCCACGCACCGGCGGAGGCGAGATAGATACCGTTGTCAGAGGGGTCGGTCTGGTTCTTGGCGAGAATCCGATCGCCTGCCACGACGGTCTGGCCATCGATCGTTTGGCCGATGCCGTCGAGCGAGAGATTCTCGCCGGTGGTGGCCAGTCGCACGGGATTGAACACGACCGTCGCCGTGGTAGGCACGAAGGAGAGACCGGTGCTACCGACGATCGGAGTGGCCGCGTTGCGGAACGTCCAACCGCCCTTCTGCGTGCCCTCCGCGGCAAACGTTACGAATCCTGGCACAAGCAGGTTGGCGGTGTTGGCATCGCTGGCACGCGTCCACGCTCCAACAGCGACGATGTAGATACCGTTCTGGGACGCGGTGGTTTGATTTTTGACCAGCACGCGGTCGCCAGCGCTGACCGCTATGCCGTCGACGGTCTGGAGGCCCGAGAGCGTGATGGTGCCGGTGGTGGCAACCCGTACCGACTCCTTCACCGTGCCACCAGCCTGCACGAGAGCACCGATGGAGGCAGTCCCAGCGGCGGAGTTGAGGCTTACGCTGCGGTTGCCGCCGGCCGTGATGTTTGTGGAGATGGCGAGACTGGCGGCGGAGAGCCGGACGTCGCCGTCGCCCGTCGACACGGCACCGTTGAGCGTGAGGGTGCCAGGCGTGGAGAGACTCAGGTCGCTGACGGTGCGGACTGCGGAACCAAGAATCGTCAGATCGCCCGTGCCGGCTGCGACACCGGAGCGGATCGAAATCGGGGCGCTGCTGGAGCCGACGGCATCGACGGTGAGGCCGTCCTGCTCCTCTACGTTGATCGTGTAGGCGAGCGGCACGCTGTCGCTACCGGTGCCGGAATCGAATCGGAAATTATCGATGTTCGTGCGGATATCGACCGTACCACCGGCAGGTTGGCCGAGCGTCATCGCCACGGTGCCACCGGCTATCGTGCCCGCCTGGATACCGGTGGCGGGCGAGCGGGTGGTGAACTGGTACTGATCGGCAGATCCCACAGCTCGCAGAAAATAGGAGTGTTGCGGTGCGGAAACCGCTCCGAGGAATTGGACGTCTGCGTTGTCGCCGGTGAACGTCATGCTGATGCCGGCCGTCAGGCTGCCCGCCTGGGATACCGCGAGCAGGGCATGTTCGGCGTCAATGCTGGCGAGAGACATCCGGAAGCGCGTAGCAGAGGCGAACTCGGCATTGACATTGACGAACTGCGCGGTGGGAGACAGCGGAGTGCTCTGTCTGCCGATGGTGATATCGCGGACACCTGTGGTCTTCTGGTTGATGTTGACGGTGGTGGCATCAAGCGACACGCTCCCCGCGAAATAGCCGGGGTCAGCGTCAGAACCCATTGTCGACAGGAGCGGTGAATTGATATTCACCGTTGAATAGGTGGGCGTCAGATCGCAGACCAGCCGCTGGTTCACGTTTTGTCCCGCCGTGAGCGTGAAGCTCTGGGGACTATCGTTGACGGTCCCGAGAGGGCGAAAGTACTCGCTGGCGGTAGCATTGAATGTCGTGACGGTGACCGGGGTACCGTCGGCTTTCACCAGCGAGAACTCAATGGCTCCAAGGTTTATCTTGGCAGTCGGGGTGCCGTAGCCGGCGGCTTTCCAGGCGTCGGCATCGAATCCGAGTTGGACACCGATGGTGTCCGGATATGCGGTGAACTGGAGAGAGACGGCATTGTTGCCGGTGAATGTGAGGGTACTGGGGCCGTCGCCCGTGGCGTTTGCCGACAGCGTGATCGTGGAGGCCGCGGCGTCGATGGCGGTGATGGTGGTGCCAGGCGCGATGTTGTTGCCCTGAACGCCCATGCCTACCAACAGCGAGGCCGTGGAACCGTTAATGGCGACGCTTGAGGAGGCATTGGTTGTCGTTGCCTGTTTGCTCGTAGGATTCGTGTCGATCAAGACGGTTCCCGACGCTTTCACCGTACGTGACTGCAGCGGAAATCCATATTTGCCGGGGCCTGGTTGCGTGATGCCGTTTGTCAGCGTGGCGCTGAAAGAATCCGTGGTGCCTGTGCCAACGTAGAAGGTCGAGAGGACGCGGCCGGTTTCGGTGCCGTCGGGGTTGGGAAATAGATAGGCGTTCGACAGGTTTTTTTCGTCGACATACGAGGAGTTGTCGGCGAGGAGAAAGATCCCCTCGCTTGCCGAGGCCTGCAGGTAGGCGTCACGGCCCGCACCGGCGGCATCGACGGTGTCGTCGATGAGGATATTCCAGGCGAAGGTGCCACCATCGATAGGCACCGCGACGGCGTTGAGCGTCAGCGCGAGCCTCGACTCCAGTTGCTGCAGCGTTAGCGAGTCGCCCCGCTGGCGGCGGGAGCCTTTCCGTGCTCGGGCAGAACGGATCTTGCCGGTCTCACGTGACCGCGGGGCATGGAACAGACCGGTGAGGGAGTTGAGCATCGAGGGGCATCCCTAAAGAGGCGGCTAGGCAAACGGGACAGGCGGAAAATGGGCAGGGCAGGAAAGAGAGGAAAAGGGTCCGTGTTGGGCGGTTCCCTCCGGGCATATCGATTCAAATATAGATTCACCTACGCAGCAAGCTTTCGGTTGTTCGCTTATTCAACGGTTTTTCAGCGAATTTGTTCCGAAAGTGCGGGCTGTGCGGCGAAGCCCGCTCGCCGCGGCCGGCATAACCGCTTCCGGCGGCCTGTGCGTCTCACCGGGGGGCCCGAAGCATCGGCCACTCCGCTGGGCGGATTAAAAAAGAAACCCTCCCTCCCCCCGAAGGTCATCGGGGGGAAGGAGGGTGATCGCGATGGGGCGGGATGGCGTCCGCCAAAAGGAATCCCGGTCGCGCCCAAACCGGGCTGGTGTGTCGGTCTACCAGCGGCCCTCGAGGCCCAGCGAAAGTCCTTGGAGCACAACGTTGCCGTTGGTCGTCAGCGAGCCATAGGACGGGGCGGCCGGGATCAGCACCTGGTTGCTGAGCTGGTTGGCCGGCTGGGCGAGCGATGTCAGCCAGAGGCCGAAGTAGCCGAACCGGAAGTCGACATTGCAGCAGACCGGGACAACGCCCGTGATCCCCAGTTCGCCAGCGAAGGAGCAGACGGCGGGAGACTGGCCGGCTGACACCGAATTCCCTTCGAAGGGGGCCCCTCCCACATAATTCTGGTAGCTCGATGACTGGTAGGCGCTGTTGTAGTAAGCCCCTGCCTTCACCAGCCCTTCGAGCCGGAAGTATTTCGAGGGCGACCAGAGGGCCGTGTCGAGGCCGATTTGACCACCGAAGAGATTGTTGTAGCAGCCCGTCGTGTAGACATCCTGGCCGAAGTTTGGCGTGCCGACAGCGTAGGCGTCGTTGATGGCGAGCGTCTCCTGCCACTGCAGCCAGCGGAAGCCGGCCAAGAACTGTGTGCAGGAGCCCCAGGCCCAGCGGCGGTTCAATTCCGCGCTTTGCAGCGACGACGTCAGCCGGGCGGTGGCTCCATCGAGACCGTCGGGATTTGGCGCGTCGATGCCGTAGATGCCCGGAGGGGCGAGCTGGTAGCCGGCGAGCGACGGGGTCAGGCTCTTATTGGCCACGAAGCTACCGGAATAGATGTAGGTTCCTTCCCACGAGGCCTTGCCGCAGCTGTCTTTATGGAACAGCGACAGCCGCGGGCCGACGGCCGCGATGCTCTCGAGCTGGTTGGCGTTGAGCGCGGTGCCACCAGCGGCCGAATTAAACGAATAGAGCGGGCGGTTGCCGGGGGCATTTCGCGACAGGATCAGGGCGTCGACCCGGCCGGTCCAGCAGCCGTCGCTCTTCATGCCGCGGTGGAGCAGATACATCTTTTGGAGCAATCCCATCGGCTCGCATTCGGCGTTGTATCGCCATTCGGGAAGCCCGCAGGAGCCCTGCTGGCAGGCATTGCAGTTGCCGTTGCAGTGTTCACCGCAGGGGAGCGGACCGGGCTCCTGGCCTTCAAAGCCGCCTTCGTAGCTGCCGTTGAAGGGGCTGCCATAGACGCCCTCGACGGCGCTATCGTAGGTGCCGTCCTGTGCCATGGCGCTGCTGTAGCCGGGCGCCGAACTGCCGTCGTCATAGCCGCCGTCGGAGTAGCTCTCGTTGGGTGAGCCGACGATTGCGTCCTCCCCCTGGACGGCACCGTCAAACGAATCGGTCGCGAGCTGACCAGGGCCGATCTCTTCGACCGGGCCCCCCTGAGAATATCCCGGGCTGGTCGACTGGCTGGCGTAAGGCGTGGGTGCGCGGCGGCCGTTCGACTGGACGAGCACCGACTTTTGTGTGCTGCTGCTCCAGCCGTTCGGGGCGGCGAATGCCGGGCTCGTAGCGGCTGCGATGCCGCCGGCGAGGGCAAGGGATGTCAGGGTTGTCTTGGCGATCGTGCTGAATCCAGCGATTGGCCGGAATGCACTGGGTCGTACCACCATCGTTGCTGCCTCCGTGAAGAATACCGTCACGACCGGTTGGATCGGTCATGCCGGTCGTCCGCCGGTAGGGTTCTGCCGCGGGTTCGCGTCGGGCAAGATGGAGAAGATGTAGCGGCAGCGGTCCGCCGCGCGTGGGCTCAACGGGGCGTCCGTAGCCGCTGATGCGTGAACGGTCAGAACCTTCTGGCCACCCTCGCCTGGGCCAATGGAGTGATTCCGACGCTCTTGCCGTAACCCCAGAAGATCTGGGATGTCTGGGTCATCAGGGCCCCATTTGAGATGGACTGAATGCCCGTCGTGGGCAGAATCTGCACGGTGTAGAGCCCCTTGAATCTCGCCAGATTGGGAGGCAGTCGCAGGGTGTAGTTAGCGCCGCTACCGGTAACCGACGCGCCTCTCAGAGAGAGGCTCCGGCCGTTGTAAAACAGCCGGAAGGCAGCCAGCGAGACGCCGGTGACAGGGGTCGTGAACGTGATGGGCACGGTCCTAACGATCGCCTTCTTGTCGGCGATCACATTGGCATTCGCGCTAAACCCAGTGACGCTTGAGGCCTTGATCGACGCGTCGACCGTGATGTTCTTGAGGGCCCCGAGACTGCCAATCTGGTCGGGGAGCGTCGTGCTCGTGATCGCATTGCCCGCCAGATCAAGGATGGGGTTCCCAGTGAGCTGGTAGGCGATCACGTCGAGGTCCAACGTCACTTCACCGGGACTGACGGTGTAGGTGCCTGTCAGCGTCGTGCCCTGCAACTCTGCGCGGAGCGTCACAACGGCACCGGTCGTGAGCGTCACCATGATGGCTCCGCCAGCCTGCACGACCTCCGAAAGAGAGGCGGTGATTGGGATCACCGACCCCGTTGAGTAGATGCCGTCCGTCAGTGGCGAGGAGAAGCTCATGATCCTCGGGGCGATTGTGTCGATGGTGATCGGAGCGGCGAGCGAGCCGGCGAGGTTGCCGTTGCCGGCCGCGTCGGTAAAGGCGTTGGCAGCGACGGAGATCGTGCCGGGGGCCGTGGAGCCGGCCGTGGGCGTGAACGTGGCGGTGTAGGAGGAATCGGAGCCCGTGAATTCCGAGAGGATGCCTCCGGTCACCGTGACGTCGCCCGCTGTGAACATGGTGGCGTCTTCGCTGAGCGTGAACGTGATCGTGCTTGTCTCGCCGATCTTGAGGGCGGATGTGTTGCTTGAAATCTTGATCGTCGGAGTGAGGGTGTCGATTGAGAGTGTCAGGCCGATCGTCGCGAGGTTGTTATTGCCTGCGGCGTCGGTGAACTTGCTTGAAGCGACCGAGACCTGCCCCAGGCCCTCGTAATTGGCGTTGGGTGTGAAGACCGCGGTAGAGACGCCCGGCGATACGGGCGTGAGTGGGCTACTCAACGTGCCACCAGTGACGACGACGTCGGAGGACTCGAATGTCGATGAGGTTTCGCTGAGCGTGAAGACGATGGTGGCCGTCTCGCCGATCTTAAGGGCGGTCTTCGTGCTCGTAATCGTGATTGTCGGAGCGACGGTATCGATGGTGATCGAGGGAGAGAGCAAACCGGCGATGTTTCCGTTGCCGGCTGGGTCACTAAATCTATTGCTGGCAACGGAGAGGGTGCCGGGGGATGTTGAGCCGGGCGTGGGCGTAAAGACGGTTGTATAGACGCGTGCAGAAATTCGAGTGAGAACGCCGTACAAGCTACCCCCGGAATAGGAGACGTCTTCCTTTCCGAAGTCGTTCGAGTCCTCGCTGAGCGTGAAGGTGATCAGGGCGGTCTCGCCGATCTTGAGGGCAGTCTTATCGCTTATGATCGTGACTGTCGGAGTGACAGTGTCGATCGAAAGTGGCGTGGCAAGGGCTCCCTCGATGCTGCCGTTGCCGGCAGCGTCATGGAACATATTGGCAGCAACGCAAATCGAACCAGATGCCACTGAGTTGGCAAGCGGTGTAAATGTCGCAACATAGTTCAAGCCCGAGCAAATCAGGTTGGAGAGCGTGCCTCCAGCAACCTCAATGTCATCCAGTGTGAAGTCGGTGGTCACTTCGCTGAGCATGAAGGTGATCTGGGCGGTCTCGCCGATCTTGAGGGCGGCCTTATCGCTCGTAATCGTGATTGTTGGAGCAACGGTGTCGATCGTGATTGAGGGAGAGAGCGAGTCGGCGATGTTTCCGTTGTCTGCGGCGTCGGTGAACCTGTTGGCGGACACGGAGATCGTGCCGGTGACCGTGGAATTGACTGCAGGCGTAAACACAGCGGTGTAGACGCCGGCGGAGGCCTGCGTGAAGTTGCTGAGCGTGCCCCCAGTCACGACGACGTCGGAGAAGTCAAAGCTCGACGAGCTTTCGCTGAGAGTGAAGGTGATTAGGGCGGTCGCGCCGATCTTGAGGGCGGTCTTACTGCTCGCAATTGCGATCGTGGGAGCAACGGTGTCGAGAATGAAGGAGACGGTTGCAGCGGCGGCGGTCTGCACGTTTCCTGCGGTATCGGTCTGCGTGGCCGATACATCGACCAAACCGTTACCGATCGCGGTCAACTCTGCCAGACTCAGCACGACCGCCTGATTGGCTTCTGTGCCGATAATGTTGGCCCTGGTGACGGTACCGGCAGGTCCCTTGAAAGTCACAGTGATCGTGGCATTGAGTTCGCCGCGAACCGTCACCACCCCGGAAAGCTGTGTGGCTTCGGCAGCCGTAGCGCCGTTGGCGACACCCGCGCCCAGCGTGAGCACTGCTGCGTTGGGGGCGACGGTATCGATCACGATCGAGGGCGAGAGCGAGTTGGCAGTGTTTCCATTGCCGACGGCGTCGGTGAATTTGTTGCCGGACACGGAGATCGTGCCGTTGGCGGTAGAACCGGACGTAGGCGTGAAGACAGCGGTATAGATGCTGGGCGAGACCTGCGTGAAGCTGCTCAACCCGCCGCCAGCGACCACAACGTCCGAGGCGTCAAAGGTTGACGTGTCTTCGCTGAGCGTGAACGTGATCGTGGCAGTATCGCCGATCTTGAGGGTGGTCTTATTGCTCGCAATCACGATCGTGGGAGCGACGGTGTCGAGAATGAAGGAGACGGTTGCAGCGGCGGCGTTTTGAACATTTCCGGCAGCATCAGTCTGCGTGGCCGATACGTCGACCAAGCCGTTACCGAGCGCGGACACATCCGCCAGACTCAGCACGACCGCCTGATTGGCTCCTGTGCCGATAATGAGCTTGGTGACCGTACCGGCACTTCCCTTGAAACTCACCGTGATCGTGGCATTGAGTTCGCCGCGAACCGTTACCACCCCGGAAAGCTGGGTGGCTTCGACGGACGTGGCGCCGTTGGAGACGCCCGCACCGAGCGTGAGCGTTGGGGAATCGGGAGCAACGGTGTCGATCGCGATCGAGGGAGAGAGCGTTCCGGCGATGTTTCCATTCCCGGCGGGGTCGGTGAACACGTTTCCTGGCACGGAAACTGTGCCGGGAGTGGTAGAGAGGGATGCGGGGGTGAACACCGCGGTGTAGACACGCGGCGAGACCTGCGTGAAGTTGCTCAACACGCCACCAGTGATGACGATGTCCGGCATAGTGAAGGTCGTCGAATCTTCGCTGAGCGTGAAGGTGATCGTGGCGGTCTCGCCGATCTTGAGCGCGGTCTTACTGCTCGTAATCGTGATTGTTGGGGCGACGGTATCGACTGTGATCGATGGAGTGAGCGATCCGGCGATGTTTCCATTGCCGGCGTCGTCGGCGAATCTGTTGGCGGACACGGAGATCGTGCCGTTGGCCGTGGAGTTGACTACAGGCGTAAACACAGCGGTATAGACGGTGACGGAGAGCTGCGTGAAGCTGCCGAGTGTGCCACCAGCCACGACAATGTCGGAGCCGTCAAACGTCAACGAGCCTTCGCTGAGCGTGAAAGTGATCGTGGCGGTCTCGCCGATCTTGAGGGCGGCCTTATCACTTGTAATCGCGATCGCGGGAGCGATGGTATCGAGAATGAAGGAGACGGTGGCAGCGGCAGCGGTCTGAACATTTCCGGCAGCATCGGTCTGCGTGGCCGATACCTCGACCAAACCGTTACCGAGCGTGGACAGGTCCGCCAGACTCAGCACGACCGCCTGATTGCCTCCTGTGCCGATAATGGGGGACTTGGTGACCGTACCGGCAGTTCCCTTGAAACTCACAGTGATCGTGGCATTGAGTTCGCCGCGAACTGTCACCACCCCGGAAGGCTGGGTGGCTTCGGCAGACGTGGCGCCATTGGCGACACCCACGCCAAGGGCGAGCGTTGGGGCGTCGGGAGCGACGGTGTCGACAAGCACACCATTTAGATTCAGCGTCGTGAACGCCAGCCCACAGCCATTGCCGGCTAGGTCGGTGATCGCACCACCATTCCGGGAAATCACATTCGCCGCGACGATCCCGTTCAGGTCGGAATCGCCCGGCTGAGTGGCGTATTCAAAGACAAGAGTACCGGTTTCACTGCCAGCTACGTACGAAGCGTAGCGGGTGGTTGTGCCCACCGTGAGGGCGATGCGAGGTGTCCCCTTGACCAGCATGGGCTCGCTGAATGTTGCAGTAAATTGCAACGCCTGATTTGTGCCATAGAGTCCGGCGGAAGGACCTGTGACGACGGAGTCAAGCGTTGGAGCGACTGCGTCGACAAGATCGGTTGACGTGTCGGGCTGCTGGAAGACGAGCACGGCGTCTGCACCTGTGCCGTCCTTCACTGTGCCACCAGCCCCGGTGTCGATGATTCCGGCGAGCAGGATGCCGTCGAGATCCTCATCGTTCGGCTGCACGGTGTAGCGGAACGTCAGGGTGGCGGTAGTGTCGCCGCTGACGTAGTTGGCCGCTACGGCCGTGCTGCCGAGCTGGAATGGCAGCGTGATGGATGAAGTGGTTGTGAGAAACACCGGCTCGGAGAATCGAACAGTGAAGACGAGAACGTCACCAGTTCGGAAAAAGCCAGACGCAGGGGGCGTAGGTGGGATCACATCAACGATCGCTGCCAGGGGGTTATAGTCCCATGTGCTGACAACTGAGGCGATCAGTTGGCCACCGGCATAGTCGGCGATGTCGCTCTCGACCAAGGACGTAGCCTGATTGTCGGCAAGAAGTTTGATCTCGTACGAACCCTCGGTGTTCGTGAGCGAGGCGAGGTTGTTGAGCACGTACGAAGCACCACCGCCGGAGAGGGATGCGCGGGATCCGGTCCATGGCACAAGCACGCCGTCGAGGTGCAGCTCGAAGTCGGTGAGATCGACGTTGTCGACGTTTTGGTTGAAGGTGATGACAGCTGAGCCGACAGGTGTAATTCTGGGTGAGGCGGCGGAGGTAGGCGAGAGCGTAATAGCGGCGCTGAGCGGTATCGCTGGGACCGTCTCCGTCTTAACCCAGTTGTAGAACGCTCTCGGGCCGATCAAGCGGTCGGCGAAGGTGACGACGTACGTGCCGATGTCTTCTGTAACGGCAGAGAGGTTCGAGATTTCAAAGGTGGTGGACGCGGGATTGGGGATGAGGCGTGTGCCGGCTGGGAACGGAACCACCGTGCCGTTTCGCGTCAACTCGAAGTCAGCAAGGCTCAGACAGCCATCGGCATTAAAGCTGTCGCTGACGTAGGCCACAGCTTGGTCGAAAGTAACGCTGATTACGGAAACGGGCGTCGCTCGTGGGTTGGTTTTCCTGTTTGGGACGAGTGAGAACCCGGCTGCGGCAGTACCGGTGGTCGAGAAGACCAAGTGGTTCGCGGTGTTCGGCGGTGAGAAGGAAAGGAGGGCGTCGCCACCGGCTGCGTCCTGAATCGATCCGCCAGAGAGAAGTATCGGCGCTGCGACGGTAAAGCCATCGGTGTCGAGGTCACCTGCGATGACCGTGTAGTTGAAGAGGAGCGTGTCTGTGCCGTTTCCACTTGTGTAGGTCGCGAGTCGACCGTTCGTTCCAATGGTAATCGTGATTGCGGGTATTCCGGCAATGGTGACGGGTTGGGAATACCGGACGGTAAGCGAGATGATATCGCCCGTCTTGTAGGATTTGGCCGGGCCGGCGGAGACGCTTAACACAGTGGCAGTGTTGATGATGACGCCCGTCGCTGTCGGCGGTGTGAAGGACAGTGGCGCCGCGTTATTGCCGATGGAGTCCGTGATGCTTCCGCCGTTGAGGTCGAGAGGGCTCGAAACGACGATGCCCTTTGTGGATACGTCCGAACTCTGGACGGTGTATTCGAACGTGAGCGTGGGCGAGCCGGATCCGACTGTGTAGACCGCCTGTCTCGTGCGGCTGCCGATGGTGAGGTTGAGCACCGGCCTGCCCGCAACGACGACATTCTCGGTGTAGGTTACGGTGAAGGCGAGCGTGTCGCCTGTGGCGTAGGCCTGGTTTGCAGGCGGCGATACGGCCACGATCGACGGCGTGGCTGTATCGATAGAGATCGGATTGACCAAGGCACCAGCGGTGTTGGGGTTACCGAATGAGTCGGTAAAACCGTTGGCAGGTATGGAAATCGTACCGTTGGCGGTGGATCCGGCTGTGGGCGTAAAGACAGCGGTGTAGACCCTCGGAGTAACCTTCGTGATCGGGCCAAGTGTGCCGCCTGTGTAGTCGATATCGTCGACTGCGAAGGTGCTGGAGTCTTTGCTGAGCGTGAATGTGATCAGGGAGGTGTTGCCAATGCCGAGGGAGGCCTTGCTCGACGAGATGGCCACGGTGGGCTGCACGGTGTCGATAACGATGCGATCGGCGAGGGTTCCGGGAAGGTTTTGATTACCGAGCAAGTCGGTGAACTTTCCGGCATCGACGGAGACGTTGCCTGGAGCTGTGGAACCGGCGGTGGGCGTGAAGACAGCGGTGTAGACGGAGGCCGACACAGCAGCGAACCCGGAGAGCGTGCCCCCTGTGGAAGCGATGTCGGTAAGGTCGAAGGTGCTTGAGGGCGCGCTGAGGGTGAAGGTGATGGTCGAGGTGTCGCTGCTACCAAGGCTGGCCTTGCTCGACAGAATGGCGACCTTCGGCGCGACGGTGTCGACGTTGAGAGAGAGCGGAAGGGTTGCAGTGTTGGCGTTGCCGTTGGCATCTGTGAAGACCGTGGCGGCGACGCTGACGGTGGCCACGCCGGAGAAGTTGGCTGCTGGTGTGAAGATGGCGGTGTAGACGGTATTGGGCGTGGTAACCGCAAAGCCAGAGATGGTGCCGTTCGTGACAGTGATGTCGGCAGTGGTGAAGTTGATGCTTGCTTCGCTGAGCGTGAAGGTGAGCGTGGCGGTCTGGCTACCGCTCAGGCTGAGCTTGTCGCTGATGATGGCGACAGTGGGCCCTTGTGTGTCGATTGTGATCGAGGTGGCCAAGGCACCCGCGATGTTGCTGTTGCCGAGCGAGTCGGTGAAGACGTTGGCCGGTACGGAGATCGTGCCGTTGGCAGTGGAGTTGGGCGCGGGCGTGAAGACAGCGGTGTAGACGCTGGGCGAGACTGATGTGAGTGAGCCGATCTGTCCACCGGTAGCGATGACGTCACTAGCGATGAAGTTGCTGGTGTCCTTGCCGAGCGTGAATGTGATCATGGCAGTCTGACCGAAGCCGAGAGAGGACGTGCTCGACGAGATCGATACCGTGGATTTCACGGTATCGATCGTGATGGGAGTTGTGAGGGCACCAGAGAGATTGTTGTTACCGAGCAAGTCGGTGAACTTTCCGGCATCGACGGAGACGTTGCCTGGAGCTGTGGAACCGGCGGTGGGCGTGAAGACAGCGGTGTAGACGGAGGCCGACACAGCAGCGAACCCGGCGAGCGTGCCCCCTGTGGAAGCGATGTCGGTAAGGTCGAAGGTGCTTGAGGGCGCGCTGAGGGTGAAGGTGATGGTGGCGGTGGCGATGCCTCCCAGGCTGGAACTGCTGCTGCTGACGGCGACGGTTGGCGCGATTGTGTTGACAGCGAGCGAGACCTGATCGGCTGCTGTGTTGAAGTTGCCGTTGGCGT
>CANFQO010000011.1 GCA_947449135.1 Planctomycetaceae bacterium | reverse complement strand
TGCTCCAAGAGCGCCTCGCACCGCAGGAGCACATAGGCCCCGGCATGGATCGAGAGGGCGCCATAGAAGATGGCGCTCGAAGGCGTCGGGCCTTCCATGGCCTGCGGCAGCCAGCCTGAGAACGGCACCTGCGCGCTCTTGCCCATCGCTGCAAAGACGAGCAAGAGCGACACGATGGTGGCCGTGGCGGCGGGCACGAGGCAGGTGCCGTGGGGCCAGTTCTCGCCGAAGAGCCGATCGAAGTCGCCCGACCCGACCGCCCGATGCACCATCACGGCAGCGGCAAGCAGCCCGACATCGCAGACACGGTAGGTCGCGAATGCCCGCAGCGCCGCCCGCACCGCGTTGCCGCGTTCGAGGAAGAAACCGATCAGCAGGGTCGATGAGATGCCGAGCAGTTCCCAGCCTGCGAACAGCACGTCGATGCTGCCCGCAAGCACCATCAGGTTCATGCCGGTGCCAAAGACCGCCAACAGCAGGAAGAATCGGGTGAATCCAGGCTCGCGATGGAGGTACTTGCCCGCGAAGGCATTGACCAAGCCGCAGAGACCGGTCGAGAAGCAGACATACGGCACGGAGAGCGCATCGGCCACGAGTTCGATCGTGGCCTCGTGGTGTCCCACCGCGAACCACGACCCCACGTGGACGATCTCCGGTGCGAAGCCTCGTGCCGCCAGTGCCGCCAGTGTGAGCAGGCCGGCGATGAAACCGGCGGCAAAACCTCCCCCGACGATCCGCGACGTGGCCCGCTCGGACGGTGGCCAGCCGAGCAGCGCGGGCACGCCCACGAGTGCCACTGTCGCCGCCGGGGCGGCGAGTTGGCAGACAATGAGAAGCGAGACGAGGTCGTGATTGGTCATGCCTGTTTTCCTTGGCCAATGGCCGCGGCAAGCACCCTGGCTGGAGGCAGATGATCACGATGACCGGCATACCACGAGACGGACCGCTCGACCACCGGGATATCGATCCGCTCGGGCCGATACGGCACGAATTCGCCGTTCTCAAAGACGGCGAGCGCGCCGGTGTGCGGATGCCAGGAAACGAGCTGGATCCAGCTGTTTACCACCAGTCGCTTTACCGCCGGCACCGCCTCGGCTGCGGCCAAGATTTTTTCGGGAGTCTGATCGATGACCACAAGCAACCGGACTGGTTCGTGGATTTCCACCATCTGCCACGGCAGCCCCGTCCGCAGGTCACTGGCATGGCCGTCCATCACTCCGATCAGTCCGGTGATGTTGTGGGGCAGTTTCGTGCCGGCACCATAGCCGAGCCGATCGATGATGGAAAAGAAATATTCGAGATTGATGCCCGCTCCTACTGGCCCGACGGCAGCCAGCGTTCTTGCCAAGATCGTGCCGTCGTCATCGGTTTCCGGGTCATAGGACACGAGGAATGCACGCCGGTCGAGGAATAGTCCGCGAGTGCGCCATCGGCGACCGATGATGCACACGGCGTTGGTCGCGTGGCCGAGTTCCGGGCGCACCTGCGCCAGGTCGACGCTGCGGGCTTCCACGTGCGCGTGCGCCTCATCGCGAGAGACATCGAGCGGGGCGGTCTCGAATCGGCGGCAACGCTCGTGCGCATTGGCTGCACAGACCGCCATGCATGCCCCCTGCAATCGCTCCAAGTCTGTCCGATGGCTCTCGGGCAGACGGCCGACATCGAACCATGTGATGTCGTCGGAGCAGGTATCGAGCATGCCGCCGATGAAACGGGTGTCGGCGGGGATCACGAGGCCTTCAGCCGCCAGCCGCGCGCGAACGCGTTCGTCATTGGCCATGGTGGCGAACGCTCTCGCATTGGGGCCGCCGCGGCCGCCGCCACAGGCACCGCAGTCGTAGGCGCTCTCGTGGGGATTGTTCAGGCTCGATGACCCGTGTCCGATCACCGCCACGATCCGCGAGAACACGGCGGTCATGCCGATGTCTTGCAAGACGCGGCGGACCATGTCGGCCATCTCGGCAACGCTGAATCCCGCTTGCAGGCCGTCGGCATCCGGAAGCTGTTCGTCGTCGCGGTCGAGTTCGAGCCGAGTGGGGATCCTGCGGCCGGCCAGTTCGGCGGCCCGGCGACCGAGCCTGGCAGTGAGGCGGGGAAAGACCACGCGTGCCACGAGCGGCACCGCAGCCACGGCCCCCGCAAAGGCCGTGAACAGCCCGCCGCGGAGGAGTGTGCGACTCCCCGTGGAAAGCCCGCCCGACATCTGTCCGATGCGACGTCGCATGGTGCGATTCAATTCGTGGCGGGCCGCCGCAGCCTCCTCTGGCACCTCCACGACGGTGTGTTTCGGCCGCATCACGATCGGGCACAATGGCGATGCGTGCCAGTCGTCCACACCCCTGTAGTACATCGGCACGGCAAAGAAGCCGGCGGTGCCAAACGTCTCGTAGCGAGGCCCCAGCTCCTCGAAGTGACGCCGGAACGATTCGCACCGCTCGTCGATGCAAAGGACCACCTGAGCAAGCGGCCGATCGGCTGCCGGTGGCATTGCGAACCCGGACTGCGCCGCCAGCGCGTCGAGCACCTCGATGCGGTGCCGCCGCTCGTACGCGAGGTGGAACAGACGACGCCGGGCGATGTCGTCAAAGCCTGCAATGGCTTGTTCGAGCCGGACAAGCTCGTTCTCGTCGAGTCCACGAATGTCGCGGGCGGTGATCCCGACGAGCTGCGACACCTGGTGGAGCAGGAACGCCCGCGCCAGACTGCCGGGGCCGCGTTGTGCGGGATAGCGGTCGCGGAGCTCTGTCCATAGGCTGGACAGCCGGCTGCTGCCCTGTGATCGGTCGCCGTTCTCGAAGTCCCTCCGTTCAAACCCGAGCTGCAGGGCCGCCCATTCAGCGGCGACGCGGTCGCAGACCAATCGCAGCGCCAGGAAATCGATGAGCTTCGCCGGCACGGCCTCCACCGGAGCCCGGTCGGGCCGCTCTTCCAGATGATGGATCATCCCCGCCCATCCACGGAGGGCGAGCAGGGATTTGACGATGAATTCCTGCCAGTCCTTCTCGGGAACGCCGAGTCGATCGAGTTCCGCTGCGATCACATCAACCGCCGGGAGCCCACGAATGTCTCGCAGAGCACTCGGCAGCCTGGCGCTCCAGGGTTCCGTGGGGCCAAAGCGGCCGGAATACACCTGTGTGGCCGCTGCCAGCAGCCCGTGTTCACGTCCGGGCATCGCCCAGGCTGCGACTCCCTGATCGAGAAAGGCGGCGCAGATTCGAATCAGCAGCGGATGGACGAGCACATCCGTATCGATGTACGAGTCAACCGCACAAATGAGATCGCGATGCCGCACGGGAGGCTGCACGTGGACCACCGCGGCCCGGGTGAGCGCCACCGCCTCCACGCAGGCATGCCATAGTTCGCTTGCTGCCCGGCGTTCGCCGGCAGCGCCCGGATCTCGAGCGAACGTTGCCCGTCTGGTGGCTTCGTCGTCGGAATCGGCAAGCGGGCCGTCCGCCTCATTGGCGCCGCCCATGCCATCGTCGCTCACCAACCGCCAATGGATTTCAGGGGATAGATCTGTGCGCAACCGCTCCAGCACATCGCTTTCGGTGAGCGTCCAACGGACAGCGGCATCCGATTCCTGGCGGACCGGGTGAAGCAGCAGTGCCCGGTAGAGTTGCCGCACGGAGACGCGGCCACCGGCTAGCGGGCTTCCGTTCCTGCAGGCCGGTTCCTGGTCCAGAACGGCCTCGATATCGGTCTCGCGGATGCGGCCACGGGCGAGTTCGTCGCGGTAGCGGCTTTCCGGGAGGAATGGCTCGGTGCCGAAGATACGGGAGGCACGAATGACCGCCTCGTCGAACGGCTGCTCCTCGAATGCGTGCAGCGTGTTGTGGTGCACGAACACGCCGATCGGCCCCTGGGCAGGCAGGAAGTGGGCCGCGTGCGCGATCGACCGCTGGATCGCATCTGCCCGCGGGTCTGCGGCATCAGACGAGCCAGGGCCCGCCACGTTGATGTGCGTCATGCTGTCGATGGAAAGACCTGGTGGGCCAACTTTTCGCGGGGAATCTCCGCCGCAGAATAGAGAATATCGCAGAGATTCCGCAGCGGCAGAAAACCACGCGGGTCTAGACCTTGCAATGCCGAAAGCAGCTGTTCAGGCAGGCCTGGCTTGCCGTCTGGGGCGGCATCGCTGCCGCCGGCGGCGGGGTTAGGAGACCATACGGACCCCTGCCCAACGCCGCCGGCGGTTCGACGCGCCGACGCCCTCGGCCACCGACTGGGAACGCGGTGGATCGGAAATCTGTCTCGGACCTTGCTATTTACGCCTGCGGTCGTGGAAACCGTTGCGGCCGCGGCACTGCGGCGCCGCGGAGAGCGTGAACACGAGGACTTCCTCTCCAGTGGTCGGACTGATGTCGTGATGCACGCTCACCGGTTGCGTCCCTGTGGCATCGCGGACGAGCGTGTCGAGCAGCGCCTTGCCGGCCACGACCAGGTGGCTGCGGAGCTGCTTGAGCAGTTCCGCTCCACGGCTGTTGCCGTTGCTGTGCGCATCCATCAGTCGCTGCTCCGCGGTCGTCAGAACCCCCTCGAGATGGACGAAGAGTTTGTTTTCGATCAGGTGAGTGTGCACATGCCGGGGGCCGCGACCCATGTATTCCTGCTGAAACCGCGACACTGCGTCGCAGACCGCGGCCTCGATCTCTCCCTGCGATCTCAGAGCGTCCATGGCAACAGCCTCCGCGACACGAGGACCCCACCCAAGAGGGGGTCGGGTCGTAGCAGGAGGTTTCGGCCGGAGTTCACTCGGCTCATGAACAAGAACGAACGACTTCCGTCTGGGTAAATGAGGTCGCTTAAGGATGGCGCCAGCAGTCGTTCTCAGCGGCAGTTGTTCAGCCGGTGCTTGGGTCGTCGATGTCGTGTGTTTCCCGACGGAGATTCCACGAATGCGCACGCAGCAGATCGCAAGACTCAATCGCTGATCTCTCAGCGTGAAATCGCCTGCAAGAAACGCAAAATAATCGCAAACAACCTAGCCTTCGCAAATTACGCAGACGTCTTGCGTTCCCCTGTTTGCGCACTATAATACGGTCGTTGAACATCTGCTGTGATCGCGTATCGCAGCGGAATTTCGGCACAAACATCCTAATGCGGAAGACGAGTCGAGGGGCATCCCGGCCTTGGTCCGGGCGGTCCGTCGCAGCGTAAGCCGGCGAGAAAGAGAGCCTTTGGGCACTCTCTCTCGCCGGCTTTTTTTGTTTTTACACATTCCGCCGCCGGTGGAGCCATGACGCCAACACGGGCTGCAGCAGTCACAACCAATGAGCACAACGATGAAACAACAGTTTGATGAACGTGTCGCCCGGCAGGTGGCTCAGGCGGCCGGCTCGTTCGAACACCTCCTGCTGGGGCGAGCGCCACGGAGCGTTACGGTGGTGGCGGATGGGCAATGGATGGTCGTCAATCTCCACGAGGCCTTTTCGCCCGTGGAGCGCCGACTGGCGGCTGACGAGGAAGGATCGAGCCGGGTGCGGGATTTCCACCGCTACCTTTTCGATAACTCGCTCCACGCCCTCCGGAGCCATGTCCGCCGCAGCACGGGTGTTGAACTCCGCGGCGCGATCGCCCACGTCGACACGACGACCGGCAGCGTGCTCAAGACGCTGACGACCAACCCGGCCGTGGAACTCTTTCTGCTCGGCCAGGGGCTCCCAGCTCTGGGCGTGCCGATCAATGACCATGTGCATTCGAACGGAGCGGGCGGCAACGGATCCGCCCGCAACTGACCCTGTCTGGAAGGACCCACAACCATGAAGAAGGTGACCTATGTTGGTGCTGACGAGGAAGAATCGCGAAAGCGTAGTGATTGGCCGGCCTGAGGATCTCGAGGTGGTGCTCGAAATCACCATTCTGGAGATCGAGGGTGGGAGAGTACGGCTTGGTTTCGAGGCCGACACCCGAATGCCAATCCATCGCCGAGAGGTCTGGGACCGAATCTGTAACGGCGACGCCGGCCCCAACGGCAACGGCAATGGCAACGGCAACGGCAACGGCCAGGCGGCCGCACGGCTTCGACCCTCCACGGTCGATGGCGAGGTCGAGGCTGGACAGCGGCGGTAGCGACAGGTTGGTCGGCACTACGCGGCGGCGCACCGGTTTCGGGGGCTTTTTCTCCGCAGGCCGATCGTCGGCATGGCCGCGTGGGCAGGTCGCAAGGCTGCGACTGGAGTCATTCCCGGACTGACTGGGCAGCGCGGAGGAAACCCCGATCTGCTCTCAGGAGTGCTGCTTCGGGGGCATTCCACAGCGCGTGGGCGGCATGCTTTATCAGCGTCATCTTTGAGGTATTCAGTGAAATCCCAGGGCGAAATCGAGGCAGCCGTCTGTGACGGCATCTCACGATTCCAGCAAGAGTTTCTTGGTCGGGGTCCACGCGACATCCATGCGCACCTTGTCGGGTCGCTGCTGATCGTCAGGCTGCAAGGAGCGCTGACACCGGCCGAGCGGCAACTCATTGCACCGCGACACGAACCATCAGACGGCACTGGTCATGGGGATGACCGGCCGGACATCACCCACGGGCACGACAGAGGCAACGGACGGGCCCTGCTCAAGCAGGTGCGGGCCCACATGGTGGCCACAGGTCGCCCGCAGCTGGAATCGATTGTGGAACAGGCCGTCGGCGTCAAACTCGTCAGCGTTCACCACGACATTTCCACCGTCACCGGCGAAGAGGTCCTCGTCTTTTCCCTTGCCGAACCGCCGGCGTGCCGACCCAAGAAAAAGGGCTAGAGCGGATTTCAGATAGCTGGAGAGACGCGTTGGCAAACCTTGAGACGTAGGCGAGGGGGTCGGCGGAAGCTCGAGGAGCGTTGGGCCGCCGCGGCCCCCGCGACGAGACTTTTGCCGCCCCTGAAGCCGGTGTTAAACCTAAGTCAGATGCGTTCTCAGTTGGTGTTACAACCACGAGTGCATGGCTGCGAAGCGGTCGTCGACAAGGCCACCACCAACACGGGGTGTGTGGTAGGCTCACGACTTTTTCCCCGTGGATCGTGGCGCACACCGTGGATCTGGCCGCCCAGAAAAACCCGGCATCCCGCGGCACGACGGTGCTGCTCGTTGACGACCAGCCGATCATCGGCGAGGCGGTTCGTCGCATGCTCGTTGGCGAGGAGGGCATAGCCTTTCATTTCTGCCGCGACGCGAGCACTGCCCTTGAGGTTGCAGCCCAGATCGAGCCCACCGTGATCCTGCAGGATCTCGTGATGCCGTCCATCGACGGGCTGGAACTCGTCCGGCAGTTTCGAGCCACCGAGCGGTTTCGTGACGTGCCGATCATCGTGCTCTCCGCCAAGGAAGAGGCTGCAGTGAAGGCCGAGGCCTTCGCGCTTGGGGCCAACGACTATGTCGTGAAACTGCCTGACCGATTGGAACTTCTGGCCCGGCTCCGCTACCACTCCCGCGGCTACATCGCGCTGATCGAGCGAAATGAGGCCTTTGCGGCGCTCCAAGCCAGCCGCCAGGTGCTTGCCAACGATCTCGAGACGGCGGCGCACTATGTGCGGTCCCTGCTCCCCCCGCCGCAGCGGATCGGTCCGATTGAGACCGACTGGCGGTTCGTGCCCTCGGCGGAACTGGGGGGCGATGCCTTCGGATACCACAGTCTTGATGATGACCACATTGCCGTCTATCTGCTGGACGTATGCGGCCATGGCGTGGGGGCCGCGCTCCTGAGCGTGTCGGCGCTCAATTCGATCCGCAGCGAGGCGCTGCCGCAGACCAACTTCCACGACCCGAGTGCCGTGCTGGCCGCGCTCAACAAGGCGTTTCCGATGGAGCGTCAGAACGACATGTTTTTCACCATCTGGTACGGCGTCTACCAGATCTCATCGCGCACGATCCGCTGGGCTGGAGGCGGGCATCCGGCGGCGTTGCTGCTGGCACCCGGCGCCGGCCAAAAGCCTGCGATGCTGGAGTCGGACGGGCCGCTCATCGGTGCCGTTGAAGGGCTGGAGTTCAATTCGGGCGAGGTCGGTGTGCCAGTGGGCAGTCGGCTGTTTGTCTACAGCGACGGCGCGTTTGAAGTCAGTCGTCCAGACGGATCGATGTGGGCGTTCGACGACTTTGTCGCCACGCTCTCCGAGGCCCCCCCCGAATCTGGGGTTCGGCTTGATCGCCTGCTTGCCCGAATCCGAGAGATTTCGGCGAAGGATGATTTCAACGACGATTTCTCCATGCTGGAACTGGCGTTTTCGTGAGTTTCCTGGGAAAACCCGGTGCTGAATGGGCTGAAAAACCGCCCGCTTGGCCGTCTTGCACGGGCTTTTCGAATCCGTACACTACGTGATTCCCCGCGGTTTGGACCAAACCGCTAGCGTAGCTCAATTGGCAGAGCAGCTGATTTGTAATCAGCAGGTTGCGGGTTCAACTCCCGCCGCTAGCTCAGCATGATGTACCAGCCGCCAATACGTGTCTGGATTCAACTCGCCGAGGCGATTCCCTCAGTCAGCGATCCAGCACCAAAACGCGAATACCCCTTCACACCCGTCACCCGATCACACGCCAGAGGTCACGTCCAACAAGCGAACAAGTCCCGCGGGCAGCCATTGCTGAGTCGCAGAGCCGAAGACAGCACACAAGCACATCATCCGTCGATGCTCGCGGCCCAATCGGCCCGGGCACACGGGGAGTTTCCCGAGCGGTCAAAGGGGTCAGACTGTAAATCTGATGGATTTTTCCTTCGCAGGTTCGAATCCTGCACTCCCCACTGCCACGTGTGCTCCGGCTCACGTCTGCTCAATATGGCTGAATACATCGCGGCTGAATTCGTCGATGCGGGTGTAGCTCAATGGTAGAGCAATAGCCTTCCAAGCTGAAGACGAGGGTTCGATTCCCTCTACCCGCTTCCCGTCCCTGCGTCTGAAACAGCAGCTCCCAGCATCCGTGTTCACCACAGCCCGACCCGAAATTCTTCGCCAGATTGCCCGAAACCCTCAAGTCAGACTTCCCGGCATGCCGATGGCCCGCCTGAACTGTTTTCTTTTGCTGCTGTAGCTCAGTTGGTAGAGCGCGTCCTTGGTAAGGACGAGGTCATGGGTTCAAGTCCCATCAGCAGCTTCTGCCGTCCGGCAACCCACCGCGTCGGGCTCGACCGCCCAAAATCCACCGCTCAAACAGCCTCAAGACCGAAGACCCAAGACAAACCCCTTTTTTTTTCGTACAAAGCTCTTCCTGGGAAAGTCAGGTCATCGTTCCAGGTCTGTTCGCATCCAATACAAGTCCGGCCGGGCGGTCTCCGGTCGGACGCTGTCGGTTTTGACCACCAAACGTTTTTGAGACTCACATCCGACGCAGGCCCAAAGGCCTGCAGCCACAAGAGAGGAAGATCGAGGGAGTAAAGCATGGCAAAGGACTCGTTCACGCGGAGCAAGCCGCACGTCAACGTCGGCACCATTGGACACATCGACCACGGCAAGACCACGCTGACCGGTGCGCTCGTCGCCGTGCAGGCAGCGAAGAATCTGGCCGTGGCCAAGAGCTACGCCGACATCGCCAAGGGTGGCACCGTTCGTGACGAAACGAAGACGGTGACCATCGCCGTCAGTCACGTGGAGTATGAGACCGCCAAGCGGCACTACGCCCACATCGACTGTCCGGGCCACGCCGACTTCATCAAGAACATGATCACGGGTGCCGCCCAGATGGACGGCGCAATTCTCGTGGTGAGCGCTGCCGACGGCCCGATGCCGCAGACTCGTGAGCACATCCTGCTCGCGAAGCAGGTCGGCGTGCCGGCGCTCGTCGTGTTTCTCAACAAGGTCGACCTCGTGGACGACCCGGAACTTCTCGACCTGGTCGAGATGGAAATCCGTGAGTTGCTCACGAAGTACGGTTTCCCTGGTGACGATGTGCCGATCATTCGTGGTGCCGGCAAGCCGGCCTACGACAGCCCGGCGGACCCTGCTGCGAACAAGTGCATCGCCGATCTGCTGGATGCCGTCGATAGCTACATCCCCGAGCCGATGCGTGAACTCGACAAGCCGTTCCTGATGGCGATCGAGGACGTGTTCTCGATCGAAGGCCGCGGAACGGTGGCCACGGGTCGTATCGAGCGTGGCATGGTGAAGGTGGGCGACGAAGTCGAGATCATCGGCCTCAAGGAAAAGGCTGAGAAGACCACCTGCACGGGCGTCGAGATGTTCAAGAAGGTACTCGACAGCGGACAGGCCGGTGACAACGTGGGCTGCCTCCTCCGTGGTGTGGCTCGTGAAGGCATCGAGCGTGGCCAGGTGCTCGCCAAGCCGGGCTCCATCAAGCCCCACAAGAAGTTTGAGTGCGAAGTCTACGTGCTCTCGAAGGAAGAAGGCGGCCGTCATACGCCGTTCTTCGCCGGCTACCGGCCGCAGTTCTACTTCCGTACGACCGACGTGACCGGCTCGACCAAGCTGCTTGGCGGCGTCGAGATGTGCTCGCCGGGCGACAACGTCAAGATGGAGGTCGAGCTGATGGTGCCGATCGCCATGGACGACGGTGTGCGGTTCGCCATTCGCGAAGGTGGCAAGACGGTCGGCTCGGGCGTTGTGACCAAGATCCTCGACTGATCCCACGGAGCAGCCCGAACCAAGAAGACAGTCTTCGATAGCGTCGTTCGTAAGATCCTTAGGAAGTGGGGCCCCGGTGACCGGGGCCCCACGACCACAGGGGCGTAGCTCAACTGGCAGAGCGCTGGTCTCCAAAACCAGAGGTTGCGAGTTCGATCCCCGCCGCCCCTGCTTTTTCATATGTGGCGATGGATCGCACCCACATCGAAACTTTCATTCATGGATGTCAGGAATAATGGCCGGAATTAACCACAATCAAACCGTCGGCAGCGGGCTCTGGAGGGATCTCCTGAGCTTTGGCGTCTACAAGCGAAACCAGGGCAAGGTCGCCCGGCAGGTGACGTTTGCCGTGCTTGCGATCACGCTGGCCACCGGGGTGTGGCGGCTGTCGCAGTTGCTGCCCATCTGGTTCGCTGGTGTGGGTGAGTCGGGGATGGTGTCGGGTGGCGGAGCGGCTTTTTCGCCTGACATGGGCGTGCTGCGGTTTCTTGTGCCCGGTCTGCTGTTGGCCGCCGGGCTGTGGTTCGCCTTCCGGCTGGTGAATTATCCCCTGTTCGCTGATTTTCTCATTGCTGTGGAAACGGAGATGACCAAGGTTTCCTGGCCTTCGGTCGACGAGGTCGTTCGCAGCTCGGCGGTGGTCATCTTCCTGATCTTCGCCCTTGCGGCAATTCTCGCCGCGTACGATCTCTTCTGGTGGTTTGTCCTCAGAGCCATCCAAGGCCCGCGTTGAATCCCGAAGGCAGTCCGAAGCCCATGAACGTCTCGCACAACACGCACGAATCCGACAACCCACGCGACGAATCGGTCGCTTCTGAGGTCGAAGGCCTGCACGGTTCCGCGTCTGCGGATCCGCACGCGGCGGCTGCCGGCGGTTCTGATCACTCCGGTCAGTTGGCCGATGATGAAGAAGACGACGGCACTCCTGCGGAACTGGCCGACCCCTTTTCCGGCAGTGAGGACGCGAAGCCAGTCGCGACATCTGGCGATGTCGACGACCAGCCGATAGCTGGCGACCGCCAGTGGTACATCCTCAAGGTGCAAAGCAACCGCGAGGACTCCATTCGCGAGACGCTGATGCGACGGATCCAAATGCAGGGGCTCGACAAGTATTTTGGCGACGTTGTGGTGCCCAAGGAGCAGGTTTCCGAGTTCAAGGGCGGCAAGAAGCGGGTGGTCTGGCGGAAGCTGTACCCCGGATACATTCTGGTGAACATGCTCCTCAACGACGACACCTGGTATCTCGTCCGAGAAACAGGTGGCATCGGCGACTTCACGGGATCGGCAGGTCGGCCCAGCCCGATGCTGCCGCAGGACGTGGCGAAGCTTCTCAACAAGGCCGAGGTCAAGGCCGACGAGTCGCCTCGCCTGAAGATCGCCTTCAAGAAGGGCGATCGTGTGAAGATCAACGAGGGCACCTTCGAAAACTTCGAGGGCGAGGTGGAGCAGATCGACGAAGCCAACGGTCGGGTGACCGTGATGCTGAGCATCTTTGGCCGCTCGACTCCCGTGGACATCGAATACTGGCAGATCGAGTCGGTGTGACAACCGCATAAAACCAGTGGGCTGTCGACTGAGCGACGTCCTTGTGGCAACATAGCAGCGAGTTTTAAGAGCGACCGGATATCCGCACCAGCGGCGATGAAAGGGTAGGCAGATGGCGAAGCAGATGGTTGGTCAAGCGAAGTTCCAGGTGCCAGGTGGTCAGGCTACGCCCGCACCGCCAGTTGGCACGTCGCTCGGCCGTTTCGGAATCAACCTTGGGCAGTTTGTCTCGCAGTTCAACGATCGCACGCGAGAGGCTGCCGGGATGCCCATTCCCGTTGTCGTCACGGTCTACAACGATCGCTCGTTCGAATTCATCACCAAAAGCCCGCCGGCAGCGGCGCTGCTGAAAAAGGCGGCGGGTCTTGCCAAGGGCTCGGGTGTCCCCAATAAGGACAAGGTCGGGAAAGTCACAAAGGCCCAGTTGGACGAGATCGTGCGGCTGAAAACGCCTGACCTCAATGCCCGTGACGGCGAGTATGCCCGGCGGATGATCGAGGGCACAGCCCGCAGCATGGGCATCACCGTCGAGGGTTGAGTCGTCGTCTCCGTACAGTAGTATCGATTTCGCTGGTTCCAGTTTCATTCGTTACCAAGACCGTTTTTTTAGTTCACCTTTCAGGATTTCTGCCGTGTCCTTTTCCAAGCGCATGCGGGCGATGCTCGCTCTGAAGCCGAAGACCGACGACCCGATTCCGCTGGCCGACGCAGTGGGGGTTCTGAAGAGCTTTCCCGCCACGAAGTTCGATCAGTCCGTCGAGGTTCACATGCGGCTCGGGATCGATCCGAAGCAGGCCGACCAGATCATCCGCGGTTCGCTGGTATTGCCGCACGGTATCGGCAAAGCCAAGCGGGTAGTCGTGTTTGCCAAGGGAAACCTGGCAGAGGATGCCAAGGCGGCTGGTGCCGAGGCAGTCGGTGGCGATGACCTCGCCAAGCGGATCAAGGAAGGCTGGACAGATTTCGACGTCTGCATTGCTGCCCCCGACATGATGGGCCTGGTTGGGCCGTTGGGGAAGGTGCTGGGCCCTCGGGGACTGATGCCCAGTCCGCGTGCCGGCACGGTGACCGCAGATATCAGCAAGACTGTTGCCGAGTACAAGGCCGGCAAGGTTGAGTTTCGAAACGACCCAACCGGCATCGTGCATGCCGTCGTGGGCAAGTCGAGCTTCGATCCTGCCCAGCTCGTTGCCAATATTCGGGCGTTCGTGGACCACATTCAGTCACTGCAGCCCTCGAGCGTGCGTGGGCAGTTCGTGCGAAGCGTGTCGATTTCCGCCACGATGACTCCTGGAATCATGGTCGCTGGGTGACAGTCTTTCGGCTTGGGCCGGCAAGAGCCCCTTCGTTACACCCCGACTCCCAATCACTTCGATAACCCCTTGGCAAGAGCGACTCGAGTATGAGCAAAATCGTCAAAGACATGTTGGTGGACGACCTGAAGAAGCGGCTCGGAAACGTGGCCGACGTGGTCGTCGTCAGCCTGGGCAGGCTTGATGCCCAGAAGACATCGCAGTTGAGGCATACTCTGCGGAAGAAGAAGATTCATCTGCAAATGGTGAAAAACAGCCTCGTTCGCCGTGCCACTCTCGACACGCCTATCGGACCAGCGTTTACCACCACGGAGGGAATGCTGGCGATTGCGTGGGGCGGCGAGGACGTCGTCGATCTCGCCAAGGAACTCGACCGCCTGACATCAGTCAAGGATTTCGAGGGTCTGGAGTGCCGCGGTGGAGCCCTCGACGGTGCCCGCCTCGACGCGGGCGACATCAAGCGGGTGGCCAAGTGGCCGACACGGGCCGAACAACTTTCCATCCTTTCCGGGCAGATTTCCGGGCTGGCATCCACGCTTTCCGGCCAGATTGTGGCTGTCGGCGGGATGTTGGCAGGTCAGATTTCGTCCCGGGTCGAGGATCTGGAAAAGGGCTCGGGCGGAGAGGCTCCGGCGGCTTGAGCGATTTCCGCCGCAAAATTTGCGGTGGTCTTCGCGCGAGCAAAGTTCATGGTATGACATTGGGTTCCCCCTGCAGGCCTCCACGGTAAGAACCCGCACACCAAACCAATTCACATCACACCTGACCGGTCGTGCCAATCGACCGTCAATTTTTCGAAGGGAAAGGATCTCGAGCGATGGCAACGGCTGAAGCAACACGTGAATTCACCAAGGAAACCAAGGATCTTGGCGACAAGATCGTCGGCTTGACCCTCAAGGCCGCAAAGGAACTCTCCGACTACCTCGATGAGGTTCACGGCATCAAGCCCGCCGCCGGCGGCGCGGTGATGATGGCCGCTCCTGGTGCTGGCGGTGCCGGTGGTGCTGCCGAAGCCGCCGCTGAGAAGACCGAGTTTGACGTCGTTCTCGACGCCTTCGGTGACAACAAGATCGGTGTCATCAAGGTCGTGCGGGCTGCCACGGGCCTGGGCCTCAAGGAGGCCAAGGATCTCGTTGAAGGTGCCCCGGCAAAGGTCAAGGAAGGCATTTCCAAGGCCGATGCCGAGAAGCTCAAGAAGGAACTTGAGGAGTCGGGCGCCAAGGTTTCGATCAAGTAGAAACCGCGAATATTTACCGCTGGCAGGCGGAGGCTTGGTCTTCCGCCTGCCATTTGGTATAGTTTTTGCAGCGTCGCTGCTCCCGCCCTATTTCCCTTCTGCGCTCCCTTCTCTGTTTCTGTCGGCACCGTGCTTTTATTAGCCCCTGCTTGATGACTCCTGTCGGGAAAGTCTCATCCCGCTGTGGTGTTGTCTGGCTGGCTTGCGCTACGGACCGACCCTGAAGCCCCGTCAGCTTTCCACGTCGCTTAAGAAGCCCTGCCCAGGAGCCTTTCTTCTATGGCCACTCGCGCCGTTCGCCGTCTCCAGCCCACTGAGGTTCGTCATTTCGGCAGTAGCCGCGCCAGTCACTCCATTCCCGACCTCACCGAGATCCAGACGCGTTTCTACGACGCGTTCCTGCAGTACGACGTCGCTGCGAACAAGCGGAAAGACCACGGTATCGAGGGCGTGCTCCGCGAGATCTTTCCGATCGAGAGCTATGACAAGACGGTCAAGATCGAGTATCTCCGTTACGAGTTGGGGAAGCCTCGCTACGATCCGGACGAATGCCGGCAGTTGCGGCTGACCTATGGACGGCCTCTGCGGGTCCTGCTCAGGCTAACCCGCGAGCAGCCCATCGAAGAAGAGGTCTATCTCGGTGACATCCCGATCATGTTGGGTGGTGGCGAGTTCATCATCAATGGCGCCGAGAGGGTGGTCGTTAGTCAGCTTCACAGGTCGCCTGGTATCGACTTCGTTGCCGACACCGAGTCGAGCGATCGCAAGACCTACAACTGTCGAATCATCCCTGAGCGGGGTAGCTGGATCGAACTCAACGTGTCGAAGAAAGACACGCTCCAGGTTCGCATCGACCAGAGTGGAAAGTTTTCGGCCCTGACGCTCTTGCGAGCAATGGATCCGAAATTCAGTCGCGATTCCGAGATCCTCAAGCTGTTCTACAAGACCAGCGTCGAGAAGGTGGTTGGGGCGCGCAGCGTGCCCAAGCTCGAGGGTCGGATTGCCGTTGACGACATCGTCTATCCGAAGGGCAGTGAACGGGCCGGCGAGATCATCGTCGATGCAGGCGTCAAGATCTCTCATGACATGGCCGAGCTGATCTGCACCTCGGGGCTCAAGGCGGTCGAGGTGATGCAGGAGCAGAAGGTGCCGCTCCTGATGAACAGCCTCAAAGAGGACTCCGACGAATCGAAGAAGCGCACGGCTGTTGCTCCGAGCCACGAAGATGCATTGGTGAGGATTTATCAGCGACTCCGGCCGGGCAATCCGCCCGCGCTCGATAAGGCCAGGACGCTGTTCGATGAGAAGTTCAAGGACACCAATCGCTACCGCCTCGGCCGTGTCGGTCGCTTTCGCATCAACCGCAAGCTCGGTCTCTCGGTGCCCGAAACCGAGATGACGCTGCGTCCCGACGACCTGATCGCCGCGATCAGATACATGCTCCAGCTCAGTGATGGTGAGGGCGAGGTCGAGGTTGACGACATCGATCACCTCGGCAACCGCCGTCTTCGTACGATCGATGAGCTTGCCAGCGACGAACTCCGCAAGGGGTTTCTGAAGCTGCGCCGCACGGTCCAAGAGCGAATGAGTCTCAAGGACGTCGCCGAGATGTCGCCGCGGACCCTCATCAATCCCAAGAGCATCTCTGCTGCCATCGAGTATTTCTTCGGCCGTGGCGAGCTCTCGCAGGTGGTCGACCAGACCAATCCGCTTTCGATGCTGACCCACGAGCGGCGTCTCTCAGCGCTCGGTCCTGGCGGCTTGAATCGCAAGCGTGCGGGGTTCGAAGTGCGCGACGTACACATCTCGCACTATGGCCGAATCTGTCCGATCGAAACCCCGGAAGGTACGAACATCGGGCTGATTTCCAGTCTTGCCATTTATTCGGGCGTCGATTCCTACGGGTTTCTCGTCACGCCGTATCGCAAGGTTTCGAAGTGCAAGCTTACGGACGACGTGGTCTGGCTGCGGGCCGACGAGGAGCATGAGGCCCATCTCGCGCCTGCCGACGCCACGGTCGTGAATGGCAAGCTCGAGGGTGATACGATCATTGCCCGGTATCGTGGCGACTTCGTGCTCGTGCCTGCCGATTCAATCGAATACATTGACGTGGCGCCAAGCCAAATGGTTGGCGTTTCGGCGGGGCTCATCCCGTTCCTTGAGCACGATGACGCGAATCGTGCGTTGATGGGTTCCAACATGCAGCGGCAGGCTGTGCCGCTGCTCGTGACCGAGCCGCCCATCGTCGCCACCGGCATGGAGCGGGACGTGGCGGTCAACTCTGGTCTGATCGTGCGGGCTGCCAAGAAGGGCACTGTGACCTACGTTGACGCCGAGTCGATCGAGGTGGCGCCGGCAGCGGGATCTGGTGCCGTTGACACATACAAACTTCGCAAATACGTCGGTCTCAACGAGCGGACATGCCAAAACCAGAAGCCGATCGTGCAGCTCGGCCAGAAGGTCGAAAAGGGCGAGGTGCTCGCTGACGGTGCCGCGACCTACAAGGGGGAGTTGGCCCTCGGCCGCAATGTCCTTGTGGGTTTCATGGCGTGGGACGGCTTCAACTTCGAAGACGCCATCATTATCAGCGAGGAACTGGTGGAGGATGACGTCTACACCTCGATTCATATCGAGGAATACGACATCGAAATCCGCGACACGAAGCTGGGCCGTGAGGAGTTCACTCGCGACATCCCCAATGTCGGCGAGCGAGCCTTGCACAACCTCGATGAGAGTGGAATCGTTCGCATCGGGACCTACGTGCGACCGGGCGACATCCTCGTCGGCAAGGTTTCTCCCAAGAGCAAGACCGAGCTCACTCCTGAAGAAAAGCTCCTGCATGCCATTTTCGGCCGTGCCGGCGAAGACGTGAAGAACGACTCGCTGGAGGTGCCGTCTGGCGTTGAGGGCATCGTGATCGCGGCGGAGAGATTTTCTCGGAGGATGAGCCTCTCTGAAGAGGAGCGTCGCGAGTTCGAAAAGCAGCTCAAGGAAGCTGAGAACATCGGCAATGCCCAGGTGGCCGAAGTGTTCGCTGCGATGGTCACCGAAATTGAGAAGGTTTTGCAGAAGCCGCTGACTGCTACCGACGGCAGCCCGCTGGTGCGGAACCAGGACCATAAGGTCGTGGCCGAGCGAGCCGCATCATTCAAGCTCGAAGATCTCGATCTCCGGTCTCCGCAGCGGAAGGCTGATATCGAAAAGCTCCATAAGACGATGTGGCCGGCTGTTGATGCCGCCATCGACGCCCGCGATCGCCGACTCAATAGCATGAAGCGGGGCGATGAATTGCGGCCCGGCGTGCTTCAGATGGTGAAGGTGTACGTCGCCGCACGCCGGGTGATCTCGGTGGGTGACAAGATGGCCGGTCGACACGGTAACAAGGGTGTCATCGCCAAGATCCTCCCGAAGGAAGACATGCCATTCCTGGCGGACGGAACGCCGGTGCAGATTCTTCTCAATCCGCTTGGTGTGCCGAGCCGCATGAACGTGGGGCAGATTCTCGAAACCCACCTCGGCTGGGCGGGCATGAAGCTTGGCTTCCAGGCGATCACGCCGGTCTTCGACGGTGCCAGCGAGGACGAAATCAATGCCGTTCTCGACACGGCCGGGCTGCCGCGGCATGGCAAGGCACAACTCTATGACGGTCGCACGGGCGAGAAGATGGAGCAGGAGACGACGGTCGGCTACATCTACATGCTCAAACTGCACCACCTGGTCGACGACAAGGTGCATGCCCGGTCCACGGGACCCTATTCGCTCATCACGCAGCAGCCGCTGGGCGGAAAGGCTCGGTTTGGTGGTCAGCGGTTTGGCGAAATGGAGGTGTGGGCATTGGAAGCGTACGGTGCCGCCTACATCCTTCAGGAATTGCTCACCGTCAAGAGCGACGACGTCGAAGGCCGCACCAAGATCTACGAGAGCATGGTGAAGGGTGAGAACACTCTCGAGGCTGGCACGCCCGCCAGCTTCGACGTGCTCACCAACGAGATTCGTGGCCTGGCCCTCAACATGTCGCTGGAAAAGCGGCGAGTGTGAGCGGCCCCTGTTGGTGCTGCTAGAGCGGCAGCGGATGAGACAAGCTGATTGATCAACACGACTGACTGATTCCAAGGAGATGACACGTGAGCATCGGCGAATCCACATACGATCGCGTCAACGACTACTCGGCCGTGAAGATCAGCCTGGCGCGGCCGCATGACATTCGCAGCTGGTCCTTTGGCGAAGTCAAGAAGCCAGAGACGATCAACTACCGCACCTACCGTCCCGAAAAGGACGGCCTGATGTGCGAGAAGATCTTCGGACCAGAAAAAGACTGGGAATGCTCCTGCGGCAAGTATCGTGGGATGAAGTACAAGGGGATGATCTGTGACCGTTGTGGCGTGAAGGTGACGCACAGCCGTGTTCGCCGAAAGCGGATGGGCCATATTGAATTGGCCGCGCCGGTCGTCCACATCTGGTTCTTCAAGGCGATGCCGAGCCGTTTGGGCGCGCTGCTCGACATGAAGACATCAAGCCTGGAAAAGGTCATCTACTTCCAGGATTACGTGGTGCTCGATCCCAAGGATACTCCGCTCAAGAAGCAGCAGATGCTTACGGAAGAGGAGTTTCGCGAGGCCCGTGCCACGTATGGTGACGGTGCCTTCGAGGCGGAAATGGGCGCCGAGGCTGTTCGCAAGCTCCTGCTGTCCCTCGATCTCGTGACGCTTTCCAAGGATCTTCGCGTCGAACTCGCCACGACCAACAGCAAGCAGAAGAAGAAGGACCTCGTCAATCGGCTGAAGATCGTCGAGGCCATTCGCGACAGCGAAAACAAGCCCGAGTGGATCGTGCTCGACGTGATCCCCGTGATCCCGCCCGACCTCCGTCCGCTTGTGATGCTCGACTCTGGCAACTTCGCCACGAGTGACTTGAATGACCTCTATCGTCGCATCATCAATCGGAACAACCGGCTCAAGAAGCTGGTCGACCTGAATGCGCCCGAGGTGATCATCCGCAACGAGAAGCGGATGTTGCAGCAGTCGGTTGACGCCCTCTTCGACAACAACCGCTGCAAGCGGCCTGTGCTGGCATCCAGCAACCGCCCGCTGAAGAGCCTCACCGACATGATCAAGGGCAAGCAGGGTCGGTTCCGCGAGAACCTGCTTGGAAAGCGCGTCGATTACTCGGCGCGAAGCGTGATCGTGGTTGGTCCAAATCTTCGGCTGCATCAGTGCGGCTTGCCGAAAAAGATCGCCTTGGAGCTCTATCAGCCGTTCATCATCCGGCGGCTCAAGGAGCTCGGTCATGCTGACACGATCAAGAGCGCCAAGAAGATGCTCGAGCGGAAGGACGCCGAGGTGTGGGACATCCTCGAAGAGGTCATCCGCAACCATCCGGTGCTTCTGAATCGTGCCCCCACGCTCCATCGCATGGGCATCCAGGCATTCGAACCGATGCTCGTCGAGGGCAATGCAATCAAGCTGCATCCGCTTGTCTGCAAGGGCTTCAACGCCGACTTTGACGGCGACCAGATGGCCGTCCACCTGCCGCTGTCCATCGAGGCGCAGGTGGAAGCTCACACGCTGATGCTCTCCACCAACAACATCTTCAGCCCCGCGAATGGCGCGCCGATCATCAGCCCGTCGCAGGACGTGGTGATGGGTTGCTACTACCTCACGATGTTGCTCCCTGGCCGCAAGGGAGAGGGCATGGTCTTCAAGAATGTCGAGGAAGTGGAGCTTGCGCATTCGCTCGGCAAGGTCGACACCCATGCCAAGGTTCGGGTCAAGCTGCCGACTGGTCGCCGGTTGAAGACCGACGTCGAGGCGCTCGGTAAGCCCGGTGCGCTCATTGAAACGACCGTGGGCCGTGTCCTGTTCAACTCGATCCTGCCGGAAGGAATGCTCTTTTACAACATTCCGATGCGGTCGAGCGAACTGGCCCGAGTGATCTCCGATTGCTATCAGGCCCTGGGACGCCGCAAGACGATCGACCTTCTCGACGACATGAACCGCGTCGGTTTCAGCTGGAGCACGCGGAGCGGACTGTCCTTTGCTACCGACGATCTGATTACCCCTGCCAACAAGGGGAAGATCATCGGCTCCGCAGAGAAGGACGTCTTGAAGATCATGAAGCTCTATCAGCGCGGCGTGATTACGGACGGCGAGCGCTACAACCAGGTGCTCGACGCCTGGACGCATGCTCGCGAGCAGATCACCAAGGAAATGATGGATGAGCTCGAGCAGGACACCGACGCCCGCGATACTCGACGCGCCGGCTACGTGAACCCGATCTTCCTGATGGCACACTCCGGTGCCCGAGGCGGCGTGGAACAGATCCGGCAGCTCGCCGGGATGCGCGGCCTGATGGCCAAGCCGTCAGGCAAGATCATCGAGACACCGATCAAGGCCAACTTCCGTGAGGGCCTCACGGTGCTGGAATACTTCAGCTCCACGCACGGTGCCCGCAAGGGTCTCGCTGACACCGCCTTGAAGACGGCCGACTCGGGGTATCTCACCCGTAAGCTCGCCGACGTTGCCCAAAACGTCGTCGTGACGATGCACGATTGCGGCACGACGCAGGGAATCGACAAGACCGTCATCTACCGTGGCGAAAAGGTGGAGGTCAGTCTGGCCGACAGCATCCGTGGCCGTATCAGCCGCGCCAACATCGTGAACCCGATCACCGACGAGGTGGTCGTGCACGAGGACGAACTGATCACTCGCCACATGGCCAGGCAGATTGAAGAACTTGGGCTCGAGAAAATTCAGGTTCGCAGTGCGCTGACATGCGAAGCCTCGCTGGGCGTCTGCCGCCTCTGCTACGGCATGGATCTCTCTACCGGTTCGATGGTCGAAGAGGGCATGGCCGTCGGTATCATCGCCGCCCAGAGCATCGGCGAGCCGGGCACGCAGTTGACGATGCGGACATTCCACATCGGTGGTGTCGGTCAGCGGGCGATCGAAGAGAACGAGAGCCGTTCCAAGCGGGCCGGTACCGTGAAGTTCACCCGCCTGCGAACCGTGCAAAACGAGCAGGGCGAACAGATCGTGCTCGCACGAAATGGCGAAATTGCCGTCGTCGATCCGAAGGGTCGCGAACTGGAGAAGTTCGAAATTCCGGCCGGTGCGATTCTCAAGGTGTCAGACAACGAGGAAGTAAAGCCTGGCGCGGTCCTCGTGCAGTGGGATCCGCACTCGATCCCGATCCTTTCCGAGGTGGCTGGCAAGGTCCGTTACGAGGATGTCGTCGAGGGTGAGACGCTCCGCGTTGAAAAGGATCCCAGCGGCCACTTGCGAAGGATGGTGATGGAGCACAAGGGTGTCTACCACCCGCAGGTCGTGCTGGAGGACGAATCGGGCAAAATCCTCGATTTCTACTACCTGCCGGAAAAGGCCTACATCGAAGTCTCTCAGGGCGAGAAGGTGGCGGCAGGGCACGTGCTTGCCAAGACGCCCCGTGAGGCGTCAGGAACGCAGGACATCACCGGCGGTCTGCCCCGGGTTACGGAGATCTTCGAGGCACGCAAGCCGAAGGATCCGGCCATCATGGCTGAGATTGACGGCAAGGTCGAACTGCTTGGCGAGAAGCGCCGAGGCAAGCGAACAATCGTGGTCAAGAACGAGAGCGGTGTCGAGCGCGAACATCTTGTCACCCACGGAAAGCATCTCCGCGTTCATGCCGGGGACATCGTCAAGGCGGGCGAGGCTCTGGTCGACGGCCCGCTGGTGCCACATGACATTCTCCGCATCTCCGGAGAGGAAGAAGTACAGCGATATTTGGTGCGAGAAATCCAGAATGTCTACCGCAGTCAGCGGGTCGACATCGATGACAAGCACATCGAAATCATCGTGTCGCAGATGCTCAGGAAGGTGAAGATCGAGACGGTTGGAGATACCGATCTGCTCCCCGGAAGCGTGCTTGACAAATTTGAGTTCAAGCAGGCCAATGACAAGATCTCCAGTGGACTGCGGATCACCGACAAGGGCGATAGCGAGTTCGCGGTGGGAAGCGTTGTGCCGAAGGACGTGCTGGCTCAGGCCAACGCACAGATTGAGGTTTTGGGTGGCACGCCAGCCAAGGGAACGAAGCCGAAGCCCGCCACGGCGAGCACGCAGCTGCTCGGCATCACCAAGGCCAGCGTCCAGAGTTCGAGCTTCATCTCCGCCGCGAGCTTCCAAGAAACGACCAAGGTTCTCACCGAGGCAGCGCTTGCAGGCAAGGTGGACAACCTCGTGGGTCTGAAGGAGAACGTGATCCTGGGCCACCTCATTCCGGCAGGCACAGGCTTCAACACGTTCCAGTCGGCCGAGGTACGCGTCCGTCCTGAGGCCCTCGATGCCCTGCGAATCGACCGCGATAACGTGCTCACCAGGCAATTTCCCCTGCTTGAGGCTGTCCCTGCGGCGAGCGAGATGGGCGGGCCAGTTGACGGTCTGGGTGACGGGTCGGCGCAAGACCTCTAGAAGCCGCTGGGGGCAGGCGGTGATGTTGGGACGGGGCGGCCAAGGGTCGTCCTGCACCATTGTGACCGGAAAAAACAGCATTTCCGGCTTTTTAAGAAGCCGGCTGTTTTGATTCGTCAGAGCGGCCGAACTAGTGTCGAGAGAGGAAAGAACCGGGCGTTCTGCAGGTTCCGGAACCGTCTTTCCGTCGCCCCTCCCCCGCAACGGGAGTTCACCAATGCCTCGCTGGAATCGTCTCGTTCCGCTCTGCCTTCGGGTGAGGCGACTGCTCTGGGCGGTCGCGTTGTCGAGCGTTTTTGCCGGGCCAGTATGGGCGCAAGCCACGCCCTACAATCCGTATGCAGATTCACACGACCCACTGCCTCCCGTGGCAGCCGACGGCACCCTTCACTGGGGGCCGTTCTACAAGTCAGCCGCCATCCAAAAGAGCTACGAAAGGCTGTGGAATCTGGGTGCCTGTCGGGGCACGAACAAGGCGATCACGACGCCCGTCGAACGCAACAAAATGGTGATCGACAACCTCCCGGAGGAATCCTTCAGTGGCCGGGTGCGGGCAACGACCGGTACCTTGGCCGGCGGCATGGTCGCGTTCACAGAAGGAACGAGCGATGATTCGACAGCCGCAGTGCTGATTGCACAGCTCCACCCTGCGGGCGTGACCCACATGCAGGTTGGCGGACGAAGTTCCGCGGCGGCGCTCAAACCTGGCATGACAGTCCGTCTCCGTGCGCAGGTGGATAACAAGGGCCGGGCCGCTGATCCGGTTCGGAACCTTGACATCGTCACGCCTCCCGACGGCTTCATTCCCGACCCTATTCGTCCCGGTACACTCGATACCGTCGTCGGGACTGTCGTACAATGTCGCAACGGCATTCTTCTGCTGAAGGTCGATGCGGGAAAAATTCGCCGTCTCTCTCTCTCGCTTGCCGATGACGCGGAGATCATGATTGTCGATGCAGCCCAACTCGATCTTGTCGCTCCAGGCGATCAGGTCGAAATCACAGGTCGCCGTTGGAGCGGTGAGGGGGCCATGGGGTCGGGCACCGTCTTCACGTCTCGCATCATCGTGACCAAGATGGCTGTCGAACCGCCAGCATCTGCTCAGCCGATGTCCAACGAGGTCGGCGGCACGAACGCGTTTTGAATACGGTCGGCTGGACAGCGGTTCGTTGGCTGTCCCGCTGGAATCCGGCCACCTCAAGCCGTTAGAGTAGTTTGAGGCGTCCTCGGCACGGCGCCTGACCGGCGTTCGCGCCGCCGTCTGTGCCGCAGCGAGTGGAATGGTCCCGATGGTGGCCTCCGACAGTTCGATCGTGCGCATCGATTACCATGCGCCCGTGGGCTACGTCGCCGCGGAAATGTTGCGGGAACGCTTTGACACCGTGTGGACAGAACTCCGCGCTGTCTGCTCGATGTCTGACTATGCGGAGCATGTGCATACGTTGCGAGTGGCTACGCGTCGCACGCTGGCGGCAGTCGATGTCTTTCGCGGTGTGATTCCAGCGAAACGTCGCAAGTGGTTCGAGAAGAAACTTCGCCAAGTGCGAAGGGCCGCAGGCGAGGCTCGTGACCTCGACGTGCTCACCGACCGCCTTCGGAAGAACAGTGCGACCAGCGCGCGAAGACAGTTGGTTGCGATGCTTGCACAACAGCGACGAAAATCGCGGGATCCCATTCGCGCACAACTCAAAAAGCTCAAGGACGCCGGTTGGCCGTCCCGCGTGAACCGTTTGCTCGAAGACGTTTCTGTCCGTCGACGTCGGACGAGCTTTCGGGCCTTTGCGCGACGGCGATTCGGCCCGATTGTTGCCTCTTTTGTCGACACTGCAGGCCGAGCCCTTCGCGACAACGACGACATTCACTCGCTTCGCATCGAGGGCAAAAAGCTTCGCTACGCGATGGAGATCTTCTCCTCCGTGTTTCCTGCCGACGTAAGGGGCCGTTGTCAGAGAGCACTGGAGCGACTCCAAAAGACGCTGGGCGAATGCACTGATCATGCGTCTGCGGCCGACCGGCTGTATCGCTGGTCCCGCAGCATCAACGCTGGACACAATCGGGATATGATTGTTGCGTTGTGTGGCGATGAGAATAAAAAAGCCAATCGGGCACGCAAGGCCTTTTGCAAGTGGTGGAATCGTACCCGCCGCCGCTCGCTCGAGCGGCGCCTCGATCGCACGCTCCGTCATTCCGCATGAAACAGTCATCGCCACGCACTGCAGCTCAACAGCCCCCCCGGCGACGCCGCCGTGGAATTCCCGTGCAGATTGGAATGGTGCTTCTCGCTGCCGCATTCCTGGCAGTCGCGGTTGCGATGATCCTCGACCGCAGAAGCAGCACGCCACAGGCCAAAGTCGGTGGATTTCAGGAGACCGAGGTGGAGTCGTATCCGGCGTCGCAGGAGTCGCCAGAAGGCATGGCTTGGATTCCCGGCGGCGAATTCTCGATGGGCTGTGCCGATCCCCGTGGGCAGCCGTTCGGAGGTCCTGACCCGATGCGGGACGCACGTCCGATTCACCGCGTACACGTGGATGGATTCTGGATGGATCGCACCGAGGTCACGAACGCTCGCTTCGCCGAATTCGTGGCGGCGACGGGGTACATCACGGTGGCGGAACGACCGCCGAAGCCAGAGGATTTTCCAGGGGCGCCGCCCGAAAATCTCGTGCCCGGTGCGCTGGTCTTCACGCCGCCGGAAGGCCCGGTGCCCCTGACCAATCATTACGTGTGGTGGAACTACGTGCCTGGGGCCGACTGGCGGCACCCCAGAGGTCCCGACAGTTCGATCGCGGGCCATGACGACGATCCCGTCGTGCAGATTGCCCACGAGGATGCCGCCGCCTTCGCCGTGTGGTCGGGCAAGCGGCTCCCGACTGAGGCCGAGTGGGAGTGTGCCTCCCGGGGTGGACTCACAGGCATGCTGTATCCGTGGGGCAATGAATTCCGACCCAGCGGCCGCTTCATGGCCAATACCTGGCAGGGCAGGTTTCCACTCGAGAATTCTGCCGCCGATGGGTACGCCGGAGTCGCAGCGGTCGGGAGTTATCCCGCCAACGCCTATGGCCTCCACGATATGTCGGGAAACGTCTGGGAATGGTGTTCCGATTGGTATCGGCACGACACCTACGCCACGGCACACGCGGCGGGAAAGCCTGAGCGAAACCCGCTCGGTCCGCAGGAGAGTTTCGATCCTCTGGAGCCGCATGAAAAGAAACGGGTGCTTCGGGGAGGCTCGTTCCTCTGCACCGAGGAATACTGCTCCCGCTACATCGTTGGCACCCGCGGCAAGGGTGAGCCCTCGAGCGGCTGCAACCACATCGGCTTCCGTTGCGTGAAGTCGCGGTAGATTGCATCAGTGCCCAAACCGCCGGGGGCGGTGAAAGCCTCCGACTCGGGGGCAGGATAGCCCTACTCGCTTCGGCTTCCAGCGACCCCCGGCTCCCTTCGCGAGTCGAATAAGCCACTCTCGCTAACCCTGAATCGCTCTGCCGGCCCAAACCGCCGGGGGCGGTGGAAGGATCGGTGTCGTCACGGCTTCATGAGCTTCCGGAGGCCCGCGAGGGTTCTCGTATTGGCGATGTCGCCAGCCTCAAGGCCGGCGCGGCGGGCCTGCAGCACGCCGCACCGCATCACATCCAGCCCCCGTGTCGAGTGCGCATCGGTGGAGATCACGATTTGTACGCCCGCTTTCTTCGCGGCTGCCGCATGGTGTTCGTTGAGATCCAGCCGCCACGGATTGGCATTGATCTCCAGGAATGTGCCGGTCCGTCCTGCCGCCGCGATCACCGCCTCGATATCGACGTCATACGGCGGACGGCGGTTGAGGAGCCGGCCGGTGGGATGACCAATCACGCTCACATGTGGGTTTTCGATCGCCTCGATGATCCGGGCGGTGATCCGTTCCCGCGACTGGTTCTGCCCGTAATGGAGGCTGGCCACCACCCAGTCGGCCTTCGCCAGAACGTCATCGGGCAGATCGAGCCCACCCTTCTCGAGCATGTCGACCTCGATGCCCTTGAGCACCACAATCGGCTGCTGGCCATTCTCGACCAAGGACTCGTTGAGCCTGTCTATCGCTTCCCACTGTGTGAAGAGCCGACGTTTGTCGAGCCCTCGGGCCATGGTTACCCGCTGACTGTGGTCGGTAATCGCGATGTAGTGAAGCCCCCGCGCGATCGCCGCTCGGACCATCTCTGCAAGCGTGTCCTCGCCGTCGGTGGCGGTAGTGTGCATGTGGAGATCGCCACGGATATCGGCCAACTCGACCAAGTTCGGCAGTTGGCCGTGCGCGGCCGCGACGATCTCGTCGCGGCCCTCGCGGAGTTCTGGCGGCACCCAAGACAGCCCCACCGCCCCGTAGACATCCTTTTCAGTGGCTCCCGCAACGAAGGAACCCTTTGCCCGAGGGGCGTCGTCCGGGGCGTCTGAAGCGAGTTCGTACACGCCGTATTCGTTGATTGTCAGCCCACGCTCCCTCGCCAGGGACCGGAGCCGCACATTGTGCTCCTTCGAGCCTGTGAAATACTGCATGGCCGCTCCAAACGAGCCATGGTCGACTACCCGCAGATCGATTTGGACGCCCCGCGGCCCCCGCACGCTGGTCTTGGTGTCTCCGCGAACCAAAACCGCCGATGTCTCCTTCCAGGCGCACAACCGGTCCATGACGGCGGAGGCGTCGGTGCTGTCCACAACAAAATCGAGATCGCCCACGGTCTCCCGGCCCCGCCGCCAACTGCCGGCTCCCTCGATCTGCCGCACCTGCGGGCACTCGCGCATCCAGGCGAGTACATCCTGGACGATCACATCGGCTTCCTCCCACAACAGCCGAGCGTGATCCGGGCTTTTGGCAAAACCGATGTTGCCGAGGATCGCAGCCTGCGTCTTGGCGCCGAATCCCTTGACGTCCGCGACCCGCCCTTCCTGGCAGGCTGTTTCGAGTGAATCGAGTGAGTCGATACCCAGGGCATCAACGAGAAGCTTCACTTTCTTGGGACCGAGCCCAGGTATCCGCATCAGTTCGAACACCACTGCCGGCACTGACTTCCGCAACTCTGCCAGCAGCGGCAATTCGCCGGTGTCCAGAAGGGAGCCAATCTTGTCTGCCAGATCGGCTCCGATCCCTTCGAGATCGGTCAGGGATCGTTTCGAGTCGGCACGAACAGCAGCCAACGATTCGACCATGGCGCCGATCGTACGGGCGGCATTTCGGTAGGCCCGCACTCGGAAAACGTTCCCACCCTGATATTCGAGCAGATCGGCGATGTGCTCGAAGGTTGTCGCGATATCGGCATTCGTCACGGCGCGCCTCAGGACGGCTTCCTCTGCTCAATCACCCTGGGGAACAGGCGACGTCATGCAGGGTCAGGCTGCCGGTATCGTATCAAGCCCGATCATTCCTGTACGCGGCCGGGCAGGGCAGCGGTCGGGTATCCAGACGGCCGTGCCAACTGGGACGGTTGCCAGCCGGCGGCAGGCTGCCACGAGGTCGTGTGCCCGGTCGGCTCAAGCAGCTTCGGAAAAGCACCGGTCGCAGCACTGGGGCCACCCCCGGGGAGAACAGGCATGCCATTGCTGCCGCTCGTGCTTGTGCCGCTGCCAGTGCCACTCGTGGTGCCATTTCCGCCCATCGGGGCAAGGGACGGCGGCGGTACGGTGGTGAGAGGGGACCGATAGGTCTGTACCGACGGTGCGGCACCGGGGCTGACGGGGACCGCGGGCTGCGACGAAGGGGCAGAGCCCACGCCACTCTGACCCGGCACTCGCTGAAGTTCAGGAATCGGTTTCAGCGAGGGCGTGGGCGAGAGCGTGGGGGGGGCGGTTGGCTGTGGCTGCACTGCCGACGGCGCGGGCGTGGCATACATGCCACTCTGTGGCACGACGGGCTGCTGGAACGTGGGCTGCTGGTATCCCTGCTGCGGGACCATGGCGGGGGCCATCGCCGGAGCGGCAATATTTTGCGGCATTCCAGGCTGGATGAGTTGCTGTGACACATCCGTCCCAGCCGATCCCCACGCCTGCGGCGGCGCTTGAACGGACGATGCGAACGGACTGGGGGCCGTGCCGGCGGAAGCCGGTGCCATCATGGGCGCTCCTACCGCTCCCGGCGCGGCGTAGGCTCCGGTGCCTGCGCCGGTATACCCCGGCTGCATCTGCACGTACTTCGTTGAATACACGGCGCGGTACTGCGTGACCGGCACATTGACCGGTTGCTGTACGTACTGCGTCACCTGCTCCATGCATTCACGCGGGCATCCCGTGCAGGGATCGATCTCGCTGGACGGCTTGTAGCTGGTAACAGGGACGCACTGGTACTGCGTTTTGTAGGTCGTTTCCGGCACATAGCTCACCTGCTGAACGGGCACAACGACCGGTGGCGGTGGCGCGGGGATCGGTGCCGCAACTGGCGCCATGACCGGTGCCATGATCGGCGCGGGAACGGGAGCAACGGCATAGGCCGCCGGCGGCTTGCGGCAGCCCGCGAAGAGGTCTGTCAGGCAGCACTGCGCTGTGCAGGTAGTCGGCATCATGCCTGCGGTACCAGCTGCCAGCAGCATGACGAAAAAGGAACGACGGATTCTCATCGCAGACTCCTGAGGCTCGGTGGGCCGACCGGCCGGTTTCGCCGGCTCGATCACCATCTTCCCTAGCCTAGGTTGCGCTCTGGTGCGCCTACGTAAGAAAATCCGTCTGCGGATTCATGAATTTTACGGTAGATGCCGGTAAGACCGGTATGGTCGATAGAACCGTCACCACCGACGCACTGAATCGGGGAAGCAGCCGCTTCGAACCGGTCATAGAGTTCGTAGAGCGACTCGCGGAGATTGCCCCCGTGGTTCGCAAAAGCCTGGTCGATGTCCTCGGCGTGGATGACTTTTCCCAGCCAGAGTCCGTGTGCGGGCAGGCCTCCGACAATGGATCGCAGCAGCGCTGGGCTCGTGGTGCACTGCAGTAGTTCCGGAAAGCCGACTCGGTGGTGTGATGTCACGAGCAGGTGGCAGCCTGTCACGCGGGCCAGGATTCGCAACAGACCACCAACGAGACGGCCAGTGCATTCCCAACTGTCAATGCAGACGGTGTCGCCGGGAGCGGCCCGGTGGATCGCCCTCCAGGCCGCCGGTATGTCAGCCCAGGAATGCAGGCGTATTCGTGGCGCTCGTCTGCCATCCCGCTCGAGACAGGTAGCAAGATGCGTCAGGAGTGTCGACTTGCCGCTCCCATGCGGCCCCACGATGGCCGCCGTGCCACCGAAGCCGTGCAATCGATCGAGCAGCACATCCAGATCGACTGGCCTCCCCGTGGCGTCGAGCGGAGCGATGCTGCCCGGCCGCGTATGCCGCGTCGAAAATGGATTCGAAACCATGCCTGGCATCGGTCAGGCCCTCGCCGACGGCATGCGGGCGGGAGGTATATGGCCCACATTGAACACGTGCTCAGACACAAAGTCCCGTGAGCCATCGAAGAAGAGTCTCACACGAACGCACCAGCGAACCTTGACGATCACTCCTTCATAGGAAAGCGGACTCTGCGGCAGCGGAGTGGAGAAAGCGCCGGCTGTCGTCGCCGGCGGCATCATGGCCCGGTCGGTGACCCGCTGGAAAAAATGCACGCCCAGATCCTCCTCACCCTTGCCTTCGGTGTACCAGAGGACGGAATGCTCGATCGCACAGATGCGTTCGCCATCGCACCCCTCGATTCGATAACGGACGGCGAGGGTATCACGGGGTTCATGCTGCCGGTGGGGCCTGTCGAACTGCACCTCGATTTTTGGTTTGGAAGGCACCCGGTCTGTTGCAGTGGTCATTGCGTCACCTCCTGTGACGGCGTTCGCGTATGGACCACGAGTGAACGGGATGCCGACTCCGGCAAGTCGACGCCAACGGGAAATACCACCATGGGAAAAGTACGGCAAAACTCCGGCCAACGTTCGGGAGTGCCGCGGACGACGAGTCGCCATCGGACGGCATTGTGTGCCGACGTGAACGAATGCATCGCAATGTTCGGCACATCGACAACCGCCCTCGCCTCGAATCGGGAATCGGTTGCCGCGCTCACATCATGAAAACACGCCACCTGTTGCCTCCACACAACCACCTGCTCCGTACGGGTGTCGGTTCCCTGTCGGAATGTCGCCTGCTCCTCCAGTTCGAGCGAGAGCGTGAGCGTCTGAAAAGTTCCTGTGCCGCCCTGAGCGAGGAGCACGTCATAACGACCACCGGGAAGAAGTGGATGATCCGAAATCTCAAGCTGTGTTGGCCCGACAGCTGTCGCGAACACGAGGCTTCTGATGAACAGCGTGATGCCGCCAATGCCCACGCCAAGAAATGGCACCAGAAGGGCAAACAGCCACCAGTCGATCCTACCCCCCAGCAGGTCGAGGCCGGCGCCGACTGCCAGCACGACCACCACGGCATTCCATAGGAGGGCGAACAACCCGAACCCCACGAGGGTCCAACTCTCAGGACTTTCGATGGGCAGCCGATATCGCAGGACGGTGCCGGGTGAATTGACAAGATCGTCGCATATGGGCACCGCGGGATAGCCGGGGGCCGCCAGCGCTGGTTGAGCCAGTGGATCGAGCAGTTCGGAGATCCCGGCGGATGCGGCCCGATGCTCTTCTGATTTACCCCATGCCCGGATCACCCGCACCAAGCCGGTGCCGCCGATGAGCACAAGGGCTCCGGGCAGGAGGAAGGACAGCAGCCACAACCACCAGTTGTACCCGCGCTGCAGCACCACCATCGTGGGAGACGCGGGGTCATACCAGCAGACGACCTCGGTTCCCAATGCCCATTCCGACAACCGCCGCAATGCGACCTCACGGTCGGACGTGTTTATGGCGGTGGTGCTATGGCTCCATGACTCATGCATGACGCCGTTGGCCGAATAGCGCACCAGCAGGCAGGGCCGCCAGTTCGTGATCACCGTTGCCGGCGGATCTGCAACGGTCGTTTTGGCTAAGCCCTTGGCCAGGATCGTGCCGGTCGTTTCACGGAACTCATGATTGATCCGCCATTCGGGAGCCGCTACTCCGGAAACAAGCAGACCTCCGAAACACATCCCCGCCAACAGGAGTGCACCGTGGAAGAGACCGTCACCCACGACTCCCCATTCGCGGGAACCCGTCCGCCGATGCCCACGCTTTTTGGCATAAAATCGCGGCAGCCTCACGATCCATCTCCTGCGGGCCGACAATGCACTGTCTCCCTACGCCCAGGACGATGCAGTCTGCACCACCGACGCTGCCCGCCTCACAAATGACACTCTCTTTTTTTGACTGGCATCAAGCTTGGCTGCAGGCCTCTTCGTGAGTCTCGGTTCCGCGGAGCGACCGCGGCCCGTCGATCCCGGCGGGCAACGCGGGGCTGGTGCGGTAAAACCCGATTTTTTCAAGGGAGCGATAGACCTCTTCCAGCGTTTTTTCACCGAAGTTGGAGATCGAAAGAAGATCGGCACGGGTGCAGTTGAGCAGGTCATGGACCGTAAAGATGCCTTTTTCCTCAAGACAGTTGGTGGTGCGGACGGACAGCCCGATCTCGGCCGTGCTCATTTCGAGCTTCTCAGCCATTTCGTCAGACTGGGTTAGGTTCTTATAAGGAATGCGGGGCATGGGGTCCCTCCCGTGCGATATGAATTGCGTGATTCAGCGGGCAACCGCGCCCGAGAACGTGACTCGCTGAATATACTCCAAACATACAAAAACTGGCTACCAGCGCACCGCATAAACCTCGGCGCGAGGGCCGGTTTCCTCGGCCTGCACACCACGCGAAATTCCCGTGCCTGCCCATTCTTCAGCCCTTTCCCTCGACACGTTGAATCCATCGCAACAGCGTGCGGCCACGCATGTTGAGGGGCCGCTGTTGGTGCTAGCAGGCCCCGGCAGCGGTAAAACCCGCGTCGTGACCCACCGAATTGCGCACCTGATCTCGGCCGGCGTTCCTGCAGAACAGATCGTGGCGCTGTCCTTTACCAACAAGGCGGCTGATGAAATGCGGCGTCGAGTGTCGGAGCTCGTCGGTCCGCAACCGGTAGAGATGGGTACATTTCATCGGTTTGCCGCTCGCCTGCTGCGAAAGAACGCACGCCTTGTCGGATTGACAAGCGACTATTCGATCCTCGATCCCGATGATGCCGGCTCACTGCTGAAGCGTGCGGCCAAGAAACTTGGGCTGTCGTTGACGCACACCCCGATCGACCGTGTGGCGGGGGTTATCAGCCGGGCGAAGAACGAACTGACGACGCCAGAGTCGTTCGAGCCCCGATGGGGTCGTCCTGTCGACGAGGTCGCCAAGCGGGTCTGGCCTGCCTACCAACAGATGATGCTGGAGGCAAACTCGGTTGACTTCGATGACCTGCTCGTGCACATCGCCCGCATGCTGATCGACAACCCCGACCTGCGACGAATGCTCGACGCGCGGCACCGGTGGATCCTTGTCGACGAATACCAGGACACAAACGCGGTGCAATATTGCATTGTGCGAGGTCTCTCGATCGATCACCCAAATCTCGCGGTGACTGGCGATCCGGACCAGGCGATCTATGGCTGGCGCGGCGCGAGCATCCGCAATATCCTCGAGTTCGAGCGGGATTATCCCTCGGCCACGGTCGTCAAGCTCGAACACAACTATCGCAGTACTTCCAATATTCTCGGTACAGCCGATCGGCTCATCGCCCACAACAGCCGTCGAAAGCCGAAGCGGTTGATCACGGATGCAGCCCCGGGCTCGCCGGTGCGGATCGTTCTCGATGCGTCGAGCCACGACGAAGCCGATCGGATTGCGGATGAAATCGCGCAGGCACTTTCCGATGGTTCAAGGACACCACGAGATTTCGCAATCCTCTTTCGCACCAACGCCCTCTCGCGGTCTTTGGAAGTGGCCCTCCGCAGTCGTGGCGTACCCTACCAATTGGTGCGCGGGCTTGAGTTCTTCAAGCGAAGGGAGATTCGTGATGCCGTCGCGTGGTTGCGGCTCCTCAAGAATCCCCGCGACGACGAGGCGTTGCTACGGGTGGTGAATGTGCCTCCACGCGGGATCGGGAAGCAGTCGCTCGATCGCCTGCTGTCATGGGCGAGTGACAAGCGTGTCAGTCTGCTGGAGGCGGCGGCCGAGGCGGCGAGGATTCCTGGCATCTCGAAGCGTTCCGGCACGGCGCTGGTGCAGTTTGCGCGGCTTCATGGCGAGTTGGCAGCGCAGGCCGGTGGGCCGACAGGGAGCGTGGCGGCCTTGCTCGATGCGGTGCTTGAAAAGACTGGATATCGACGAATGCTCGCGGAGGACGGCGGCGACGAGGGGGGGGAGGATCGGCTCGCCAACGTCGAGGAACTCGTCACAGCCGCACGGCAATTCGGCGAAACCTTCCAGCCGACCACGCCGGACGACGATGCCCTAGGGTCATTCCTTGAAACCACGGCGTTGGTCGCCGATACCGACGTTTGGGACGCTCAGGAAAACCGGGTGTCGCTGATGACGCTCCACGCCTCCAAGGGACTGGAATTTCCCGTGGTCTATCTGGTGGCGATGGAGGATGGCATCCTGCCCCATGAACGGAGCATCGATCAGCCGGAACAGATGGAAGAAGAACGCCGGTTGGTGTTCGTCGGCATCACGCGGGGTCGAGAGGAGGTGCACGCCAGTGCCGCTCGTATGCGTGACTACCGTGGGACCCGCCGGATCTCCGCTCCGAGCCTGTTCCTGACAGAGATGACCGGTACCGAGACGGTCGTAACCGGCACGGAAGCGCCAGCATCGGCCGCGACATGGGCCAGGTGGGGGGTGGTCGAAGACGACTACGCTCAGGTCGCCAGCGACGACTCGGCCGACGGCACTGGCGCAGCACCGGGAGGTGGCCCCTCGATGCGTCGCCCCGACGGTCTGGTGCTGGAATTAGACGAGTCGGATGCATATGAGGAGCATGCCTCACCGAAGAAAAAAACGGAGCGGCCAGCCTCGGCCCGCCGGCGAGGACTCGATGCGGCGATTGAGCGGGCTACGGACCTCGCGAGCCGCTTGGGGGGACTGCAACCGGTCAAGCGAACCTACGAGATGGGACAAAGGGTACGGCATCCCGAATACGGCGAGGGCAGCATCTGTGGCATCAGTGGAACAGGCCCTCGCGCTGTCGGCACCGTCATCTTTGACGGCCCCGCCGGCACCCGAAAATTCATTCTCGGCCACGGTGCTCTGGAACCGGCTGACTGACGGTGGTCAGACTGGCCGGGTCCGGCGGCGCTACTTTTCGCTCTGTGTGCGATACCATGCGACAGTGGTATCGAGACCACGATCAAAGTCCTGCTGTGGCTCCCACCCGAGGAGACTCCTGGCCCGCGAGATGTCGAGGCCTCGGCGGGGCTGGCCGTCGGGCTTCGAGGCATCCCACTCGATGCGTCCCTCGAAACGACAGGCCTGCGCTATCCTGCCGACCAAATCGCGAATCGGAATCTCCACGCCGCCGCCAAGATTGATCGGCGTTGGCTCCTCCATGACTTCGGCTGCCCGTACCACACCCTCGGCAGCATCCTCCACGTAGAGAAATTCGCGGGTCGCTGCTCCGGTTCCCCAGCAGACAATCTGTGGTGTACCCGCTCGTCTGGCCTCCTCGCACTTGCGAATCAGCGCGGGGATCACATGGCTCGACCGTGGATCGAAGTTATCTCCCGGTCCATACAGGTTCACGGGCACAACGACGGCACTTTTCAGGCCGTACTCCCGTCGATACCCATCAAGCATCACGAAAACGGCTTTCTTGGCCACACCGTACGGAGCGTTGGTCTCTTCGGGGTATCCGTTCCAGATGTCTTCCTCGCGAAACGGTACGGGACAGTGCTTGGGATAGGCGCAGACGGTGCCTGTGTGCACGAACTTGTCGAGGCCACGCCGCCGGGCGTGCTCCACGAGATGAAGTCCCATCGCCATGTTGGCGTAGAAGAAACGCCCGGGGTGTTCCATATTCGCTCCGATGCCTCCCACCTCGGCAGCGAGGTGGATGACGACATCCGGTCGGGCATCCGCGTACAACCGCTCGACGTCTGATTCGACAGTGAGATCACAGTCCTGGCGCCGTGGCACGATGATCTGATCGTCGGGCACGCCCCGCTTTCGGAGCACGCGGAGAACGGCCTGCCCCAGAAAGCCTGCGCCGCCAGTGACGACGATCCTCTTTTCGGCCAGGTCGGTCACGGTCTCTTTACTCCTCACGAAACCCAAGCTGGTCATCGATGTGGGATCGTGCCGTCATGGCCCGCGGCGATGAGCACCTGCTCTTTGTGGGCGAGTTCGAGATCGGCATCGACCATGCGGGCCACCAACTCGTCGAATGAGCAACGGGGTTTCCAGCCCAACTTTGTCCGGGCCTTGTTAGCAGAGCCAAGGAGAAGATCGACCTCTGCCGGACGGAAATACCTCGGATCGATCTCAACGAAGTCACGATAGTCCATTCCCAGTCGGCCAAAGGCCTTCTCGCTGAACTCCCGCACGGAGTGCGTTTCGTCGGTCGCGACGACATAGTCGTCGGGCTCTGGCTGCTGAAGCATCAGCCACATCGCCTCGACATAGTCTCCTGCGAAGCCCCAGTCACGCTGGGCATCCAGGTTGCCGAGGTAGAGTTTCTTCTGCATGCCAAGCTTGATTCGAGTGGCTGCCCGGGTGATCTTGCGGGTGACGAAGGTCTCGCCTCGGCGAGGACTTTCGTGGTTGAAAAGAATCCCACACGAGGCATGGAGCCCGTAGCTCTCTCGATAGTTGACGGTGATCCAGTGGGCGTAGAGTTTTGCCACACCGTACGGTGATCGCGGATAGAACGGCGTCGTCTCGCATTGCGGCGTTTCCACCACCTTGCCGTACATCTCGGAACTCGACGCCTGATAGAACCTCATCTGGCAGCCGACGGCATCCTGGACATCCCGCATCGCCTCCAACAGCCGCAGCGTTCCTACGGCAGTGACGTCGGCGGTGTAGGTCGGCTGGTCAAAGCTCACCCGCACATGGCTCTGCGCCGCCAGATTGTAGACCTCCGTCGGGCGGATCTCACGGATCAGCCTGGCCAGCCCATTGCCGTCGGCCATGTCGCCGTGATGCAACACCAGAGGCCGATGCATGTCATGGATGTCGCGGTAGAGATGCTCTATCCGCTGCGTGCCGAACGTACTTGAGCGACGCACGAGCCCGTGCACCTCGTAGCCCTTGTTGAGGAGCAGCTCCGCCAGATAGGAGCCGTCTTGGCCGGTGATGCCGGTGATCAACGCACGCCGGGGACTCAGGGACACGGGGGGCCTCCAACTTTTCCGCTCGCGACGCGGTTGCCACGGACCAGGGCCATCAATACCGCCACATCCTACGCGGTTACACGCCGGGCTGCGAGGCCGGGTTCGGCTCCTTGAGGGCGGCGTCGAATTGCGTCAGCACGTCCGACAAAAATTCCGCGCAGACCTTTGCTCCCACGCCCGGCGGCAACGTCGACTCGTCGATGATCACATACACCTTGTATACCGCTCTGGCGTTTGCCAGTTCGATCCTCGCGATCTGCGGCGCCACCCACTTGTCCTCCATGCTGTAGGTCCAAAACACTCGCAGCGTCTGCCCGGCCTTGCGAAACGTACCGGTGAACACCTCGGCGTTGCGGCCATCGGCCAGCGGCACCGTCTGGCGATGCTCCGTCTCAGCGATCTCGAAACCCGCCCCGGGATAGCATCGGTCTGGAGTGTGACCCGACGCATCGTGCGGCGTGGCGCAGACGACGAACGCCGAGAGTTGCGCCTTGGATCTCGTATTCACGTAGGAGCGGGAGATGTGCCCCACCGCGCCTGCCCGCTTGAGTTCCTCAGGGCTCGAATCCAGTTCCTCGGCAACCTCCCAGTCGCCGCAGTGTTTGGGGAACCGTTTTTCCAACAGCTCCGCCGCCTGCTGGAGCTCCGCAGCAACGTTTTGGCCGGTCCAGCGGTCAGTCATCCGCCCGTGCAGGTAGGTCGTGCCGACCACCACACCGAAGGCGGCGATCGCCGTCAGCATGCCACCAGATAATTTCTTCATACGTCCCTCGATTTGTTGCTGGCTCCCTCGTGGCCCCCGAACACGCGCGCTTTACGCAGGCACCGGCAAGGCTGACCGCCGCCGCGGCGGAGCCACGGTGCCGCCGTGCACGATCACTCCCAACAACCTCGCGTTGACTGACATTAGCCGGTCGACAGCAGCATTCACCTGCGGCACACAGCTCACATCAAGCATGGTCGAGAGGATCACCGCATCGCTCTGCTGGCCCAACAGGAGCGAGTCCGACACTTCCAGCACGGGCCCGCCGTCGATCACGATGTGGTCGAAGGAATCCCGAAAACCCTGGATGATCCGGGCCAGTTCGGGCCGCGACAACGCCGAGATTGCAGCATAATCGCAAGCTCCACCCGTCACCGCGAACAGGCCTTCAATGCCTGTGGGCTGCACCACCTCGTCGTTGCCGACTTCGCCGCGCAGGAGTTCGGGCAGGCCGGTACGCAGTTCCAACTCCAGCGCGACATGGGCGCCGGGGTGCCGCAGGTCACCGTCCAGAAGCAGCGTACGTTTGTCGGCACGCGCCAGGCTGGCCGCCAACTGGGCGGCAAACGTCGTCTTGCCCTCTGACTCGACCGCACTGGTGACGAGAATCACCTTGGGCGCCTCACGGCCATTCTGGGCGATGAGTGTCCGGATGGAATCGCCGCTCTCTGCCATCACGGCACCGTAGTCCCGTCCCTTTTTGAGCCTGGAGACCTGCGGAAAGGTACCGAGCACCCTGACGCCCACGCGTCGCGAAATATCCTCAGTCACATTGAGGTGATCCCGCAGGTACTCCCGCATTACGATCGCTCCGCCGCCGATCACGAGGCCGGTCATTCCCGCCAGCATGGTGAGGAGGATGCGGAATAGTCTGTCGTTTCCGCGGGGCACGCCGGCGGGCTCAATGAGGGTCACGCGGTTGGGCATGTTGAGGTCAAGCGCCGAGCTTTCCAGCTCGATCCCGATCTGATCGGTCACCCTCTGCAGATGTTCCAGTTCGACTTTTCTCGCGTCCATGTCGGCGTTGGCCTTGCCGAGTTCGGTGACCTCCTTCGACAGTTTGTCGAATTCCTTCGACGTGTCCTCGAGGGTCTTGGCCAGCATCTCCCGCCGCTTCTTGAGAACCACCGGCGTCTCCATCCGCCGTCCGACGGCATCGTTCATCAGTTGGGAAACGATCGCCGGACGGAGCTCCCGGCTCCTGCTCTCGATCCGCTCGACGAGTTCCTGTCCCTGGGCACGCAGCCTCCGGACGGCCGGCTCGCTGCCGCTCCGGGCGCTTCGCTGTTCCTGAAACGAGATCGCTTCTTCGAGACCGGCCAGTCGGTCTTTCAGCTCGATGATTTGGGGGTCTCGCGCGAGTGTGGCTTCAATCATTTCCTCGGGAAGCGATTCCTCCGGCGAGATCTCTCCGCTCGCACGGGCGTCGGCGATCCACAGTTCGGCATCGATGGCTGCAATATCCCGTTGTGTCTGAACGAGCAGGCTCCGCAACGTACTCACGTGATCCATCAGCAGGCCGCGCTGGGTGGCCACCTCGGCGCTGTCCCTCGTGCCGAGGGTGCGGGCGAGATTGTTCAGCGTCTCACGGCGAGTCCGCAGTTCGGCCATGTTCTCCTTGAATTTCTTCTCGAGCGCGTCGCGACGGCCGAGCCGGTCGGTGCGGTCCTTGTTGACAATGTCGTCGAGGAACGACGTGATCACCGCGTTGAGGATTTTGGCGACATCGTCCGCCTGCTTGCCTCGCAGCCGCACTTGCACAACCTCTGATTCCGGCGCCGCAGTTACCATCAATGAACGCGAAAGCCAATCGATCGGATCGGGTCCTGCCTCGCGGAGCGTCTCCAATCCCTCGATTCCCGGTTTCCGGAGGGACGCCTGCAGCACGTAGGGACTTTTCATTAACTGCAATTGAGTCTTTTTGTAAGACTCGTACTCAGCTGTGTCGCGTCCCTGACTGAGCATGCCCCCCTTGTCCCTCACTCGAAGCCAGGCCACAGCTTCATATCCGCGGGGCATGAAAATCCATGCCGGCACGGCTGTCAGGGTCGCCAGCAGCAGCCCCAGGGCCGTGGCAGACAGCCAGCGGCGCCGAAACGCATGGATGGCGCGGACATAGTCAACGCCGATGGTCGCCTGGTCGGGTCCGCTGGACGATGGCAACGGCCCCGTCGGATACTCCGGCAGTTGCTGACGCGGCGCCAAAGACCCATTCCGAACGGCGAGTGCGCCGGCCGAACTGGCTGTCGATTGTTCATCCATGGCTGCGTTCGGGTCGATCATCGGGTCAATACATCCTTGTTGGGCCGTCCTGGCGGGGACACCCCACAGACACCGTTGCCGAAGACAGATGGCATGCGTCGCGGCACCACTGACGTCTCGATGCTCTGATTCTACCCTTATTACCCCTACTGGCCCCGTTCTGTCGCCGGGATGGTCCGTCCAGCCGGAGGAATCTGTCCCGGTAGGGGCATCGCCTCAGCCAAACCTACCCCAGGAACGTGGCGGTTCCCGGCGGCACTCGGCCCCCTCGGAATCACCCCCGCCGGCCTCAGCCCGGGCACCTTCAGTCCCGTTATCGGGGCCACGGTCGCCACTGCCGTTTCTTCAGGAACGAACAGGCTTGTCAGCACTTTCTGAACGAGATACAGCATTCCCAAGGCCAGAGGCATCATGAAGTAGCCGGCCCAGTCGTGGAAGATTTTCTCGGCAAGATCCGGATCGATCGTATACATCACGCTCGTCAACGTGATCCGGATCGCGTTCACCGCCAGGGCAATGGGAATGGCACTGCCCAGAATCACCAGATTCTCATACCACGTCAATTCTCCAAGCATGACAATGGCCACGGAAAGGGCGATGAAAATCGTGAGCATTCGTAGGCCGCTGCAAGCATCGACAACACCGAGATGCCTCTCGCCGACAACGATCTGGTTTCCCTCACGAATGGCGTCCACGCCCAGGGTCTGAATCGCATAGGTGCTGACCATCGTTGCCAACGTCTGCAACGGCCCCAGCAGATAGCGTGTCGCCTCGTCGGGCAACGGATACATGAAGATCAGGAAGGCGACCGGCGCCCACGCCCAGCGGAACATGCTCCAGCCCCCGCCCAGCAGCACCGCGCCCGCCAATGCCGGCACGAACGTATACATGTCGACGGTGATGATGCGGTAACGAGCGACGAAGAGCCTCATGGCGAGGCTTGCAACCAGCAAGCTCAGGCCCACGATCCGTGCCGAGAAACTCACGGGCCTAGTCGGCTGCCGCCACCAGAACAGCATGACCAATGAAAACAGCGGCACAAGCCAGCCGTGGGAATACTGCGGGTTGTTCCACGATTCCTTCGCGCGAATGAGGCCCGGCCAGTAGCTGAACATCAGCATCACCGCGAGTGCTGCTACCAGCATCAGGGTCTGCCTCTGTTCCGGCAGGCGCAGATCCTCCACGAGGGCGGTCCAGCGCAGTCTGATCGACTCTCCAAGGGAGCAATCGTCAGGGAAAGTCCGTCCGGCGTCCGCCGCCACCGTAGGTGGCAGCGGTGCTCGCGGTTGCTTCGCAGGCAGGACAGGAACCGGCATGGGTGTGGCCTACACTCTCCGGGGAGTCACGGGGGATCCCGTTCGGTATGGTACCGCGAATAGGTGGCGAGATCGCCTCTGTCGCATGTTCATTGTATCGACCGGGAGCACTGAGAAACTGCCCCAGAATGGGATCTGCGGCCGCGGCGATTACCACCCTACAGAGCGGCAGGCAGGTTGTGACACGGATTTAGCGGCACTTCTTTGCCGGTGACACCGACGAACCGGGATGCCATGATTCTTCCCTAGAGATCGGCTGCCATCGGCCGGCGTTCCCTTGTTTTTCAGCTCGACTCCCCGTTCGTTTCCTATGAAGCACGCACCCAGCGATCCGACGGTCTCCCGTTCCTCCCGGCGGTTGCCGGGCTGGGTCACGCTGACACTGCGTCTGGCGGCCACCGTGGCCCTGTTGACGATCGTCCTGAGGGGAATCGAGTGGCGCAAGCTCTTGTCGATTTTGGAGCAGTGCGACTGGCGCTGGTGGTGCGCGGGACTCGCGGTCAGTTTCCTCGTGCAGGGGATTGCTGCCATCCGCTGGGCTGCTCTCGCCCGCCCGATCGGCTTTCCCTTTCCCGTAACAACATTCGTCTGGCGTTTTTTCGAGGGGCAGTTCTTCAACCTCTGCCTGCCTTCGTCGATCGGCGGTGACGTGGTCAAGGCATATCGACTCGCCGACTCGACACCGGGCCGGTTGCTGGCCGGCTGCACAGTTCTTGCCGACCGGCTCACCGGATTGGCGGCGCTCGGCGTGCTGGCAGGCACCGCCCTGCTGTCGAAGGAACTCTCCTTGGGGGTGTCCGCCACGCTTGCCGTGGGAGCGTCACTGCTGGCAGCCGCGATCACGATCTTCTGGCTGAGTGTCGGATCGCTCGACCGCGTGCTGGCGATTCTGCCCGAACATCACGCGGCGCGGCAGTTCATCGCCCAGTTGCTCCCCTACAAGATGCGGCCAAGCCTCATGACGCAGGCCATCGGCTGGAGCCTGCTCGTTCAGATGGGCGGTTCGGTCGCCATAGCTCTCATCGCCCGGGCCCTGGGCGTGGTATTGCCGATGGCCGTGTGGTTTGCCGTGGTGCCGCTGGTAACGCTTGCCATGACGCTGCCAATCAGCATGCTTGGTTTCGGAATCCGTGAGCAGGGCCTCGAATTCCTGCTCGCACCCTATGGTGTTCTGCCGGAGCAGGCGGTCGCCATCGGGCTGCTTTGGCTGGCGGGCAGCATCATGATCGGACTGATCGGCGCGGTCCTCTTCATGCTCGACCGCAAACCATCGGCCACGCCAGCGGCAGCCATTCGTCCTGTGCCGCCTGTCTAGCGGCGGCGGGCGTCGGTCAGCAGCAGGCCGGCGATCGTCTTGGCATCGTCGATCCGGCCGTCGAGGCACATCGCGATGGCCTCATCCCACGCGACCACGCGGGTGCGGATCTGCTCCCCGGGTTCGAGCGCCTGCGGCCCTGCGATCAGGTCCTCGGCCACGAAGAGATGCATCCGCTCCCGAAGGATGCCCGGCGACATCCACATCACACCGGCCGGCATGATCCGGCCGGCACGGTAGCCCGTTTCCTCGGCTAACTCCCGCCGCGCCGCTTCTTCCAGGGACTCGACCCGGTCGAGCGTGCCGGCGGGGAGTTCCAGGAGCGTCCGGCCGACGGCCACGCGGACCACCTCCACGAGACAGACCTCATGCGGCGACACCAGCGGCACGATCACCACGCTGCCGGGATGCCTGACGACCTCGCGGTGGCGGTGGCTGCCATCCGCGCACGCTTCCGCCACTCTCACGACTCGGAACCGTTTGGCTTCGAGCAGCAGTTCTCCCTCATCGAGTGACGCATCGTCCGGCGGTTCACCGTTGGCAGCTGGGCGGGTGGCGGTCACTGGCAGCGGCAGCGCCACCACACGGGCAGCATCGCCGTCCACATCCAAAGACCGACCGGCATCGAGGGCTTTCGCCTGGAGGAGCCCAAGCCCGAGGCTGCCACCGACAGCAGGCGAGGGGCAGACGGACGTCAGCCGACCGACGATTTCGTCTCCCGCCCGGACCATCGCGCCTTCGGCATGGTGGGAGCCACCATCGATCGCGACCGCCACGAACCGGCGGTTGACATGTCCCAGGGCGTCAATTCTCGCCACGGTCTCCTGGCCAAGGTAGCAGCCCTTGGTGAACGAGATCGCCCGACGGTCTCGGCCCAGTTCCTGCGGCAGCGTCTTCTCGGGAATATCGGCCGGTGCGGGCATGCCTGCCTCGATGCGGGCTGCCTCCCACGCGGCAGCAGACGCCCGGGGAATGCACTGAGTATCCATCCAGTCGACCAGTTGCTGGTAGTGGGATGTCGCGGTCTGGATGAGAAATCCCGTTGGTCCGTACCAGTCAACGCGGACAATCGCGACGGGCACCTCGCCAAGGAGGCCGCGGACATGGTGCAGCAGTTCCACGGGCGGCGGCACATTACACCGCGCTGTCAGCCAGGCATCGGCCTGCGGACCAGCGAGGATCAGGTGCTCAGTTGTTCCCGACTCGTCCGTCAACTCGAATCGTTCGCGGATGTGATACCGCTCCAGGTGCTCCCACAGATTGGTGGCCAGCCCCGCCGGAGCATCGATCCAAATGCCGTCCTCAGTGCGAAGAATGTTCGCCAGCGCAAGCACCCAGCCCCGAGAGTCGGCAAAGAAGCCCTCGGTACCCGTAGACGACACCAGCGGGGAGACGGCGGCCGTCGTGAAATTCTCGACGAACTTCACGGCATCGGGCCCACGGGCCGTCAACACCGTCCGGCGGCCAGCGTCCCCCCAGGCCAGCGTCCGCCGCAGGTCGTCATAGCCGACTGGCTGCGGCGGGGGAGCCGGGTGAACGGATGAGGATTGTTCGCGGTATTCGGGCTTTTCCTGCGAATTCATGGCGTGTGGCTCGCTGTGGGGCGGTGCGTCTGCGGCGTCTGGCAGCAGAGTACCAAGAAATTTTCCCTCACGGCGCGAACGCTCTGCCGAGACGCTGCGTAAGAGAACTCACCGCAATGCCACGACAAACATGGCGGTCGAAGGTCGGATATCGGGGGCCTCTCGCGGCTCCCCGCTCATGTGCAGAGGGATAGAACCATGGCCACAGTTGACTGCCGGAACGGATGCCGGAATGAACACGACGACGACGGGGACGACATGCTCGATGACCCGCTGGCGGTCGCCGATGTCGAGCACTCCGACGCGTTGCGGGCTGCGGAGGACGGAGGTGACGCAAGCCTGCGGACTCCCCAGCGTCAGCAGCGGCAACTGCATCGCATCGCCGAGGTGCGGAGACTTCAGGGCGTGACGCTCCGCAACGTCTCGCGTCGGCTGGGCGCACCGCTGTCAGCGGTGCGTCGGCAGGAGCAGCCCGACTGTGATCTGCGAGTCTCCGATCTGCTGCAGTGGCAGGAGGTGTTGGAGGTGCCGGTTGCAGAACTGCTCGTCGAAGGTGAGGGGCAGCTCTCTGGGCCAGTGCTGGAGCGGTCCCGCATGGTGAAGCTGATGAAGACGGCCGCGGCGATTCGCGAACGCTCTTTGGACACCACCACAGCCCGCATGGTATCGATGCTGATCGAACAGATTCTGGAACTGATGCCAGAGTTGGCAGACGTGACGCCCTGGCACACCATTGGGCAGCGACGGACGCTCGACGACATCGGCCGAACGGCACGGCAAACCGTCGCCGAGGAGGTCTTTCGCAGGCCGCTTCGCGACTGACCCGCCTGCGGGGATGACCCGTTCGACACCCTTGCCTTGGGTGGAAAACGTGGGTGGAAAAAGGAGCGAACTCGACGAGGGGCCCGACATGTCAGGGGCGCGGGCCGCCCGTCAGTCATACCGCCTGTGCAAACAAGCCGCCTTGTTCGCACAGGCGGTGCTGTTTACGATCCCATGACCGGTGTCGCGGCGCGGCATCCGCGGGCAATCATTCCTCAGCAGGTCGCCACCGTGTTTTCTTTACTAGGTGTTCTCGGCATCACGCTCGTGCTGTTTGTTGTCGTCGTCATGACGGCGGGTTTGATCCTCGGAAAGTGAAGCCGAAGACGGCGATGCTCCCGTTGGTCTGACGCTGAGTTCGGTAGTTGCACCGCGGAGCACTCCTACCACGAGTAGGCAGAAGAATCCGCCCAGCACGCCCACGAACAGCACCCACGCCACTACTGCCAGCCGGAAATAGTCCCGGAGCCAGACGCGTGCGGGTGGTTCGACGCTCTTCGGTACTTTCCTCTGCACCGGCCCATCGCGGCCCGACTGCTGCCGCATGTCGCTTCGAAAAGTGTCCCAATTCGATTGGGCCTCGGGGTGATCGAGTTGCGCAAGCCAGTTCGCGCGAGTCCTCAACAGGAGTACGGGTGGCAGGATCAACGCGGTCAGCCACACCGCCACCATGGTGGCAGCTACAGCCGACCGCAGACATGACATCTTTCGCACCACGACATCCATCCTTCCGCCAGAATCCTGTCGACAGCAATCTCGAAACCGACCTATCCCAATCTACCAGCCGCCCATCTTCCCGGTCTTTCCAGTGGGTAAACGCTCTGGTGCCGGCGGCGGACTGCCGCTATTGTCCCGCATCCCCAAAGCCCCTCCACGCCAACAAGAAACCCCCGAGCCGTATCAGGAGCCCGCAGCGTGAGCGTTCGTGCGTCGTCCCTCCGGATTCTCGTTGTGCTGCTGACCGTCAGCCTCGTCTCGTTCTCTGCCGACGCCAAGGCACAGACGGGCTGGCTCCCCACAGCCTGGTTTTCGCAGGAGTCAGTCGACCCCAAGGCGATGTTCCCACTGGCTGAGAGCGACGGTCCATGGCTGGTGTTGGCGACGACCTTTCGTGGTGAGGGAGCCCGCGATGACGCCCGTCGGCTGGTGCAGGAACTTCGTGGAAGCCACAAGCTCAAAGCCTACACGCACGAGAAATCGTTTGACTTCACGGGTAACCAGCGGGGGTTGGGCCTGAATCCCGATGGCTCGCCGAAGAAGATGCGGTTTGCCAAGTCGGAGCAAGTCGTCGAGGTCGCTGTGCTGGTGGGCGATTTTGCCTCGTTCGACGATCCTCGCGGCCAAAAGATGCTCGCCAAAATCAAAAACCTTCAGCCCGAGGCGCTCGCCGACGGCAGCGGAAAAAGCCAATCGTTCTCTGACTTCCGGCGGATGATGGGCCTCGACAAAAATGCCGTCAAGGGACCGATGCACTTGGCATTCGTGATCCCCAATCCGCTGTTGCCCGAGGACTTCTTCACCAGACAGCAGGTGGACAAGTTCGTGCTCGACATGAATTCAGATGTCACCAACAGCCTGCTCGACTGCCCAGGTCGATACAGCGTGCGTGTGGCGACCTTCACAGGCGCCGGGACCTTCGACCAGAAGGCGATCGAGGATGGTGGCAAGGATGTGGAGTTTCAGGGGCGGCTGGTGGAAGCGGCAGAGAAGGCCCACCGGCTCACTGAAACGCTCCGCCGCAGCGGTTGGCAGGCGTGGGAATTTCATGACCGCGAGTCGAGCATGGTCTGCGTCGGCAGCATCGATCAATTGGCGTTGCAACAAGCAGACGGCAAATTGGCCACGCATCCCGAGATCATTCGCATCGTGAAGGAACTCGGTCCTGACCCGGCGAAGCTGGCAATGGGACAGATCATGCCCCGCAGCATCGACGGCGTCCTGCTCGACGTGCAGCCCAAGCCGATCGATGTCCCTCGCGTGCCGACCGGCCAGCGTTGAATGCAGCCCTCATCCACCCCCGGTGTCACACTGGTCCATGAATGCCGCAATGTCGCTCGTGCTCGGCACCACCAATGCCGGAAAACTCCGCGAGTTGGCTGAACTGCTCGAGCCGCAGGGCATCACCTGCTGCTCGCTCGCCGGTCTGGTGGGTGCAATCGATGTCGAGGAGACAGGCAGTTCCTTCGCCGAGAATGCGGCACTGAAGGCGTCGCAGCAGGCCACGGCCCTGAGCCGCTGGGTGCTGGCCGAAGACAGCGGCCTGGTGGTGGACGCTCTGAGGGGTGCCCCTGGCATCTATTCGGCAAGGTTCTCGGCCCCCGGTGCCACCGATGCGCGAAACAATTCACTGCTCCTGGAGCGGCTCGCGTCCCAGCCGGCGGCGGCGCGGGCGGCACACTATGCCTGTCACGCCGCGCTCTCAGATCCCACCGGTCGCATCGTGGCCGTGTCGAGTGGAGTCTGCTGCGGCGTGATCGCCGACCGTCTGGTGGGGGCCGGCGGCTTCGGCTACGACCCGCTCTTCATCGTGCCGGAATACCAGCGCACCTTTGGAGAACTCTCGCCGGCCGTGAAGGCGGTGATCAGCCACCGGGCGAGGGCTATGCGGGCAATCCTCCCGGCGATCGGGCTGTGGTTGCTTCCACGTGGCCAGCCAGCCGGTGATTGATCACGCGGAGCACATCGGGCGTGCCATCCATCTTGCCGACCGTGCTCGCCAGCGCCGGCGCATAGCCATCGAGTCCGTCAAGAAATCCGCGGACCCGCGCCGGCGTTACCTCCTCGAGCAACGCGACATCCCCGCACCCCATGGCGGCCAGGAATGAGCTGTTCATGAGCTGCTCCGAATGGGCTCGTTCGGGGAGCACGAGCAACGGCTTGCCAAGATGCAGGCTTTCGCCGATGAGCTGGTTGCCGGCGGCGCTCACCAGTGCCCGGCACCCCGCCAGGTCTTCGACAAACCGACGCTCGTCGATTGCGTGAAACGAGACGTTGCCAATGCTCTCTCGCGATCCGAGACCATACACCTTCACAGGCAGGCCGCAGTCGGCAAGTGACTCGACTGCCGAAAATGGCGTGTGACGGCGCAGGTAGCTCAGCAGAAACCCGCCATCGTGCGGAACCGCTGCCGTGATCTCGCGACGCAGGAGTGGCCCCACCTGCACCACATGCTCCCACCCGCGACGGAGCGGCGGCCGGAAAAACGCGGAGACGACGGTGTCTGCCGCCTCGACCACGTACATCCACACGGCGTGGCTCATGAACCAGGCGTTCCACTGGAGCGACCACGGCAGTGCATCGAGGTCGTAGGCCATGAGGAAGTGCTGGTGGTCGACGCTCACCAGCGGGATTCCCTGCCGGCTGGCGGCTCGCGGCAGGGCAGGTTCGAAGTCGGTGATGGCGAGATCAGCTTGAAAGCTGTCCAGGTCCTTCATCAACCGATCGACAAGGGGGCCCAACTGGCGGGCCTGGTAGTCGAGCCCCGCCGCGATCGAACGCATCACGTCGAGCCGACTGTCGGTGTACTGGAAGACAATGCCCGGAATCTCGACGACACGGACCCGCGGGTGCTGCTCACCGAACCGTTTCGAGAGCAGCTCCCAGGCATCAGCTGACGTGAACAGCAGGATGTCGTGGTCGTGTTCGAGATGCTCGACCAGCGTGCTGATCCGGGTCGCGTGGCCGCGGCCTTCACCGCACAGACTGATGGCGATCCTTGACATCGAACCTCCTGGCCGTCCCGGTATTGTGGGACACGATAACTCGTTTCCAGGATGATGGCCTATCGCACCCCCATCGGCTAGAGCCCGGGTACCGACCGTGATACCACCATTTCGGCCCGCGATTTCGGGTTGAATGCCCGTCGACGGACCGCTATCGTCCCCCCTCCCATCCGCGGCCCGTTAGCGCCCGGAACGCCCTTGCTCATAAGCCCGAACGCCCATCGCCCGAACGCCATGAAGCTACGTTCCCTGCTGCTGGTGAGCTGCATGCTGGTGGTGCCGTCGCTGGCGATGTTTTCGCACTTGATTCCCCAGGATTTCCGGGCGGCAGTCCGCCGCAACTGCGTGGCGGTCGCGAGTGGCTGGCTGGGAAACACCTCCGACTCTGACGCGGTTGCCCGGGAGCCCGTCGCGTTACAGTTGGCGACTGACGAAAAACGGGATCCTGTGCTCGCCGCTCATTCCGTTGGGGTGACGCCCGTCAGTAATCCACCAACACAGACTGCCACGGCCCTCCCGACCGCCGCGACCGGGGCGCCGATGGTTTCCGGTGGGCTGCTTGCCGTCGACGAGGGAGCGGCCGCCACGACGACCCCAACTGTGCCACCACTGGTCGCCCAGTTGGCCGACCGGACACGACAGGCCCGCGACCAGCAGGCTCGCGACCAATTGGCAATCGAGACGCAACTCAAGGACTTGGGTGCGGTGTCGTTTGACTGTCAGCCCCTGCCGGGATCCGAAGGACTCCACAGCAGTTCCTGCCGCGTGCCAGTCGACGCGACCGGACAGCTGCAACGGGTTTTTCAGGCGACCGGCCATGATCCAGGATCCGCCTCGGCCGCGTTGCTTGAGCAGGTGTTGGCCTGGCAGCAGAGGGTGGCGATTCCGCCGCCAACGGCGTCCGCCGGCGGGATGTCCTCGCCCGGCGATCGTTTCCGCTGACGAGCCCAACGGCCCTCCGGCTGTGTCCAGGCGTTTTTGGCCATGCACCGCAAAACGGCTTCATCGGGTCGGCTTCGCGGGCAACTCGGCAGCATAGGGCGGCGGGGCGTCAATCTCGGCTGGTATCCACCCCCCGGCCTCGAAACCCGCCGCTGTGCCGGCCGTCAACGCTGGCGGCGCAAGCCCCAGACTGCTGGCCCGGCTGCGGAGGAGCCTATCGGTACCGGGCCGCATCTACGGTCGGACGAGTTGGCCCGCCTGGAGGCCGCGTTGTTTTTGGCACGTGAGCCGTTGTCGACCCGGCGGCTGGCCAAGCTTGCGAGGCTTGCTGATGGCACCCGGGCCCGGGTACTGATCCGCGAACTCAAGCGTCTCCAGGACGATGCCGGGGCTGCGTTTCGCGTCGAACAGCTCGCCGGCGGCTTCCGTCTGCTGACCCGGGGGACGCTCGGCCCGTGGGTGCGTCGCCTTCTGGGCACTCCGCCCGAAACCCGTCTTTCGGGGGCAGCACTCGAAACCTTGGCCATTGTCGCCTACCGGCAACCGGTCACACGGGGGGAAATCGAGTCCATTCGCGGCGTAGGCTGCGAAGATATGCTGCGGCAATTGATGGAGCGGGATTTTGTAGCGATCGGGGGCCGCACCGAGGATCTTGGCCGTCCCAATGTCTACGTAACGTCTCGGCGGTTTCTTGAGGCATTTGGCCTGGCGAGGATCGAGGATTTGCCTCCCGTTGAGCCCCCGGGGGAGGAACAGGCGGCAGCCGATCCGCCTGCCGATCTTCCGTGAATAAAACCGGGCTGAAACCGGGTTTTTGGCCTTCCGGCCCGTAAGCCGGCCACGCGTTGAAAACCGGTCACTTGCACCTGGGCCAACTCGGCGACACACTTTCGCGTCACCTCCGCGAAAAAACCGATTCGCGGATGGCAGCCTGTCCCGAATTATTCGCCCGCGTGTCTTTTTTTTGTTTAGCCTGTTGGATCATTTCGGACGATCGGGTACAGAAATGTCTGGTGCTCGACGACATCCTCGATGCATCCTCATGCAAGAAGTTGATTTTTCAGGTCTGGCTTCGCGTGATTTGAGTTCCGTTGTGTTTGACGTCTGTTGGTTCGAGTCTTGAGTTTCCTTGCCGATTTTCAATACTAGGTTTGCTGATTGTCTTTCGTTCCGTCCTTTTGTTCACTTGTTGCGAGCCAGCAGCGCCGCTGCCGTGACAATGAACAGACTTCAGGAGGTATTGCCGTGACGATTGCGACGAGTGGCCGAGGCCATCAAGAAGTGCTGACCGCCGACGTGTTCTCGTGGAGTGAACTCCCAGAACTGCTCGCTGCAGAGGATCTCTTCGATGCGGCAGTTGGAGCCGGCCTCGACCGTCTTGCCGTGCTTGCGGCGAAGGACGAGGACGATGATTTCGACGACGATGAAGATGAAGACGAGGACGACGAGGATGAAGACGAGGACGATGAGGAACTCGAAGACGAGGACGACGAGTGGGAAGAAGTCGAAGACGACGAGGATGAAGAAGACGAAGACGAAGAAGAGGGTGACGAGGAAGAAGAAGACGAAGAAGAGAGTGACGAAGAAGAAGACGAAGACTGGGAAGACGACGACGAAGACTGGGAAGACGACGACGACGACGAAGAAGAAGACGAAGAGGATGAAGACGACGACGACTGATCACCAGTTGCCGTTGCGGCCGGTGGTAAACGATGGCCCCCCGGTCATCACTTCAGCGGTGGCGTCTCCGCTGCGTTCGTCTGAATGGCCGTCATCTCAAGCCTGAACATCCTGCCCTTGCGATCGACATCCACCGCAACTCGGTTCCCGGCGGCCGCAAGCCTCGCAACCATGTCTGCCTGACTGAGGATGTCGGTCCCGTCGATCGCGGCTATGCGGTCTCCCAACGCCAGTCCTGCCTGTGCCGCTGGAGAACCGGCGGTGATGCGCACGACGACGGGATTCGTGGGCTCGCCTGCATCGGCCCGGGTGCCAATCCCCCAGCGGGGCCGCTGGGCAGCAGTGATGGGTGCCTGTCCATCGGTCGTCTGCCCGGTGGCCGTGCCTGGCTGCGAGGCTGTTGCAACGGAAGGCTCGCTTTGGGCCTGGGCTTCGAGTGCCTTCTTGGTGGCGTCGGATTCACTGCGTGCCTGAGGACGAAACGATCGCGGCGACCCGGGCTCGTTGGCCAGTGCGGTCACGAAATCGAGGGTGAGCCGCGCCACTGGCTCGATACCGTCGAAGTTGATGAGTTGCACGTCGTCGCCGGGGCGGTGGTATTGATCATGCAGTCCGGTGTGGAACATGACGGTGGGGATCTTGGCGGCGATGAAGGGGTAGTGGTCAGAGTCCTCCTCGATCGCCCAGTCAAAGACGAGTTCGAGGGGCACCGCACCCTGCCGGTTGTTGGACCGCACCACGGCCGTCCGCAGGCCCTCTGACGTGCGAGCCCCGAAGATCTCCAGGCGTTCGCCGCGGAGTCGGCCGATCATGTCGAGGTTGACTGAGAAGACCACTGACATCGGAGCGAGCATTGCCGGCCGCACCCGCACGAAGTGGTAGGAGCCGAGGAGCCCCTTTTCCTCGCCGTCCCAGAACGCGAAGAGGATGGGCCGACGCGGACGGTTCGGTAGGTGCTGCATCGCCTCGGCCACCTCGATGAGGCCCGCCACGCCGGAGGCATTGTCGTCGGCGCCGTTGTGGACGAAGCCAAAGGGACCGTAGCTATTCTCGGAGTTGCCGTAGCCGACGTGATCGTAGTGGGCACCGACCACAATCAGCTCATTGGCAACCGACGGATCGCTGCCGCGGGCGAGCGCGAGGATGTTCCGCATCCCGCCAAACTGCTGGTAGTAGCTGCCGTTGTCGCCGGCCGGCTCGAGACCGAGTTTTTCGAGGTGGCTGACGACGTAGCTCCCTGCGGCCCGGCCCCCCCGACTGCCTCCTTCGCGGCCTTCGAGGGCATCGTCGGCCAGGGCCGAGATGTGTCGCTTGGCGTCTTCGGCTTGAATGCTCGAGCGGGCAGCGGCCATCAGTTCGGCGGCAAAACCGGCTGGCGTCGAAGCTGCCGCAGCCGTGACGGCGACCATGGCCGCCAATACCGGCAGGACCGGAATCCTCGTGATCCTCATGACGCGTGAAGCCTCCTTGCGTGACCGGCGGATGGGGTCCAGAATAGACCGCCCGGCACGATCCCAGTCCATGCTGGTTTTTGCCGGTGTCAGGAGAGGTGGCAGAGCGGTCGAATGCGCGTCTTTGCTAAAGACGTGTCCGGTCAAAAGCTGGACCGCGGGTTCGAATCCCGCCCTCTCCGTTTGGTGAAGAAGGTCGAAGCGAACATGCCCATTTTTTGAGCCGGTTTTCCAGGGCTCCCGGTTTTCCAGGGCTCATTGGGCAGCGATTCATTGTTTCCCGCCGCGCTGCGGAGTCTCCGGCGGCGGTATCTCCTCCGACACAGGCCGCGGCCCCTAAGTCTTAGCTTGTGTCTTAGCTTGTGTCTCGGAAAGTTTCTCCCATTGCCGGCGTGCCATTTTGAGCCACTCCGGCAATGAGAGAAGGAGTGACGAGATGAGCAACGCGTAAGGCCACCACGATTGTTTCGTGGGGCCAGGGGGTGGATCGAGGTCGGGCATGATGCGTTCGAGCGACGGGTCGACGACGAGCCGGATCTCCTGCTCCTCGGGCGGCACGAGCGTAATGGTCATGTAGTCCACGGTCCTCGATCCGACGCCCGGCTGGACACCGGGGGCATATGCACTCACGACGATCGGCGTGTCGGGCAACGCAGTAAGTTCGAACCTGCCATCAGCAGCCGTCAAGGTGCTGGGCTCACCGCGAAAGTTAAAAATCCCGGGTATCTCCGAAAGGATCTTCGCGTCGGCCACTGCCCGTCCAGCAGGATCGACGACAGTGCCTCGGATCGTTCGCGGCAGGGGCACCGGATTGTCCTCCTGATCAACGAGCCGCTGCTGGTCATCGATGCGGACACCGGACGGCTTACTCTTCATGAAGCGATAATCAGGTGGATCACCCACGGCCAGCGGGATGACCACGTCCCGCAGCGATTCATAAACGGGCAGGCCCGCGTAATATTGTTCAACGAGCTGCCAGACCAGCCGACTCGGGTCGATCCTGAATCCGTCAGCGTGGAAAGCCAGCTTGTAGCCCTCCGGCGGCAGGCCCTGGAACTCGAAGGAGCCGTCAGCGGCGACCTTCGCTTGGACCGACTCCGCAACCAGTGGCCGCAAGAGAAACACGGGCGCGTCTGGTGGCAGCGTGGCTCCGGCGTCAAAGACGAATCGACCCGTGAGCGACCGTGGCTCAACAGCCTCGATTCTGCCGAGATCGCGGGCCACGCCTCCCCCTGGAGTCTTGAAGAAGGTCGTCAGAATCACGGCCGGCTGCGGCCGGCTGCTCGCGACGGAATAGATCGCATAGCGGCCCGCACCCGGGAGATGGTCGAAGCGAACCCGCCCGTCGGCATCGGTGACGGCATGCACCCCGTAGACGTAATACCCAAAGTTGTCGCGATCGAGTTGCCTGACGCCCATCTTGAGACCGGAACACGGCACGCCGTCGCGGACAATCGTCGCGGTGATCGTGGCACCGCGCGAGACTCGGATCGTGCGTTCCGGCCCGTCGCCGGGTGTCATTTCAATGTCGCGACCGGCATACCCTGTGGCCGTGATCGCGATACCGACAGACGTGACTCCCTCCTCAGCCAGCAATACGAACCGTCCCTTTTCATCACTGACAGCCGAGGGCGTAACCCCATCGCTGCCAGATTGCCCCCTGTTGCCCCTCCGTGTCATCTTCACTGAGACCGTTGCCCCGCCCACGGGGCGGCCCTCCGCATTGACGAGACGGCCGCGGATCGGGCGGTCGACCGACACGTCGGTTGGGGAAGCGGCAACGGCCGGCTGATCGCCGTCATCGACCGCGGCTGCGGCCAGCGGCCCTGGCATGAAAGGACACAGCAGTGCAACCATGAACAGTGCGGCCATGAGCAGAACGAACTGTGCGTGTCGCACTGCCAGTCGGTGATGGTCCCGCATGTCCATCATCGCGACTCCACCCCTGTGTGTTTTCACGGCGCGGCCTTCCGCAAGCCCAGACTTTCCTAGACTGTCCCACGCCCCTCTCCGTAGCTAGCATATAAAATGTCATTGATATCGCTAGGGGGGCGGGATGAATACGCCGTCGGCAGGTACCCGTTTCGTGAAAGAGGCTCCCATGACCGCTGACCTGCCCCCATGAATGACGCTGACGGAGGCGCCCGATGCAATGGACTCACGGGCAGGCTTCAGCGTGATGGATAATCCTCTGGCTGTGAGCCATTAGTCGTAAACTGTATCCGCCCATACATCTCTACTTCTGCGAGGCACTCATGTTGAGATCGATTGTCCGAGTTGCCGTTCTCGTGTCCTGCCTGCTCGTTCCTTGCGATCAAGTCCATGCTCAAGAGCCGGCACCGCTACTGGAGTTTCGACTGGCAGACGACAACGATACGGCTGGGTGGAAGGAGATGGGGGTTCGTGGCAGTAGCAATTCCATTTTCGTCTCCAACGAAGTTGCACTGAGCGGTCGCCATTTAGAGAAGGTGTCGTTCGAAAAAGACCTAAACTCTCCGGTGCTTCTGCTCACTCTTACCGAGGAAGGGGCAAAAGCGATGGGAGAAATAACTTCACGCAACCTGAGCAAGAAACTCGCAATTGTTCTCAACGGCAAGGTCGTCAGTGCTCCAACCATTAGATCAACGATTACTAAAAACGTAGCAATCACGGGGCAGTCGTTCGACAACAACGATCTGCTGTTGTTCCAGCAAGCGGTGGATAGCAAATGATTGCACGCGAGTTACGGCTCAGGTGTTTGCTGACTGTGAATCGCTTGGCTGCAACAGCATCACTTCAGTCGTTCACGAGCAGGTCATAATCGTTTATGCCACAACAGCCTCATTCCGATACGCCTCGGCAGACTGATCCCGAGCATGAGCAGACGCGGGATACCCTCCGTGTGGTGGGGCCGTTGATCGTCATCGCTGGCTTAACCTTTATGGTTTTCGGCATCCCGAAGACGTCGTTCGATAGTCGGGGCGATTTCTATGAATATCTTTGGTGCTTGCCGGTCGGGGGACTTCTCGTCACGCTTGGGACACACATCTGCAAGTTCGCATTCATGGGCGCGGTCCGTCGCTACATGGCTCATGAGTTGGCACCGGTCGGCAAAGATGCGGTGAACTACATGGCCGAGGGCACAAAGGACGCCGTGCGCGACGTGGCAGCCGCTGTAGGCGAAGGCCTTCGGGCTGGCGCGCCCTCGCAGTACGTGCCGGTCGTGCGATGCCACAAATGCAACTCCGACAACGACCTATCGGCGAATTTTGTGCAAAGGGTGCGGCACAGCGCTGGCGAAGACCAAGCCATGTGCCAGTTGCAGCGAGTTGAATGATCCGAACGCCCGCTTTTGCGACCAATGCGGTAAGGCGATGACCTAATCGTTGGCGCATAGCGCAACGAGGCTACTTTCACCGAGCGTCCCGGGCCAAACGACTTGATGGACGTGGAGCCCACTGATATCGCCTTTAAAAAAGTGAATCATCGTTGGCAGATGCGACCGGTCAACGCTTCCGTTCCCCCACTGCCACGAGCCTTGTACCTAGCAATGAACACGCGAATGATAAAACGACTCTTCCCTCTGGTCGTCCTGCTTGGCACTGTGTGTCTTTGTCCGAACACTTCTGCAGATGATTCGGCAACTGAGGCTCCCGATCGATCGGGGGAACTTCGGTTCACTCTCGACGAACTGGAACTCCGGACGCAATGGTCGGGATTGGATGACCAGCAAGCCGGGGACATTATCCAAAGAAACCTGTACGGTCTCATCCGGGCCGTCAACGCCTACCACGACGCGAATGGTGTTCTCCCGCCCAGCGTGGTGCCCAACGCCAACATCCCGGCTGAGAAACGATTGAGCGGTTTGGTTCTTCTGCTTCCGTATCTTCGACGTCTGACATATTTCAAGGACGGCAAAGACGTACCGATCTTTGACGCTCAACTGGGCGAAATGGCGCAGACCCTCTTTGACACAATCGATCTGACAAAGGGCTGGGATGATCCTGCTAACGTCAAGGCGGCCAGGACGATTGTCCCCGCCTTTCTGGCTCCGGGATCGGCGCCGTTTCGCGATCAGCAAGGATACGCAACGTCCCATTTTGCATTCGTCCGCGGCGCCAAGGGGATTGATGACGGTGCGTTTCCGGAGACAAGCGGAATAGCGATCCTGGGCGGATGGGCGACTATTGCCGACGGCACATCACGCACGCTGGCGTTGGGCCAAATCCAAGATGAACTGGGACCGTGGACTGCTGCCGGGTTGTCTACGGCCCGGCACGTGTATCATCCGACAGATCGCCGAACCGTTTCCACATTTGGCGGACGGTTCGATGGTGCCTGCTATTTTGCCAACTGCGACAGCTATGTCTATTTCCTGGACATAGCCAAGACTCCCGCCCGCACCTTATATGCACTCACGACCCGTGACGGCGGTGAATTCGTGGAGACTGACTCGATCGTTCGCTTCCGTGACGCGACGGAGTGGAAGGCGGCGAATCGCAACGCTAAGCCTCCAAACTAGCGGTCTCTGGAAAAGCCATCCATAGCCCGTCCCTATCTGGCTCGACATGGCTCGCCCGCCGGGCCTTGGCAACGGACTGGGTGGAGAATCTGTCGGGTGGCTATACTTCGCCAACTGGCGCGTTAACGCCCAAGTAACCAGATGCCTAGCCGGCCGAAACTCCAGCAGGTACTGACACTTGAGTCGGAACCGCGTACTGCAGTGTGGGGGCGCTATCGCGCAGGCGGGGGTGATTACACGGACCGTTGAAATTTACGTTATCCAGAATATGTGGTGGGCATTTGTAGCGCTGCTGGCCGGAGTCCTCTTGCTGGCCGTAGCCAGCGGGGCGATACAGCGCCGTGCCATCTCCTCGATCGGCTCGCGGAACTGCGCTGGCAGGAGTTGGCGACAGGCTTTTCCCGCCGCGAGCAAAACGGACATTCGCCGCTTCCTGCAACTATTCGTCGATGCCTTCGCGATCAGCCGCAAGCATGTCCTCAAGCTCCGCCCGGACGATGCTGTCATGGCCGTCTATCGCAGTGTGAATCCGCCGGACTGGTCCGTAGCCGATGCGATGGAACTGGAGAGCCTGGGTCGCGCATTCAAGACCAACTACGGCGTTGACCTCAAGACGATCTGGCGACAAGACATCACCCTAGGCGAGCTTTTTTATCAAGCGCGGGTGGGATAACCACGCGCTGGATCAGACGGCGGATAGAATCCAGCGGCAGATCAGTGCCGATAGTCCGCCGCTGATCAGCTTTGCCGTTAGGCATTCGGAGAGTCATGCGATGATTGTGACAACTGGCAATGACGTCGTTGGATGTGCAGTCGCCAGCTACGTCGGGATTGTCCGTGGAATCGTCGTCCGCTCGCCGAGCATCACCCAAGGTTTTCGAGGTAGGGTCAACAGAGTTCTCGGTGGCAACATTGAGGCGTACGCCGAGGTCTGCGAAGCCGCCCGTGAGCAGGCTTATCAACGCATGGTGAAGCACGCCCGCGAGAAGGGTGCTGATGCAGTAATCGCCATGCGATACGACGCGACTGAGTTCGAGCAGGGCGTTACGGAAGTTCTGGTCTATGGCACGGCCGTGACACTTTCGCGAGCCTGACTGATATGGACATGAAATCACCGAACGAGGCAAAGCAGCGGACTCGCGATAAATTCGGCCGGTTTGATTCGTCCAAGGTCGCGTGCCGCTGATCGCAACCGTTCAGTCGGAAATGAGGTGGACGATGCATCGAGTGTGGCTGGCCTTGCCGTTGACGCTTACGGTGGCGTTCTTCCTCTCCTGTGCCGACCCTGAACTTACACCGTTTGTCATGGTGGTCCCCAAGGGGTACGTCGGCCCGGTTTGGATTGTGCTCGATCCCGAAGGGCAGGATGTTCCGCTGGACTTCGATGGTTACCGCGCCGTCATCCCGGCTGATGGTGTCCTGCGGGTGCGGTCACTCAAGCCAGCGAAAGTGTGGCATCGATGGAACGAACGTTTCACAGCACATTACGACGACGGAAGTCCGTTGCCGACGCGCCCAGACACGCCTGAGGCAGTCGGCCTGCGCGGCGGCGGCACGGCGACGACAACCAGAAATGGAGTGTACATCACGTGGATGCCGTTCTTCGTGGGTACCAAAGCTGAACACCTCACCCGCCCCGAGATTGACTTGCCTCCGGAAGCGGTGCCGTGACACAGAACCGATCGCTGGATCAGTCGCTGGATAGAATCCAGCGGAGAGACAGAGCCAGTGTTCCGCCGCTGATCAGTTCGTTCGTTCGGTAAACCACGTTTTTGTTTTTGGTGGTGAGCATGACTGTGTCGCCGACTGATGCTGATCGCGTTCGACTTCTCGGCATGACGCTGGAGAATCTGGCCGTCCAATCCATCAAGGCATACGGGCTGTATAGCGGCCCTCGTTTGATGCGATTGGACGAGTGCGGGCCAGTCGTTGTCGGGCACGAGCACGCATCGTTATGCTGGATTGAGGGGCACGCTCCCATGGAAGGCTGTTGCTTCCTTGAGGTCGAGAGCCCCCACTTGGTTGCAGTGCACGCGACGATTATTCAGCCCAGGACTGTCGCGGATCTGGCCGATGCGATCTTGAAGTGTGCCGTGCAGTGCCCGGAAGCTGCGAGCGTCGATAGCCGTTGCGCCGACAGACGCGGGTGCAGGGTCGTCTATCTCTATCCACATGTCGCGAAGACCATGGCCACGACCATCTGGCTGACGCAGGCCGATCTGGACGGTCTGGAATTGTTTCTCGCCACGACCCGTTCCGGTTCGGGGGCCGCGAGCGATGAAGTCGAAGGAGGCTGAGGAGAATAGGTTTCGTCACCGCACCAATCGCTGCAGCAGGCGGCCGGGAGGCGTGGCCTGGCTCCAGCGGTCACTCCGCGGCTGATCTGAAGCGGCCCGAGCCTCCTCTTTCGCTTGGCTTCCCGAGCGACATCGATCTGTTCGAGGCCGGCTGAAGTAGTATCCCCCAACACGGGTGGCTACACTGCGAAAAGAGCGTGAAGCATTTGCATGGGGGTTTGGTTCGCCGGCACAGGCCGAGGCTATTCAGAGACTTGCAAGGGACATCGCTGCGGATCACTCGGCGCGATGACAAGCAGGACTTGGTGGATGTGAGGACTGTAAAAATACAAGTTGGCCGTCAGATTCGTGGACCACAGGTTTGCCAGTCGCCCCCAGAAATACTTTATCCACCTCCACATTCAAGGAGACGACCATGAATCGACATTTGTATGGCGGGCTGATCGTTGTGCTGCTTGCATCGTGCGTGTCCGCCCCCTCCGAGGCCCAAGAAACAACGAGTGGGAATGATGCAGGCGGCCTGACTGGCCAAGCCGGCCCCACCGAAGCAAGCGGCGTTTCCGAAGTGTTCCGGATGGCGAAGCCCGAAATGCTGATGCTCCTGTCGCACGACGGCAAACGCCTCAGACCCCTGTGCGACGTTCCATCTCATCCAAGCATCGGATCGCCCGCCGTCTCACCCGCCGGAGACTTGATCGCATTCGACGGGAACAGGCCCGGGACGGGCCTCGAGGCAACCGAACTGCTCACAGTGAAGCCTGACGGGACCGATCTGGAGTGCTTGGGCAACGGCGCCATGCCGAGTTGGTCCGTCGACGGCAAGCGACTTGCATTCTCGTGCAATGCGCCGCGGGGCGTCTTCGTTCTCGACCTCACAACGGAAGAGCGGGAACTCATCGACGAGGCGGGCTGGGGCATCCAATGGTCGCCGGATGGGAAATACTGGGCGTACTCGCGCGGCGGCGCTCTCATCGTCAAGAACGTGGCCACCGGCGAAGTGTACGAGCAGGACTCAACTCTCGAATGGGGCTGGAACATGGCGTGGAGCCCCGACTGCCGTTCGTTGTGTGGGGTCGTCCAGTTGCCACACGGACAGACTGCGTTGGTGGTGCAGGCGCTTCAGTTACCCGAAGCAGAGCAGGACGCCAACCGTGTCGGCGTTCGTATCTTGAGCGTCGGACGCAACAACAACAGGGACGTCGCATGGCATCCATCCGGGAAGCGCGTCGTGTTCACGGCCTTCTCCGCACCGACCGGTCGTTCCCAACTGTTCGAGTTTGATCCGACCAAGGATTCGATCCCCAGCCTCGTGGCCGGCCAGACTGCCACGAACAACCGCGACCAGTGTTGGTCGGCGGACGGGAAGACGCTGGTGTACGTGGCTCATTTCAAGTTTGAACGAGACGAACCGAAGTAATGACGGGGAATTTGAAATCGTAGTCTGACCTGCCCCGCTTCCCTCGGCCCCAGCACAGAGAGCAACCATGCCCACTCCGAAACAAGTGACGGAATTAAACACTGGCAGCCTCCGGTTCACCACTCGGCGTTCGATGGTCTACGTCGACGACGCCCCCGAAGAGACGGAGCAATGTTCTTTAGACATTGAAGGCACGCCGGATGGATTCCGATGGCTTGCACAACAACTGTTGTACATGGCTGATCAGGTGGAGCGATCGGCTACCGGCTACCACATCCTTGTGCAACCAAGCGATTTCGCGAACACTCCCATCGGCCTGCAGGGCTGGGACGCGATTGTGTTGAACTGTGGCAGCAAGGCGCAGGAGGCGTCCTAGGTCGCGAGCTGATCAATTCGATCCTTCGACATTTGCAGCAAGGACTCTGCCAATGACTCTTCGAAGCGCGATGTGCGGCCTGTTGGCTACGATGCTCATAACTGCAGAGCTGTACGGCGAGGAACCAGCCCCAGATCTCAACGGACGATGGATCGTTACGAAGCTTGTCATCGATGGCAAAGATCTCTCGGTCCCCAAGCCACCGGAGTCATTCTGGTTTGATGTTGACGGCGACGCATGGCGCTACTCATTCGTTGTCGATGGCAAACGCGTGACGGCGCGATTCGAGACTGCACTCGCCAAGAACGACACGGAGATACTCGTCGACGCGAAGTTACTAAATGGTTTCGGCAAAGGTGGCGTCTGCAAAGGCATCTGCCGGATTGATGGCGATATTGCACAACTGTGCATTTCGGACAAGCCGGCGGTTGCTCGACCTAGTCGCTTCGAATGTCCACCGAATTCAGAACTGCAATTGTTCGAATTGCGGCGGGCTGAAGAATCTCCTTCGCCCTGATAAGGTGTCGAACCAGTCGCCAGATCAGCCGACGGCTTGCGGCCGGCGGTGTGGATAAACCGGTGTAAGCCGCCGATCAACTTGGTCGTTAGGACATCGCATTCTCTTTCCGAGGTTCCGGAACGATGTGGTTCACGATCGTCAGTGAGATTCGCGACATCGAGCCCATCGCCCTCGGTAGCTCGGTGCGCGTGCGGCTTCGGCTTCGCAAGCTTTACGGCGGTGTTCGGTGGCTAAAGCTCAAAGGAATCGCCGAAGTTCGGCTGCCGAATGGCACGCATCGCCTTGCCGAAGTACATTGGTATCAGTCTCACGGAATCGGGCGAAAAGAGTTCAAGATCAAGCGTTTTGTGAAGGCCTAGCCATGCAGAAGTCAGCTCGTTTTGCGATCTGCGTCCGAAATGCGGGCGTCCCGGCATCGCTCGAATTGCGAAAGGTCTATCGCCTTGTCGCGGATGCTGCAGCCGCCTCCCAAGGCCTCGTCCGCGTCGTGGATGAATCGGGCGAAGACTACCTCTACCCGGACAATTTCTTTGTGCCGATTGAGGTACCGAAGGCTGCAGTCCGAGCGTTTGCGAAGCGTTCCGCCTAAACAAACGCTTGATCAGACGGCGGATAGAATCCAGGGGTGGCGCAGGGCCCATGTTCCGCCGCTGATCAGTTTTCCCGTTCCGCCGAAAGTCGATCTGCTTTCCTCGTCGTGGGTTTCGCTCCGTTTCGCGGCCCATGGGGACGCGGGAATCGGTGAGTGTCCCGCTGCGGTGATCGGGCACGCGCAGCTCGACGTGAAGGCGCGGACGAAGCAACGGGATCGAGAAGGTGAGTGATCGGTCAGCTATCGTCGCCGCCAGCCGATTGTTAGCTACCAGGAGGAGGCAGTGGGGCTCCTTCAAGGCTGACACAGAGCAGGCTGCCGGGGCCGCGAACATAGATTGATCGGTCGGCGACGGCCGGATGGGCGTGGAGCGATACCTCGCGGGCGAAGAGCTTCTGCCGAGCCAGCGGGGCAAACTGTTCGGCACCAGCATCGAGAAGGATCAGCTCCCCGGCCGCCGTGAGCAGAAGAACTCTGTCAGCCGAGGCGATGATCGAGGCATGCCCTTTGAGCGAACGGTCGGCCTGCGTCCAGATCGGGGCTAGATCGGC
>CANFQO010000010.1 GCA_947449135.1 Planctomycetaceae bacterium | reverse complement strand
TCACAAGAGGGTTCCGCTGACATGATGACCGACCCCATCGCCGACATGCTCACCCGCATCCGTAACGCGGTGCGAGTAGAACGCGCCACCGTGGAACTGCCGAGTTCGAAGGTGAAACGCGGCGTGGCTGACGTATTGAAGCGGGAGGGATTCATTTGGGACTGGAAGGAAGTCGAGTCGGCCCCAGTGGCCCAACTGCAGTTGGAACTCAAGTATGGTCCCAATGGTGAGCGGCTCATTCGCCACATCCGTCGCGTGAGTTCTCCGGGGCATCGGGTCTACAGTCGCTCGGCGTTGTTGCGTCCTGTTCTAGGTGGTTTGGGCATCTCGATTCTGTCAACCTCGAGTGGCGTGGTCAGTGATCGTGAGGCCAGGCAGCGCAAGCTGGGCGGCGAAGTGCTCTGTGAGTTGTGGTGATCTGTCAGATGAACAGCCGTTGAATGGCGGTTTGACCACCGTGTCCGCAAGCGACCGGGGTCTTCAAAGTAGCAAGCAGAAGAAAGGTCACAGGCGATGTCCCGCATCGGCAAGGCGCCAGTACAAATCCCGAAGGGTGTAAAAGTAGCAGTGAACGCCGGCGCGGTGACCGTGGAAGGACCGCTCGGCAAGCTGGAGCACCGTGTGCATCCTGCGGTCGAGGTCGCCATGGATACCACCACTTCGTCGCTGAACGTGACGCGATCCAGCGACAATCGAGTCGCTCGGAGCGTCCACGGACTTACGCGAGCTCTGGTCGCCAACATGGTTGAGGGCGTTTCCAAGGGCTACGAGAAGAAACTCGAAATCGTGGGCGTTGGTTACTTGGCAGCGATCCAAAAGAACGTCCTTCAGCTTCGCGTGGGCTTTGCCAATGAGCTTCAGGTTCCGATTCCGGCTGGGCTGACTGTGGCCTGCCCGGACCAGACGCACATCAGCATCAAAGGAATCGATAAGCAACTGGTAGGCCAGTTCGCCGCCGAGGTTCGTGCCTTGAGAAAGCCCGAGCCCTATAAGGGAAAAGGTATCCGTTACGAAGCGGAGCAGGTGCGTCGCAAGGCCGGCAAAGCCGTTACGAAGTAAGAATACGTTTAGGCATCACGAATTCGGTTCACATAGTCGTTCAATTTTCCAACCCAAGCTTCCCCATCCCAAGCTAGAGACGCCATGGACCACGCCCGTACGATCCTCCGTCAGCGCATCCGTCGCCGCCACCGTGTGCGCCGGTTCATCCGCGGTACGGCGGAGCGCCCCCGTCTTTCCGTCTTTCGCGCCCACAAGCACATCTACGCCCAGATCATCGACGACGCTTCTGGTCGGACGCTCGCCTCGGCCAGTACGATGGACAAGCAGTTCCGCGATGCGGCTGGTTTCGGCGGCAACAAGGATGCAGCAGCGACAATCGGTCGAACGGTTGCGGAGCGGGCAAAGGCTGTCGGCGTCAAGAAGATCTGCTTCGACCGCGGCGAGTTTCGTTATCACGGCCGGGTTGCGGCCCTGGCTGAAGCGGCCCGTGAGGCGGGCCTTGAGTTCTGATCAATCAGAACCGTCAAGATTCAAGAGCATTGCAGTTTTTCAGAGCGTACGAACCTAGCACACAGTCTTCCAAGCGAAAGAACTAATCGTGTCCACCAGTGGCAGCAGAGACAGGGATTCGAGGAACCGTGATTCCCGCGGAGGCGAATCACGTGGCGGTGAGTTTGCAGAGAAGGTCGTCAAGGTGAGGCGGTGCGCCACGGTTGTGAAGGGCGGTCGACGCTTCAGCTTCGCCGGCTTGGTCGTCATCGGAAACGGACGCGGTAAGGTCGGCTGTGGTTACGGCAAGGCCAACGAAGTTCCACCCGCAGTGGAGAAGGCCATCAAGGACGGAATGAAAAATCTGGTTGAGGTGCCGGTGGAGTCGGGCTCGATTCCCCATCGAGTCGAAGGGTTCAGCGGCACTGCGAAGGTCATCATGCTCCCCGCGAGCCCCGGTACCGGTATCATCGCCGGAGCGGCGGTTCGTGCTGTCTGTGAGTCGGCTGGAATCCGTGACGTGTTGACGAAAGCCCATGGATCGACCAACCCGGTGAACTTGGTGAAGGCTGCGATCGATGCCCTCAAGCAACTCCGCACGCGCGCTGATGTGGAGCGTTTGCGGGGAATCTCGCTCTCCTAGTGGCGTGGGTTTTAGCGGCTTGGGAGTCGGATTGCGGTTTGATTGAATGCGGCGGTAAGCAAACACAAGATATGCAGGGGCAAAGCCAGGGGCATGGCCAGCGGGTAGAGCCCCGTCAAGCTGGGCTGGCCTGAACGGCCAAGCCGGCGAGAACACGGAAATCGAAAGACAAAGACAATGAAGCTCAACGATGTGAACAAGGGCATCCATAAGAATCGCAAGCGATTGCGTGTCGGCCGTGGCCCAGGATCAGGCCGCGGCAGAACGGCTGGCCGCGGCAACAAGGGCCAGGGTCAGTTGGCAGGCTGGAGCGCTCCCGCCATCTTCGAGGGCGGCGGCACGCCGCTCATTCGCCGCATCCCGAAGCGAGGCTTTCACAACCGGCACGGCCGGATCGTGAAAGATGTCAACGTCGAGGACTTGGAAGAGCGGTTCGCTGCCGGCAGTGAAGTGTCTCCCGAAAGCCTGCGGACGGTAGGGCTGGCCAAGGGGATTTGGGACGAAGTGAAAATTCTTGGAAATGGCACGATTGCCAAGTCTTTGAAGGTGTCCGCTCACCACTTCAGTGCCCAGGCACGGGAGAAGATCCTTGCTGCGGGCGGCACGGTCACCGAGATTCCAGGACCGGCTCCCGTCGTGCGGAATAAGCGAAATTCAAAAACGGCATCGCAGAAAAAGCCGGTCGCAGGGTAGGGTGGGGCGCCGGATCACTCGGTCCGGTGGCCTTGCGTGCTGCCCGAATCCGTCCAATCCCCAGAGGTTGAGGAGCCAGTTCCGTGCTTGAAAAGTTGCGCATCGTATTCACGATCCCGGAACTGCGACAAAAGATTCTGCTCACCCTGGGATTGCTGGCGATCTACCGCGTGGGCTGGCAGGTGCCCCTGCCGATCGTTGATCCCAAGGCGATGACCGCGTTCGCGGAGCAGTCTGGCGGCATCGGCGATCTGCTGCGAACGGTCGCCGTGTTCTCCGCGAGCCAACTCTCCCAGGCCACCATCTTCGGTCTTGGGATCATGCCGTATATCTCGGCGTCAATCATCTTTCAGCTCTTGTCGACGGTGTGGCCGCCTCTGGAGCGACTGTCGAAAGAAGGCGAGGGTGGCCGGAAGAAGATCAACGAATACACCCGGTACGCCACGGTTCTCATTTGTCTGGTGCAGAGCTGGGCCTACGTGGCATTTCTTTCGTCGCAACAAGTGGGCGACACTTCGCTGATCCAATCGAGCTTCCTTGTCGATGGCCGGCTCCCGTTGCTTTGGCAGTTTGTGGCTGTCATGACCATGACGGCGGGCACGATCTTCCTGATGTGGCTTGGCGAACAGATCGACGAGTTCGGGATCGGCAACGGCATCAGCCTTTTGATCATGGCGGGGATTCTGGCCGCGATGCCGAGTGCTCTGGTTCAACTCGGTAGCGACACCAACTGGGAGTTGGGTGGCGGTGGCGGGAAGATGGGCGTCGAGACGCTGTTGGTGTTGGCCGCCCTCTTTGTTGGAGTCGTCGCGGGTGTGGTCTTTATGACACAAGGGCAACGACGGATTCCGACGCAGAGCGCCAAGCATGTGCGCGGTCGGCGGGTGTATGGTGGAACGCGTCAGTATCTGCCGCTGCGTGTCAATCAGGCGGGGGTCATGCCGATCATTTTTGCCAGTTCGTTGCTGCTGTTTCCGCAGATGTTCTTCCAGTACCTCCATAATGCGTATCCCTCCAGTACCGTACTGGGGGCCCTGCACGATTCGTTCACGCGGGGACAGTCGTTCCTTTACAACGTGCTGTACGTCGTGCTGATCTACTTCTTCTGCTACTTTTGGACGGCGATCACCTTCAACCCGAAGGAGATGGCAGACAACCTGAAGAATTTCGGGTCGTTCATTCCGGGCTACCGTCCGGGCAAGCGGACTGCCGATTACCTCGAGCGGGTCATGGAGCGGATCACCTATGTCGGAGCCGGGTTCCTGGCATTGGTGGCGGTCATTCCGACCATCGTCGGAGGGGCGCTGGGCATCCCGGCCCAAATCGCGAGTTTCTACGGCGGGACGGGGTTGCTGATCGCCGTGAGCGTAGCCTTCGACCTTGTGCAGAAGATCGACAGCCATCTCGTGATGCGGAACTACACAGGGCTTCTGGAAAAATCATGATCTCGTGAGATGGTAGTGCGGTGGACCGGTCAGTTCCCGCTTATCATTCATGAGGATACGCCATGCGGATCATCCTCATCGGTCCTCCAGGGGCGGGCAAAGGGACGCAGTGCCAGCGACTCGTGGAACTGCTCAAGGTGCCGCACCTTTCCACCGGTGAGATGCTGAGGGCGGCTGTTCGTGCCGGCACCCCCGAGGGATTGCAGGCGGCCCGGTCGATGGAGCAGGGGCAACTCGTCCCCGACCCGTTGATCGTTGGGATGGTGACACGGAGGTTGGAGGCGGGTGATTGCCGCAACGGCTGCCTGCTGGACGGCTTTCCTCGTACGCTGCACCAAGCGGAAATCCTGGATGACTTGCTCGAACGACGCGCTATGAGCGTTGACGGAGTCATCGAACTGGCCGTCCCGCGTGATGAGCTGGTCCGTCGGATGCTCGCACGGAAGAGGGCCGATGACGATCCAGCCATTTTTTCCAGGCGGATCACCAGCTTTGAGGAGCAAACGGCTCCGTTGCTGGAATATTATGGTCGTCAGGAAAAGCTCGCCTGCATCGATGGGCTTGGCACAGCCGATGAAATCTTTGGACGTGTGAAGGCTGCAGTGAAGCGTTTCGAGAGGTCGCGTAGCGTCCGCTGATCTGGTGGCAGTGTTCCGGCCGGTACTTTCGAAGCGGTGGTGCGGCGCAGATGGGTGCCGGTATACTCACCCGGGTGCGCGATTGAAGGCCGGCCTGTCCGCCGGCGTCGATGCGGGCCGATAACGTCGCGTTCGTCGTCGGTGTTCCAGTGTCCTCATGCGTGGGTAATTGAAGCGTGGTCAATCTTCGTTCCGCTCGTGAAATTGCCCTGATGCGGCGGGCCGGCCTTGTGGTCTGGGGCGCGCATCAGGTTGCGGGTGCGCTGGTCAAGCCGGGAGTGACTACTGGAGAGATCGATCAGGCAGTCGATCGCTTTTTCGCGGAGCACGATGCCGTTGCTTTGTTCAAGGGGGTGCCGGGAAAGGTGCCGTTTCCAGCAGCATGCTGCATCTCGGTCAATGACGAGGTCGTGCACGGCATTCCCGGCTCACGGGTGCTGCGGTCGGGCGACGTCATCAGCATCGATACGGGATGCAGTGTCGGTGGCTGGTGTGGCGATTCTGCCATCACGCATCCGGTTGGAACGGTGTCGTCAGAGGTTCAGCGGTTGCTGGACTGCACGTCGGGCGTGCTTGCCCTGGCGATTCAGTTGATGGGAACACGGAACCGCTGGAGCGATGTGGCTCAGGAGATGGCGCACTTCGTGCGGGACCACGGTTTTTCAGTGGTGGAAAACTTCGTTGGGCATGGGATCGGTCGGAAAATGCACGAAGACCCGCAGGTCCCCAACTTCTGTTCGCCAGCGTTTCGAAAGAACCACGACTTCGAGATCGAGCCTGGGCTCGTGATCGCTGTCGAGCCGATGGTCAACATGGGCACGAAAAAAGTCCGTGTTTTGGCCGATCACTGGACGCAGTCCACGGTGGACGGTCTGCCCAGCGCCCACTTCGAGCATACGGTTGCCATTACCGAGGGCGGCCCCCTGGTGCTCACCGCCCCCCCCGCCGACGGCGAGGTGGTCGGAACGGCGGCCTGATGGGGGCTGGGCCGTTAAAATACTGCCGACTCAGCGGTTTTTCGGCCGCTGCGAAGTCCCCCCTTGTGAACGCCCCACCAGTGATTCTATAGTCTAGGACTCCCCTAACATCCCATTTCAGCTGAAGGCGTGGTTGGCCGTCACCACGATCTTGTCCATGAAGGTTCGCGCTAGCGTCCGCCGTATGTGTGATAAGTGCAAGATTGTCCGCCGTCGTGGCGTGGTGGTCGTCGTCTGCGAGGACCCGCGACACAAGCAGCGGCAGGGGTGATGTGTGGAGGCCGGTGCGAGCTTGGCTGGCCGCGGTTCCCTCGGCACCCTGCGACACGAGACATGGTGATGTCTCGTGTGCCACGCACGGACTGAGTGAACCGTTTTCGGAATTGGTAGTTGTTCTTGTAGCCCGATTCATTGCTGTGGATTCCTGATATGCCTCGTCTGCTTGGCGTCGACATTCCGTCCGAAAAAAAGACGATCTACTCGCTGCAGTATCTTTACGGTGTCGGGCCCCGGGTGGCTCGCGAGCTCTGCCACAAGGCCGGCGTTGATCCGCTGAGCAATGCCCGAGATCTCCACGAGGACGAGTTGGCCCGTATGGCGTCCTTGCTCGACAAGGATTACGTCGTCGAGGGGCAGTTGCGCCGGCAGGTCGCCCAGAACATTTCACGTCTCAAGGACATCGCGAGCTACCGCGGCCTGCGGCATCGTCGGGGCCTGCCCGTGCGTGGTCAGCGGACTCGCACCAACGCCAGAACTCGCAAGGGTCCCAAGAAGACTGTTGCCGGTAAGAAGGGTGTCAAAGACCTCAAGTAGCCCTCTGCTGCAGGCTTTGCTGCCGCAGTCCCCGCCCGCCCCTCGCCTTCCGTTTCACCGCATTTCGTTCAGATCTCTTCCCTTCTTTCCGAGATTCAAGTTCACACATGTCCAAGGTCGCCAAAACCAAGAAAAAGAGCGTTTCGGCTGGGATCGCCTATATCAGCGCCAGCTTCAACAACACCACGGTCACGATTACGGATCCCCGGGGAGATACGCTGTGTTGGGCGAGCGGTGGAACCTGCGGCTTCAAGGGGAGTCGCAAGGGCACTCCCTTTGCGGGGCAGTGTGCCGCCCAGCAGGCAGCCGAGAAGGCAGCCAAGTTCGGCGTCAAGGACCTGGAAGTTCGGGTCTGCGGGCCGGGAAGCGGTCGCGAGAGCGCCATTACCGCGCTGACCGCTGCGGGAATGAACGTCAAGAGCATTGAGGACATCACGCCGCTGCCGCACAATGGCTGCCGTCCGCCCAAGAAGCGGCGGGTGTAGTGGTTCGCTTTCGTTTCTTCGCGGCCATATTGGGGCGCGAGGGACTTGGAGTGAATCGCAGGATTCTGGATCGCACGCAACAAACGCATCGCACGCAACGCTTCCCGGGGTTTCCTGGGGCAAACACCAACGCCAACACTCATCAAGAGCGAATTGATTCATGGGACGCATCACCGGTCCGGTCTGCCGACTCTGCCGCCGCGACGGCCTCAAGCTTTTTCTCAAGGGCACTCGTTGCGACACTCCGAAATGTGCTTTCGAGAGGCGTGCCACGCCTCCGGGCATGGTGCAGAAGCGCCGCTCGAAGCCCACCGAATACGGTGTCCATCTCCGCGAGAAGCAGAAGGTCAAGCATTACTACGGTGTTCTGGAGAGGCAGTTCCGCACCTACTTCGCCCGCGCTGAGCGTGGCAAGGGGAATACTGGCGAAACGCTGATGTCGCTGCTGGAGCGAAGGCTTGACAATGTGGTGCACCGGCTTGGCTTTTCGCCGTCGCGTTCCGGTGCCCGGCAGTTGGTCATGCACGGACACATCACGATCAATGGTCGACGGGTCGACGTGCCCAGTTATTTGGTCAAGGCGGGCGATGTTGTCCGCGTCAAGAATCGCAAGCCGAGTCTGCAGCTCGTCCATTCAGCACTCGCCGAATTTCGCCGTGACGTGCCTGATTTTCTTTCGCGAAGCGAAGGCGGCGTACCTGAAGGTCGTGTTGATCGGCTGCCCGTTTCCGATGACGTCTCCATTCCGGTTCAGGCAAATTTGATCATCGAGCTCTGCTCCAAGTAGTTCTTTCCAGAGTTGGTGGTCGTCTCTTCAGTATCGTTTTTCGAACACCGTTTCTCATCGTTCGTTGTCAGTCGTGGCAAGAAGGAGTTCCGCATGCATATTCGTTGGCGAGGCCTCGAGCTACCCGGCTCGGTTGTGCCTGATCAAAAGACGCTTACGGGCACCTACGGCAAGTTCGTCGCCGAGCCGTTCGAGCGGGGCTTCGGCACCACCGTGGGCAACAGCTTGCGGCGGGTGTTGTTGTCGAGTCTCGAGGGGAGCGCGGTCACTCAGATCAAGCTTGCCGGCACCCTGCACGAGTTCACCACCATCAAGGGTGTGCTGGAGGACGTGACCGACATCGTGCTCGCTGTGAAGAGCCTCGTGGTCAAGAACCACAGCGATTCCACGCGGGTGATTCGGGTCGAGCGGAGCACCAAGGGGCCGATCACCGGCGCCGACGTCATTACGGACGAGGCTGTTGAGGTCGTGAACAAGGACCTCGTGCTTGCGACGCTCACGGATGATGTGCCATTCGAACTGGAGATGGTCGTTGAGAACGGTCGCGGTTATGTGCCGTCAAGCGAGCACAGCCAGGTGTCGCAAGAGATCGGAATCATTCCGGTTGATGCTGTTTTCAGCCCGGTGACCCGGGTCAAGTATGAAGTCGAGGAGACTCGGGTCGGTCAGAAGACCAACTACGACCGGCTCACGATGGAGATCTGGACCAACGGTACCGTGACGCCGGAAATGGCGCTCGTGGAGGCCGCCAAGATTCTTCGCAAGCACCTCAATCCGTTTGTTGGCTACACCAAACCCGGGCCAACCGTCAGTCTGGCGGCAGCCGGTGGCGTCTTGGCCATCGAGGCCCCGCTGGAGAGCCGCCTGGGCATGCTCGTCTCCGATCTGCGGTTGTCGCTGCGGGCCAATAACTGTCTCGAAGAGGGTGGGATTGCCACGCTTCGCGAACTGGTTTCCCGCACCCGGGAAGACCTTTTGGAATTGCGGAATTTCGGCGATACCACGTTGGAAGAGATCGAAGGCAAGCTCCGCGAGCATGGGCTGCACCTCGGGATGCCGCTACCTGCCGGTTCCGAGGCCTGATTCGTCAGTGGTTTCTTGAGGCCGCAGGGCCAGTTCGTTTTTCAGTCCATCCAGCTTCCGAATACACCAGAGAACGTCGAGGATCACTCCCATGCGTCACCGTCGTAAAGGCCGCGTACTTGGCCGTAGTCCTTCTCATCAGCGGGCGTTGCTGAGGAATCTTGCCTCGGCCCTGATGCTGACGGAGCGAGATGCCGAGGCAGGGGAAGTTGGCGCTCCTAAGGTGGCGGGAAGGATCATCACCACGCTGGCCAAGGCCAAGGAGGTGAGGCCCCTCGTTGAGCGTTGCATCACGATCGCGAAGCGAGGCCTGATCTCGATCGAGCAGGCGCGGGAATTTGGCACGACTGCAGACCGGAATTCCGCTGCCTGGAAGCAGTGGCGAACCAGCGACAGGTGGACTCAGTGGGCGCGTGCCGTATCGCCTGCGGTTGCAGCTCGCCGTCGGGTGTTGCAGTTGCTGGGTGACAAGCAGGCGACCAGGATCGTCTTTGAAAAGATTGCCCCGCGGTTTGTCGACCGTCCCGGTGGTTACACCCGGATTCTGAAGCTCGCAACGCCCCGACTGGGCGATGCCGGCCCGCGTGCGATGATCGAATTCGTGGGTGCGGAAATCGCTGCAGGCCGTTCGCAGGCTCCCAAGGTCGAGGCTGCCCGGCCTGCCAGAGCCTGAGTCACGCGGGCCCGCTTTTGAAGGCGGCCGAGCCAGGTCGTGGGTGTGGAGCAAGGAATAGCTCAAAGCCCCGCCTCGGAATAGACTGTGAAGAGTCCTTTTGACAGTCTCCTCCGCCTCCGTGTGGAGGGCATCTTCGCGGAATGCCGGTAGTTCTCGGCAGAGGGCACGGTCATGGTGTGGGCAACAGTCATTTCCCCGCTGGACCCGGGTTTCCGGCGACCGTCTTTCGGGTTCGTTCGGCTCGCGATTCTGTTGGGGGTTTTCGCTGCCATGGTTGCCCGGCCGGCAAGCCCTGCCGAGGACGACCACTTCGGCATTCCGCAGGTGAAATTCATCAACGAGCAAATCTCGTCCCATTGGGCGGATTCCGGGCTGAAGCCTTCGGAAGCTGCTGCGGATGGTGAGTGGTGCCGCCGGGTCTATCTGGACGTCATCGGCCGCATCCCTTCAATCGATGAATTGCGGGAGTACGTCGCCGACTCGTCGCCAGCGAAGCGACCGGATCTCGTGAACCGGCTCCTAGGGGACGAGTTTATCGATGACTACGCCCGAAATTGGACCGATGTCTGGAGTACGGTGTTGATCGGTCGCGATGTTGGGAATGCGATGGTGAGTCGGCCCGGGATGCGGCAGTATCTCCGTCGATCTTTCTCAAAGAACATCCCGTACGATCGCCTCATGGAGGAGCTCGTCACCGCCACTGGCGTGAATGCCAATCGCAAGGACGTGGATGGCTTTAATGGAGCGGCGAATTTTCTCAGCGGGAAGCTGGAGGAAAACGGTGTCCAGGCGACCGCCAAGACGGCCCAGATCTTTCTGGGGCTGCAGGTTCAGTGCACGCAGTGCCACAACCACCCGTTCAACAAGGGGAAGCAGAACCAGTTCTGGGAACTCAACGCCTTCTTTCGCCAGTCTCGGTCCCTACGGCGATTCGGCGGCACCCGGGACCTCCAATGGATCGAACTGGTGGACGAGGATTTTCCAGGCGAAGGGGGCAATGCCGAAGAGGCCGAACTCTATTATGAAATTCGCAATGGACTCATGAAGGTCGCCTATCCCGTTTTTGTGGACGGCACGGAAATCTCGCGCATTGGCTACCTGCCTCGCGCGCTGCCGGACGGCAATGCAATCGGGGTGAATCGCCGCCGCGAACTGGCCGCTCTTATCAAGGCCAGCCCGCTCATGCCCAAGGCGATCGTCAACAGGATGTGGGGGCACTTCCTTGGGTATGCGTTCACCAGACCGATTGACGATCTGGGCGAGCACAACCCGCCATCGCATCCGGAGCTGCTCGACGGCTTGGCAGAACGGTTTCAGCAGCAGAGCTTCGACCTGAAGGAACTGATTCGCTGGATCGTGCTCTCGAGGCCATATGCCCTGTCGAGCAAAGCAACCAAGGGGAATCATCGCGACGATCCCGCGCTCGGCGAGAAGCCGAAATTCACGCACTTCTACCTTCGTCAAATGCGGGCGGAGGAACTCTACGAATCGCTCCTGACTGCAACGGAAGCCGACCAATCCCGTGGCGGGGAGGAGGCTGCGAAGAAAAAAGACCAGTGGCTCTCGCAGTTCATCACCACCTTCGGCACCGACGAAGGAGATGACGCCACCGTGTTCAACGGATCGATCCCCCAGGTCTTGATGATGTTCAACGGTGATCTCATCAGACAGGCGACAAACACAGGGAAAGGTGGATTCCTTGACCGAGTGGCGAGCGGGAATGCGAAGAATTCCGGAAAAATCACCACCCTGTATCAGGCGGCCCTGGCCAGGAATCCGACGGCCAAGGAAGTGGCGGCCGCCAACGAAATGCTGGTAGCCCGCAAGGGCGACGCCATCGGCGCCCTTCAGGATATCTGGTGGGCGGTTCTCAATTCCAACGAGTTCATCATCAACCACTAGAAGTCAGGAGTCCTGACCATGTCCAGCAGGGTTGATCTGCCGATCGGCATGAATCGCCGCCACTTCATGAGCCATGTGGCGGGCGCGGCGGCGATGGCGGCACCGGCCATGGCCTTCACCAACTCGTTGCGTGCCAATGCCACCGACCTGAAGAAGCGGCACAAGTCTGCCATTCTGCTCTGGATGGGCGGCGGGCCCAGCACGATGGACATCTGGGACCTGAAGCCCGGCGCACCCACGGGCGGACCGTTCAAGCAGATGGCGACCAGCGCCGACGGGATCGCCATCTGTGAGCACATGCCGCTCATGTCCAAGCAGATGCACCACATGTCGATCGTGCGTTCAATGAGCACCCGTGAGGCCGATCACATGCGGGGCCGCTATTCCATGCACACCGGCTACGTGCCCAACCCCAACGTCGATCACCCCGGCTACGGATCCGTGGTCGCCCACGAACTCGCCGACCAGGTCGCCGACCTTGAGATCCCCCCTTTCGTCTCGATCGGGAGCGGCAGTGTCGGCCCGGGATTCCTGGGCATGACGTGGGCCCCGTTCCAGGTCGATTCCAACGGCAACGTCCGAAACCTCGACATGGGCATCGACCCCGCCCGGCTGGAGCAGCGGCTGAAAATGCTGTCCACGATTGAGGATAGATTCATCGGTGAGAAACGGGGTGGATCGGCCGAAGACCACCGGAAGGTGCTCGACAAGACCGTCAAGCTGATGACAAGCAAGCAGATGGAAGCCTTCAAGGTGACGCAGGAGCCGAAGGAGGCGCAGGAAAAGTATGGGACGACCGGGTTCGGTCGGGGCTGCCTGCTGGCCCGTCGGCTCGTCGAGGCAGGCGTGCCCTTCGTCGAGGTCGATCTTGGTGGGTGGGACATGCATGCCGATATCTTCTCGGCGCTGGCTGATCGGAAGCTCCCCGAACTCGACAAGGCGATGAGTGCGCTGGTCAGTGATCTCGCAGATCGCGGTCTGCTCGACGACACGGCCATCATCTGGATGGGTGAATTCAGCCGCACGCCGACGATCAACGGCGGTGCTGGCCGTGATCACTGGGCGCGGAGTTGGAGCGTGGTGGTTGGCGGAGCGGGGTTCAATCGCGGCGTGGTCGTGGGCGAGACCAGTTCCGATGGCAAGGAGGTAGTGACCGAGCCCTATGCATCCCAGGATGTCATGGCCAGCGTGCTCAAGTCGCTCGGCATCTCCTTGGAGACCACGTTTACGGCCAAGAACGGCCGGCCGATGAAGATTGCCAATTCCGGAAAGGTGATCAAGGAGTTGTTCACCTGAGCCGCGCTCATGTCGGAAAGGACGGGCATGGCGACCGTGGTGTGAACTCTGCCGGTGCACCCCGGCCTGTCCTGCAGTTGGTCTGGCCGGTGCTCTTGGAGCAGGTTCTGGGCCTCTCTGTGGGATTCACTGACAAATGGCTGGCCGGTAATTTCCTTGAGGGTGCCGAGCATCTGGCGGCGGTCGGTCTGGTCGCCTATTGCTTGGGCTTTCTTCCCGGCCTGTTCGCCGTACCGGCCGTGGCCGCCACGGCGCTTGTGGCGCGGAGTGTAGGGGCGGGTGATCTCGGCGAGGCCAGGCGGGCGGCCGCACAGTCGTTGCTCGTGGCCTCGGCACTGACGATCGTGGTGTTGTTGGTGGTGGCGCTCTTTGGCGACGGCTTTGTACGGGCGCTCGGTCTGCCCGCCGGAAGCACGGCGTTGGCCTCACGGTATCTGGCCATCGTCCTGCCGGCCCTACCGGCAATGATGGTGATCCACGTCGGCGTGGCGGTGCTGCGAGGTGCGGGAGACATGTGGGCCGGCCTGCTCGCCATGTCGGTGGTGAATCTCGTGAACGCCGCGGCAAGTTTCGCTCTGGCGGTCGGCGTGGCCGGCCTGCCGCGGCTGGGATGGGAGGGACTCGCCTGGGGCACGACCGCCGGTTACTGCCTCGGGGCAGGTTGTGTGATCGGGCTCTTGGGCCGGCGAACGCGGGGCCTGCGACCGGGGTGGGCAGATTGGATTCCCGACCGAGGCTGGCTCAGGCGCATCCTGCATGTGGGGGTTCCGGCCGGCGTGGACGCCATCGCCAACGCAGCCTGTCATCTGGGCTTTCTGTCGATCGTAAACCGCCTGGGGGATGTGGCCGCAGCCGCCCACTCCGTGGCTATCACGATCGAATCGCTCGCGTTCCTGCCGGGGAGCGCTTTCATGGTGGCGGCTGCGACTCTGGCTGGGCAGTTTCTGGGGGCTGGAGATGAGCGCCGGGCCCGGCGGAGTGTCTGGCAGGCGGCCATGGCCTGCATGGCCCTGATGTCGGTTGCAGGGATCATCTTTCTCGCCACGGCTGACGGGCTCGCGGGCTGGTTTGTGGGCGGCGCGGCCTCGCAGCCCGAGGTGGCGTCATTGACCGCCCGGCTCGTCCGCATCGTGGCATTCGCCCAGCCGCCCTTGGCGCTCTTGATGGTGCTTTCCGGCGGCCTGCGGGGAGCAGGTGCCACACGTCTGCCGCTGGTGGTCAACTTCCTGGGACTGCTGCTGGTGCGACTGCCGTTGGCGGTGCTGCTCGCGCAGGAATCGATCGCCCTGCCGGCCGGGCTGGGTATTATCCCGGGTCTGGGACTGGGCGTGATCGGGGCGTGGTATGCCATGGCTGCCGACCTGACTGTCCGCGGTCTGGCAATGCTTCTCATCTTTACGCGGAAGAATTGGTCGCGTGTGCGGGTCTGATGGCCATGTCCCCACGCGTCGCGAACGCTACACTCTTCTGATAGAGGCGGACGAGGAGTGCCGCTCTGCACGCAGCACGCTCACGAGGCTCGACGATGGCAGCCGCAGATCTCGACGTTGAACATTGGAGCACCGCCGACGCGGCCGATCTCTTCGAGGTGGCTCGCTGGGGCAACGGGTATTTTTCGGTGGGACCGACCGGCCATCTGCTGGTGCACCCAGACAAGAATCCCACCAAGAGCATCGATCTCAAGCAGCTCGTCGACCGGCTGCAGATCCGCGGCATCGACCTGCCGATCCTCCTGCGATTCGCTGAGATTCTCGAGCACCGTCTGGGGGAGATTCACGGTGTCTTCGCATCGGCCATGAAGGAGAGCGGCTATCGCGGCGACTACTGCTGCGTCTATCCGGTGAAGGTCAACCAACAGCGGCAGGTGGTGGAGGAGGTGCTGAAGTTTGGCCGGCCGTATCGGTTTGGGCTGGAAGCGGGCAGCAAGCCGGAACTGCTTGCAGTGATCGCGTTGGCCGATAACGACACGCCCATCATTTGCAACGGCTTCAAGGATGCCGAGTTCATCGAGACGGCGATGCTCGCGCAGAAGATCGGGCGGCACATCATCCCGGTTGTAGAGCGATTTTCCGAACTGCATCTCGTGCTCGAATACGCGGAGAAGCTCGGCGTGAGGCCGAGGATTGGCATGCGGGTCAAGCTTGCTACTCGCGGCAGTGGCCGCTGGCAGGCCTCTGGCGGCTTTCGCAGCAAGTTCGGCCTGACCGCCAGCGAACTGGTGAAGGGCCTCGAACTGCTCGCATCCAAGGGAATGGAAGACTGCCTGCAACTCCTGCATTTCCACCAAGGCAGCCAGATCACGAACATCCGCCACATCAAGGGCGCCCTCAACGAGGCCTCGCGAATCTATACGGAACTTGTGAAGCGAGGGGCGGGGCTCAAGTATCTCGACGTGGGCGGCGGATTGGGCGTCGATTACGACGGCTCGCAGACGAACTTTGAATCGAGCGTGAACTACAGCCTCCAGGAATACGCCAACGATGTCGTCTACCACGTGCAGAATGCCTGCGACGAGGCGGGCGTGCCCCATCCGACGATCGTGTCCGAGAGTGGGCGGGCCGTGGTTGCCTACCACAGCATGTTGATTTTTGGCGTGCTGGGCGTGTCGGAGCAGGGGGGCAACAATGAACTCGCCGAGCCATCGGCTGATGCTGAGCAGCCGCTGCATGATCTGATGGAGACGTTTCAAAACATCAACGTCCGCAATCTTCTTGAGAGCTATCACGACGCGCAGCAGTCGCTCGACACGGCGATGAACCTGTTTGCCAGTGGGTACCTGCCGCTCGACCAGCGGTCGGCCGTCGAGAACCTCTACTGGGCGATCTGCAGGAAGATCGCCAAGATGTCGAAGCAGTTGGAGTTCATGCCGGAGGAGTTGGAAGGGCTGGAGGCCACGCTTTCCGACACCTACTTCTGCAACTTCTCTCTCTTCCAGTCGATGCCCGACAGTTGGGCGATCAAGCAACTGTTTCCGGTGATGCCGATCCACCGGCTCAATGAGCGGCCCACGCACAACGCGGTGCTTGGCGACGTCACCTGCGATTCGGACGGCAAGATCGATCAATTCATCGATCGCCGGGATGTGAAGCGGACGCTTCCGCTCCACGCCTATCAGAACGAACCCTACTACCTGGGCGCGTTCCTCATCGGTGCCTATCAGGAAATCCTCGGTGATCTTCACAATCTCTTTGGCGACACCAATGCCGTGCATGTCAGCACGGACGACCGGGGCGAGGTCGTCGTGGATGCCGTGATCAAGGGAGACACCGTCCGCGAGGTGCTCGATTACGTCGAGTTTGATCCCAACCAGTTGGTCCAGCGGCTGCGAGCCTCGATCGAGCAGGCGGTTCGTGAGGGACGGATCTGCGACGGACAAGCAGGCCGGTTCCTGAAGTTTTACGAGGAGGGGCTTGGCGGTTACACCTATCTGGAAGAGCCGTCGCAGTCGTGAGAGCGGAGTCTTGCCCACCGATCCATTGGATCAACCCCTTCCTATGCACCTGATCCGTGTGGGCGGCACCGCCCTCAACCAGACGCCCCTCGACTGGGACGGGAATCGCGACCGTATCACCGCGGCCATTCGTACGGCACGCGAGCACGGTGTCGCGATTCTCTGTCTGCCGGAACTCTGCGTTACCGGCTATGGTTGCGAGGATGCATTCCAGTCACCGGGAGTGCAGCGGATGGCGTGGCGCGTGCTCGAGGAGATCGAGCCGCACACGGCAGGAATCGTCGTGACTGTCGGGCTGCCGGTGAGGTTTGAAAGCGGCGTCTACGACGCGGTCGCGGTGCTGGCGGACGGTCGGCTGGTGGGACTCGTCTGTAAGCAACACCTGGCAGGCGAGGGCATTCATTACGAGCCGAGGTGGTTTCGTCCATGGCCAAAGGGCCGACGGTCGCAGTTGGTCGTCGACGGACGGCGGGTGCCGATTGGCGATCTCAGATTTGACTGCGGCGGTATTCGTGTCGGGTTTGAGATCTGCGAGGACGCCTGGGCGGCCGAACGTCCCGGTGCGAGCCTGGCAGCGCGTGGCGTGGACCTGATCCTCAACCCGTCTGCGAGCCATTTTGCGTTTGGCAAGGACGAGATCCGCCGTCGGTTCGTTCTCGAGGGTTCGCGGGCCTATGGGGTCACCTACGTCTATGCCAACCTGCTGGGCAACGAAGCGGGCCGGGCGGTCTATGACGGCGGCGTGATCATCGCCACCGGCGGCCGGATCGCGGCCGCCGGCCGCCGATTCGCGTTCGCTGATCAGGTCATGACGACGGCGGTTGTCGATGTCGATGCCACGCGGCTGGCGCAGTCACGGTTGTCGATGGAGCCGCTGCAGGATCATGACGCGGTTGATGGCGACTGCGTGTCGATTCTGTTCACCCCGCCCACGCTCGCGCCCCACCGGGAGTCGGCCTCGGGAGATGCCCGTGACGCATGGGAGTCGGGCTCCTTCGTCAAGGAGGAGGAATTTGCGAGGGCCGTGGCATTGGGCCTCTTCGACTACCAGCGGAAGAGCCGCTCGCGGGGCTTCGTCGTCTCGGCCAGTGGCGGCGCCGATTCCTCCGCCGTGGCGTGTCTGATCGCTCTGGCCGTGCGGCTGGCCGCTCACGAGATGCCGGTTGAAGCGGTGGCGGCCCGGCTTGGCGTGGCACGACCGTCAGTGGATGGCAGCCCGGGGGGGGCCGTTGCCGGCGATGCCAGTATCCGTCGGCTGATCCATGCCGTGCTGATCTGTGTCTATCAGTCCACCGCGCACTCCGGTTCCGTAACCCGCGACGCCGCTCGCAGTCTCGCCGAAAGTCTTGGCGCCGAATTTCATGAGTTCGACGTGGAAAGTCTCGTGCAGCAGTACCGGGCAATGGTCGCAGAGGCCGTGGGCCGTCCACTCGACTGGCAGACCGATGACGTCGCGCTCCAGAACATTCAGGCACGGGCACGGGCTCCTGGGGTGTGGATGCTGGCAAACATCCGTGGGGCGTTGCTTGTCTCCACGAGCAACCGCTCCGAGGCGGCGGTCGGCTATGCGACGATGGACGGCGATACCTCCGGTGGCATCGCCCCAATCGCTGGCATCGACAAGGCCTACCTGCGGCGGTGGCTCGATTGGCTCCAGCGATCAGGGCCGGATGGCGTCGGATCGTTCCCCGCCCTGGCCGCCGTGAACGTGCAGGCACCGACGGCGGAACTTCGGCCACCAGCCGACCACCAGACCGACGAAGCCGACCTCATGCCCTATGACGTGCTCGACGCCGCTGAGCGGTGTGCGATCCGTGACAAGCAGACGCCGCTCGAGACATGGCAGCGGCTGCAGGCGACCTTTCCCACGCACGCGGCCCGGCAGTTGGCCGTCTGGACGGAGCGGTTCTTCACGCTCTGGAGCCGCAACCAGTGGAAGCGGGAACGCTACGCACCGTCGTTTCATCTCGACGATGAAAACCTCGATCCCAAGACCTGGTGCCGCTTTCCGATCCTCTCCGGAGGCTTCGCCAGAGAACTGGCCGAACTGCGGGCCGCGGTGGAGCGGTGACTCTTCGTGCCGTGGCATGGTGACGGGCCGCGTCAGGCCCGCACCACAGCCTCCAGCGGTTCGCCGCGGTCGAAATGGATGAGGTTGCGAACGGTCTGGGACGCGATGGCATCGAGGGCATTCTGAGTGAAAAACGCCTGATGCGCCGTGATGACCACGTTCGGAAAGGTCAGCAGCCGTGAGAAGACGTCGTCGTGAATGATGGAACTGCTGCGGTCGTCGAAGAATAGGTCAGCCTCTTCCTCGTAGACATCGAGCCCCAGGTGGCCGAGTTGGCCCGTCTTGAGGGCCTCGATCACGGCAGGCGTGTCGATCAGCCCTCCGCGGCTCGTGTTGATCAGCATGGCGCCCCGCTTCATCCGCGCGAGTGCCGGGGCGTCGATCATGTGCCTCGTGTTGGGCTTGAGCGGGCAGTGCAGTGTGACGATATCGGAGGCGGCAAGCAGTTCGTCGACCGGCATGAACGTCACGCCGCGGGCAGCCAGATCGGGCTCGGGCGTCGGATCGTACGCCAGCACCCGGCAGCCGAAGCCGAGCAGGATCTCGGCCACGCGGCGTCCGATCCGACCCGTGCCGACCACGCCGACGGTTCGCCCGAAGAGGTCGAAGCCGAGCAGCCCCTCCAATGAAAAATTGCCATCACGGACCCGGTTGTATGCCTTGTGGAGGCGACGGTCGAGCGTGAGCACCAGCCCGATCGTGTGCTCCGCGACGGCATGGGGCGAATACTCCGGCACACGGACCACCGGCAGCGAAAGCCGGGCGGCTACGGCCAGATCGACTTGATTGAAGCCGGCACAGCGGAGCGTGACGAGTTTCACGCCCTGCTCGGCGAGGATGGCAAGCGTGGCGGCATCGAGCTGGTCGTTCACGAAGCAATTGATCGCGACGGCACCCTCGGCGAGCCGAGCCGTATGGCGATCCAGCCGCGGCTCGAACCATGCCCATTCGATCGGCAGCCCTACCGACGCCGCTGCCAGAGAACTCGTGTCGTAGGGTTTGATTGAAAAGGCGGCGACACGCATCGACGGGTTCCGGGAATGGCCTTGGGGAGGATGCAGCAGTCTACGTCGCGATTCCGACAGAGCGCATCTGGAATATGTCGAGCAGACCAAACCGCCGGGGGCGGTGAAAGCCTTCGACTCGGGGGCAGGATAGCCCTACTCGCTCCGGCTTCCCCCGACCCCCGGCTCCCTTCACAAGTGGAATAAGCCGCTACAGCTAACACAGATGCGGCGCAGGCGGCATTCAGACGGTCGAAAAGAGCGGTGAAATGCGGCCGGAAACGCTCTCGCCCGACAGGGCGGTCAGTGCTATGTTCCCCACCCTGCCCGAACCACCGCCCGGAGTCTGCGCCGTGAGATTCTCAATGAACAAGCTGACCATGCGGATTCATTTCCTCGCGGTGTCCATGTTCTCGGCGTGGGTGTTGGTATGCCTGGTATCGAGCCCAGCGGCAGCACAATCGCCTGCGCAGCAGCGTCCCGCTGCCGTGCCGCAGCGGTTGGCGGCCGTGCCCGGCCAGCCCGCGGCGCAACAGGCTGGTCAACCAGCCCAGCCGGTTCAGCAGCAGCCGGCCCCACTTTCGCCCGAGCAGCAGGCCGCGCTTGACCGACTGCTCGCCGCCTGGGAGGCCCGCAACGCCGCCGTCACGACCTGGTCATGCACCTTCCATAAATGGGAATACAACGCCTGGAGTCCGGCCGACGGTGGCGGCGAGCGGCTGGCCTTCTCCGAGAGCAGCGGCGAAATTAAATACGCCGCTCCCGACAAGGGGCTGTTTCGCGTGAAGGAGTCGACCCAGTGGAATCCCGAGACCCGCCGGTATGAAAAACGGACTGGCGATACGGGAGAGCACTGGGTCTGCAACGGCACAAGCATTTACGAGTTTCGTCACGGCGAACGGCAGCTTCGCGAGACGCGGCTGCCGCCGGAGATGCAGGGAAAGGCAATTAGCGACGGCCCGTTGCCGTTCGTCTTTGGCGCGAAGGCCGACACGCTCAAAAAGCGCTACTTCATGCGGCTCGTCACGCCCCCTGGCGTTACCGATCAGATCTGGCTGGAATCGCTTCCACGCTACCAGGCCGATGCGGCCAACTTCGGCAAGGTGGAACTGATCCTGCAGGCCCGCGATCTCATGCCGTTCGCGATCCAGATTTTCAAGCCGGGTGGACAGGATCGCGACGTGTATCAGTTCGATCCGCGGACCAGCCTGGTCGACAAGGGGCTCGATATGCTCCGCGATTTCTCGAAGCCCGTGACGCCACTCGGCTACAAGTTCATCCTCGAAGACGTCTCGGCCGGTCCGTAGTCAAGGGAGCGGGCAATCGTGTCGACTCTGCACGTTGGAAAACGTGCGGCCACGTCGAAAATTCGTGGACACACGCCGTGCTTCGGCGGCGAAAGCATCGGCGATCGGCACACTGCCGCCACGTTGCTATACTCGGTCTGCCGCTTGTCAGCCGCGTTGTCTCGAGGATGTGATGCCGCACGTCGACCCAGCCCACCCACTGTCCCAATTGCTCGAGCGGGATCACCGTTACAAGCTTGACGCGTATCTCTTTGTGCTCGAGTCGCTTGCCTTCGGACAGGAAAACCTCGGCATGGGAGCCGAGCCCCCGGCCGAAGAACTCGAGTCGTCAGCCGGGCAGCCGGCAGAGACCGCAGGACGGGCTTCAGGCAGAGGCCGCGGGCGCCCGCGGCGGCGGCAGGCAGAGCGGCATGTCAGCGGCCAGGAACTCTGTGAGGCGGCGCGGCAGTACGCGCTCCAGCAATACGGCTTCATGGCCCCCACGGTGCTGGGAAGTTGGGGCGTGCATCGCACGAACGACTTCGGCGAAATCGTGTTCAGCATGATCGAAATCGGCCAGATGCGAAAAACACGTCGGGATAAGCGGGAGGACTTCAATGACGTCTACGAGTTCCACGACGCGTTTTCCCGCGACCTCGCCTTCGTCGTCCCCGACACCGTCTGAATGGCCTTGGTCATTCGTGTTGGCCGCCGTGGTCGAGGTGGCATGGCTGCTTCTGCTGGCTTGGATGGCGGTGGCCCGCTCGCACTCGTAGCGGATTCGTGGGAATCGCACCCGAGGCACGAGGGGCTGGAGAAGGAGGCGTACTGACATGAACATATCGCTCTCTGCGCCCGCTCCCTGGATCGCGATTTTGCCGCTGGGCTTTTATCTTCTGGGGCTCGCCTGGGCGCACCTGAGACGGCGGCCGCTGGCCGTGTCGGGCATCTTCGACGGTGCCATGCTGGCGATGGCAGTTTCGGGCCTTGCAATGGTGGGGCCACTGGCCCTCCTGATGCCCGTGACCGGAGGTTCGCCCTGGAGTTGGCCGGTGCTGGCATTTTTGTTCGCCCTGTGCGTCACCGTCTGCATGCTCGTCTCACGGCCTCGCATGGTGGTCTACAACATCACCGTGGAGCAGTTCAGACCTCTCGTGGCCGAAGTGGTGTCGTCGCTCGATCCAACGGCACGCTGGGCTGGCGAGAGCGCGGCCCTGCCAGAGCGAGGCTTCCAACTGCATATTGAAGGCAACGGAAGCTTGAGGACTGTGAGCGTCGTGAATGTCGGCGAGAGGTCGTCGCCAGAGGGCTGGGGCGAGTTCACCCGCCGCCTCCGCCGAGCCGTGCGAGGGCTGCCGGTGCGACGCAGCCCATGGGGCGGACTGTTTGCCGGTCTCGGCTGTGGGCTGATTGCCGTGGCGACCTGGCTGTCGATTGCTCCGTCGTGGTGGCCTCTTTCTATAACGCGGCCCCAGGCGACACTCCCCAGTTCGCTGCCCACATCCCCGACGGCTGCCCCGCCACCGGCTTCAGGAGACACCGATGCCTCTTCACATCGACCTGTCGGCACATGACATCAGCGTTCCCGTCGTGGTCCGCAACGCTCCGCCGCCCCGGCTGTACGAGGACGCAGTCACGCGCGAGGGGGCGGTCATCACGACCAGCGGCGCGATCGCGATCCTCTCTGGCGTCAAGACGGGCCGGAGTCCAAAGGACAAGCACCTTGTGCGCAGCGTGGATTCGGAGGCGGACGTTTGGTGGGGGCCGGTCAATCACCCCATCGATGACCACACATTCCTGCTCAACCGCCAGCGGGCCGTCGACTATCTCAACACACGGGATCAGGTCTACGTGTGCGACGGCTACGCCGGCTGGGACCCCGCCTGCAGGTTGAAGGTGCGCGTGATCTGCAGCCGCGCCTACCACGCTCTCTACATGCACACCATGCTGATCCGGCCCACACTCGACGAACTCGACCGGTTCGGCACGCCCGACTACGTGATCTACAACGCCGGGCAGTTTCCGGCGAACCCGCTCACGGCCCAGATGACGAGTCGCACGAGCATCGATCTCTCGCTGGAGCGCCGCGAACAGGTAATCCTGGGAACGGAATATGCGGGCGAGATGAAGAAGGGGGTGTTCACGATCATGCACTGGATGCTCCCCGGGCGAGGCGTGCTCTCCATGCACTGCTCCGCCAACGAGGGGCATGCGTCGCGGGATGGCGGCGACGTTTCGCTCTTCTTCGGGCTCTCGGGCACGGGCAAGACGACGCTCTCGGCCGACCCTGCGCGGCGGCTGATCGGGGACGACGAACATGGGTGGGGCGATGCCGGCGTCTTCAATATTGAAGGGGGCTGCTACGCGAAGTGCATCGGACTCTCCGCAGCGAAGGAACCGGAGATCTACGATGCGATCCGTTTCGGAACGGTGCTCGAGAACGTTGTCTACGACCAGTCGTCACGGACCGTCGATTTCGCATCGAGTGCCATCACGGAAAACACCCGGGCGGCCTACCCGATCGAGTATATCGCCAACGCGAAGGTGCCCTGCGTGGCGGGGCATCCGCGGAACGTCATCTTCCTCACCTGCGATGCCACCGGCGTGCTGCCGCCGGTGAGCCGACTCTCGCGGGAGCAGGCGATGTATCACTTCCTCTCCGGCTATACCGCCCGCGTGGCCGGCACAGAGGTGGGCGTCGTGGAGCCGCAGGCGACGTTCTCCGCCTGCTTCAGTGCAGCGTTTCTGGTGCGGCATCCGGCGGTCTACGCTCGGCTGCTGGCAGAGAAGCTCGCACGGCATGGCGCCCAGGCCTGGCTGGTAAACACGGGCTGGACCGGCGGTGCTTATGGCCAGGGCCAGCGGATCGACCTGGCGGTAACGCGGCGGATCATCGACGGCATCCATGCTGGAACACTGTCCGAGGCACCGGTGGCCCGTGATCCGGTCTTCGGCCTCGATGCGGTGACGCGGGTGCCCGGAGTCGATGACGTCGTGCTGAAGCCATGGCTGGCCTGGGGCAACGAATCGGCTTGGACGGCCACTGCCCGCGGGCTGGCGGCGAAATTCCGCGAGAATTTCGCGACCTACGCCGAGCAGGCCGGCCCCGATGTGCTGGCTGCAGGGCCCGCATGATGCCGCTTCCGCTGGAACCTGCTCTATTCAGGGCATCTGTCGTTGAGACGACGCCTGTCCATACGCCACTGGAGACCATCCGATGCTGACGAAGACGCTCGTGACGCTGATCGTGTCCCTCGCTGTGGGATCGCTGCTGTCGACCACGGTTCATGCCGATCAGGCTTCTCCCCTGACGGGTACCGTAAAGAAGATTGACGGAAAGGACGTCGACCTCTCGGCCTACAAGGGGAAGGTCGTGCTGATCGTCAACGTCGCCAGCCGCTGTGGCTACACCGGCCAGTACGCCGGCCTGCAGAAGCTCTACGACACCTACAAGGACAAGGGGCTCGTCGTGCTCGGCTTCCCCGCCAACGAGTTCGGCGCCCAGGAGCCGGGCACCGACACCGAGATCGCCACGTTCTGCACGTCGAAGTATGGCGTGACGTTCGACATGTTCTCAAAGATCGTGGTCAAGGGACCGGGCATCTCGCCGCTCTACAAGACGCTCACCGAGTCTGCCGATCCCAAGGGAGACGTTGGCTGGAACTTCGAGAAGTTTCTGATCGGCCGCGACGGCAAGATCGTGGGCCGCTATAAGTCGGGCGTGGCCCCCGACGACGCCAAGCTCAAGGGCGTGATCGAGGCCGAACTCGCCAAGGCAGGCTGAATCCCACGCGACGGTACGGTGGGTAAGGTCGCGCGTAGTGAAGTCAGCCACAATGGTTCGCCGGCTGCGGCATGCTCGTCGCTGGTGGACTTTGCCGTCGCATGCTCGTGGATGATGGTGAGTCCTGTGTTGCAGGCAAAGTTCACCAGCTCCTGCGCGTGCCTCCGACCGGCTCCTCAGCCGCAGTCCCCCGGCTTCCGCCGAGGGCTTGTATGGAATCCCGGATGCATCCGTGAGGGGCTGCCCATGTCCCGAGAGCCGGCGTTGCTGACCAGCGTAGGCAGGATGCCGGAGCGCAGTCAGCATCGAGTGAGCGAAGGCCAGGATGGCCGAAGCGAACGTCCGGCGACGGGGCATGGGCAGCCCCGAACCGTCGCGTAAAGCTATTTCAGGCGGCGGGTTCAGGCGGCGCGGGACGACCGGTCGGTCCGAGTGCCACCCGTTGCGGCGCCGGCGTCATTGATCGTACGACGAATGACCCAGGTCGGTCGTCCCTGCGTTTCGCGGTAGGTGCGCACCACGTACTCCCCGACAACGGCAACGGCCGCCGTCTGTGCAGCAGCGACGAGGGCCGCCACCGCGATGATCGCTGCCAGCGACACGCCGGCCCTGTCGGCACCAGTGGTGGTGGTCATGCTCGACCATGTCGCGATGCCCGTGGCTAAGACGCCCAGCAGTGCGAGAGCGAGGCTGCACAGCCAGGTGAGTCGCACCGGTGCATCCGAGGAGATGACCAGTGCGTCGGCAGCCAGCATGATCAGCTTGCGTGCAGAGTATTTGGTCTCTCCGGCAAGGCGGGCGTGCCGGTCATACCAGACCGGTTCATGACGGAAGCCGGCCCATGGCACGAGGCTGCGGAGATAGCGACGCTTCTCTGGCAGGCTGCAGACGGCGTCCACCACGGCCCGGTCGATCAGCTTGAAGTCGCCGGTATCGACCGGTATCGGATGGGGCACCAGTCTGGCAAAGAGCCTGTGGAAGAGGCTGGCGGTCAGGAGCTTGAAGCGGGTTTCGCCCTCGCGGGAGCGGCGGCGTCCATACGCCACATCGACGCCGCTGCGCCAGGCGCGAACCATCTCCGGGATCACCTCGGGTGGATCCTGCAGGTCGGCATCGATGATCACCACCGCAGCACCTCGTGCCTGGGCGATGCCTGCCGACATCGCCGCCTGCTGGCCGAAATTTCGGGAGAGTTCCACGACCACGGCCCGTTTGTCGCGTGTTGCAATGGATTCCAAACGCTCAAGGGTGGCGTCGCGGCTGCCGTCATCGACGTAGATAATCTCGAGGTCCATGCCGGTGCCTGCCACTGCGGCAACGAGCCGCTTGTGCGTGGCCTCCACAACGGCCTCCTCGTTATGGCAGGGCACCACGATCGACAAGAGCCCGCCGGGAGTTCGTGCGACAGACGGTCGCGTCGGCCGCTCGCAGGGCAGAATATCGGGGTGGGAGACGTGGGTTTTCATCGGGTGGTGCTCTCCTGTGTGGTCTCGAGAGCGGCGGTTGGGCCGGCGCTGCGAACTTCGTTGGGGGTGTGTGTACCGACGAGCAGGAAGTCGTGGTCCCGGAAGAGCGGACGGCTGCGGCCGATCACGCCCACGCCTGCGGGCAGGCCGGCCGACAGGGAGGCGAAATCGTCCTCTCGGACGAGCACCACCGCGTCGGGGCCCGAGGCCAGAAAGCGAAGGCAATCGTCGCGTTGGGGTTCCTGCCAGGCGGTGACGTGCCCGTGGGCGTAGTAGACGACGTTCGGCGTGATCTGCGTGAACGTGCCCAGACGGGCATGGCCACCGGCGTGGCGGTGGGCCTCTTCCACGAGCGCCGGCAGCGCATTGGCCCCGGCGATGCGGGCTGCTGCCGGCCCGACGGCGAGACCCGTGAACACGAGGCCCGTGACGGCGAGCACGGAGATGGCCCGCATCGGCTCCCGCCGCCAATACCAGAGGCAGGCGGCGCCGATGATCGGGACGAGGCCCACGAGGGCAGCCGGGGCGGCACCCGTGAGACCAAACTGTTCGGCCACGATTACGGCGGCCGCAGTGATCACGCCACCGAATGCAAGTGAGAACATGCCAGCGGCCATCCAGGCCGGATGGGGCCAGCGGCCTCGTTCAGCGGCGACCACACCTGCCGCCGCCACGAGCAGTGCCGCGGCCGGATACGCCGGCAGCACGTAGTTGGGGAGTTTCGTGGCGGAGGCAGAGAAGCCGCCCACCCAGACGGCCATCCACACAAGCGTGAGGCTGAGCGCGTGCCTCGAAGCGGGCGTATCGGCCCGGTTCCAGACTCGCCAGAGGGTCACGACGATCGCCAGCGGCAGGAAGCATGACCACGGAAAGAAGCCGACGAGCATCGCCAGCGGATGCAGCAGCACGCTGCCGCCATGACGCTCCATCGGCTCCACGAATCGGCCCACGTTGTGGATGAAGAAGAAGCCATTGAGCCATGCACCATCGGTGCGGAGGGAGACCGCCGTATACCACGGCGCGGCCACGGCAAGCATCGCGACGCTGATCGCTCCCAGCCGGGCCGTTCGGATCGTGTCCCAGGCGGCGGGCAATGCCACTGCGAGCAGCGTGCGCATGAGGGAGGTGCCGGTCGTGCGGGGCCTGTCCGCGAGTCGACGCTGCACGGCCAGCCAACCGGCCCACGGCAACACCACCGCCAGCGGGCCCACGAAGCCGATTGGGCCCTTGCAGACGACGGCCAGGCCGAGGAGTCCGCCGACCGCCGCCGCGCGACGCCACGAGAGTCGAGGAAGTCCCGTTGCTGCGGCTGAGCCCCCGACCAGCAGCGGTTCTGCGAAGAGGATTGTCGCCCAGGTCGTGAGGCAGGTCAGGATCGCATCGGGCGTGGCGGCATGCGCCTCGATTCCGACCAGCAGGCTGCCCACGTAGGCGAGCGCCGCGACGATGCCGGTCGTGGGATTGAACCAGCGTGTACCCGCCCGCAACAGCGCCAGTGCCGTGAGCAGTGTTGCAACAGCCGCCGGCAGTCGGGCCGCGATCTCCGAAGTGCCAAAGAGTGTGTAGGAGGCGGCCATGGCCCAGTGCATCAATACCGGTTTGTCGACGGCGAGTTCGTCGTTGAACATGGGCACGATCCAGTCGCCCGTGTCGACCATGGTGCGGGCGATGGCCGCGAATCGCGGCTCGTCTTCGTCCCAGAACGGCGTGGCCGCGATTCCTGCCGTGAGGCTGGCGATCGAGGCGACCAGAACGATGAAGAGCGGTCGACGGTCCTGCATGGCGGGCTCCGGAAAAACGGTGACTGCAAAAGGGGGCGTGGGTGAACGGTCAGTCGGCGAGTGCGAGCGGGGCTTCATGGTTGGGGAGGCGACCGAGCAGCAGATACTCGTGGCGGGAGAGTGTCGGCACGCGCGCCAGCACGCCATAGCCAAAGGGAATCGTTGCGGCGACGAGCGTCTCCTGGCGACCGTCGATCACCACGCGGGCATCGGCATGCTGACGGAGATGGTCGGCGACATCGGCGGCGGTTTCGAGTTTTTCAATCGTGGCGCCTGTGTAAAAGACCAGGCTTGGTGGCACGTTCCACAGGCATGCCCACTGGCAATCGCTGGCTGGTTGCTCGAGCTGTTCGACCAGTGCCCTGGAGCCCTGGGCCCGGCTGAATGATTCGGCGGCGACCGATGCCATGAGCGAGACGAGCAGGCATGCGCCGACAGCGACGGCAGCCAAGGCCCGCGGTCGATGGCCCATCGACTGGCTCTGCCATGCGACTGCTGCCATGGCCAGCGGGATCAGGCCGATCAGGCCCAGCCACGCGTCTCCGGCCGCGAGCCTTTCGGAGGCCAGCGGCAGGCCAATGGCGATCGCCACACCGGTCGCTGCGAGGATCGACCAGGCGAGCCGCATCACCAGCCCGACCGTCTGGTCGGGACCGTGATCGGCCTGGGAATTGAGCGATAGTTTTGGGAGCCGCTCCAGGAAGCGGTGTCCCCCAAAGTCCACGCGGCCATCGGCCCAATCGGCGAGAAATAGTCCTGTGGCGATGGCGAAGGCCGGATAGACCGGCCAGATGTAGCCAGGCAGTTTCGTGCCTGCGCAGGAGAAGACGCCAATCCAGACAAGCATCCAGCAGAGGAGGAGTTGGAGCGGTCCGCGGCGGTCATCGGCTGTTGGCGATCGCAGGATCAATGCAGCGTGCGCCAGCATGGCGGCCAGGACGATCGACCATGGAAAGAGCCCGACGGCCACGACGGCTGGATAATAGAGGAGCGAGCCAGAGTGCCCTTCCATCGCTGCTGCGAAGCGGCCGACATTGTGGACGAAGAGGAAGCCGCGGAGCCATTCGCCGTCGGTGCGGAGTCCGACCCAGACATACCAGGGGACTGCCACAGCCGCGGCTGCGAGGGTGATCGTCAGAGGCCGCACTCCAGCGATCGTCGCCGGCCAGCCGATGGCGCCAGACGACTGTTTTCGCGAGGCTGCAAAGAGCAGAAATGCCAGCAGTGGGAGGCCGATGCCGATCGGGCCCTTGGCGAGCGTGGCGGCGCCAAGGGCCGCTCCGATGCCGATCGCCGACGAGAAGGGGAGCGAGCAAACGCCGCCGTTCAGGCTGTTGGGGTGGCCACTGATCCCACAGCCGATGCCGCGTACAAACAAAAAGAATGCCAGCGTCGTGAAGAACAGCAGCGGCGCATCGGGGGTTGCCGCGCGGCCGCCCACGGCCGTCCAGACGCAGGTGGCCATCGCCAGGCCGCCGAGCAGGCCGGCTGTCGGCCCCAGAAGCAGGCAGCCGATCTGCCAGGTGAGCAGGCACGTGCCGACAGTCAGCAGGGCCGAGCCGATCCGGGCGCCCGTCTCGTTGCGGCCGAAGAGGGTGAAGCCACCGATCTGGATCCAGTTCACCAGCGGCGGTTTTTCGACGCGGAGTCGACCGTTGAACGTGGGCACAACCCAATCATTTGTATCGAGCATGGCCAACGAACAGGCCGCATTCTTGGGCTCATCGTCGTCCCAGAGGGCCGGCCCGCCCAGCCGGACGAGCAGCACGAACGTCGCGGCGGCAGCAATAATCCAGCCGTGAAAACGGTTCGATGGCACGAGCGGAGGGCCTCGGAAGGAAGAACGGTGAAAACGGGGCGGGAGAGTAGGGGGGGCAGGCGCGCGGGTCAAGCCATCAAGAAGCGGCTTTTCACCCAGTTCCAGGCCGGTTGACCGCCACCGCCGGACGGGTATGTTCAAGCGTTCCCACCGGTGAAAACCCCGGTGGTCAGCTGGGAGAAACCCCCTTGGCAGACGACGCAGACGACGCAGACGGTATGGACTCCCCCGGCGGCGAGGGCGGGGGTTCCGGCGGGGGTTCCGCCAGTGGCTCCTCGGGGGGAGTGCCGCCACACGAAGGCGCGGGCACCGGCCATGCCGGCGATCGGCGCGACGAGGCCGGCGTGCTGCGTGACAATGCCGGCGGCCGGCTCATCGAACAGCCGATCGAGCAGGAACTCAAGGACAGCTACCTGACCTACGCGATGAGCGTGATCGTGTCGCGGGCCCTGCCCGACGTTCGCGACGGGCTCAAGCCCTCGCAGCGGCGAATCCTGGTCGCCATGAATGACCTCAACCTCTCGCCCGGCGCGTCGCGGGTGAAGTGTGCCAAGATTTCCGGCGACACCAGCGGCAATTACCACCCGCACGGCGAGAGCGTGATCTATCCCACGCTCGTCCGCATGGCCCAGGAATGGAACATGCGGCATGTGCTCGTCGACAAGCAGGGCAACTTTGGCTCGATCGCGGGTCTCCCCGCCGCCGCGATGCGATATACGGAGGCCAGGCTGTCGCCGATCGCGGCGATGATGCTCGACGACCTCGAACTCGACACGGTCGACTTCGTGCCGACCTACGACGAGCGCAACACCGAGCCTGTCGTCCTGCCGAGCCGGTTTCCGAACCTCGTGGTCAACGGCGCCGGTGGCATCGCCGTCGGCATGGCGACGAGCATACCCCCGCACAATTTGGGCGAGGTCTGCCGGGCGCTGGTGCAACTGATCGATGTGCCGGGCACCTCGATGGCCGAACTGCTCCAGATCGTCCCCGGCCCCGACTTCCCCACTGGTGGCATCGTGATGGGCCGCGAGTCGCTGGTCCGCGGCTATCTCACCGGTCGCAGCACGATCACGCTCCGTGCTCGTGCGCACGTCGAGGAGTTTGGCAAGAACCGCAACCGCATCGTCGTCACGGAGATTCCCTACCAGCAGACCCGAGATGCCATCGAGGAGAAGATCGCGGAACTGGTCAACGACGACCGCATCAAGGGAATCTCCGCGATTCGCAACGAGAGTGATTTGAAGGAGCCGGTGCGTTTGATCCTGGAGCTGAAGCGGGATGCCGATCCCGATGTCGTGCTGAATCAGCTCTACCAGTTCTCGCCGCTGCAGACCTCGTTTTCGCTGATTTTCCTGGCGCTCGTCGACGGCAAGCCGCGGATTCTGTCGTTCAAGCACATGCTGGAGGAATTCCTCCGCCATCGCACCGCCGTGCTCCGTCGCCGCACGCAGCACTTGCTCGCCCGGGCCCGCAGCCGGAAGCACACGGTCGAAGGCCTGCTCGTGGCGCTGGCGAACATCGACGAGGTGATCAGGATCATCCGCAGTTCGAAGTCACAAGCCGAGGCGAAAGAGCGGCTGGTCCAGATCCAGGCGCCGGCGGCGCTGCTGGAGCGGGCACTCGGCGCCGAGGGGTTTGCCATCATGCAGGAGGAGCGGGGCGCCACGGAGACCTATGGTCTCTCTCCGGTGCAGGCCGACGCCATCCTCCGGTTGACGCTTGGGCAATTGGTGAATCTCGAGCAGGAAAAACTCGGCGGCGAACACCGCGAACTCCTCGGCAAGATCGGGGAGTTCCGTCGGATTCTCTCCAGCGAGGCCAACATCAAGGCGCTGATCCGCGCCGACCTCCTGGAACTCGAAAACAAGCATGCCGACGAACGTCGGACGGAGATCAGCGGCGAAGCGGGCGACATCCGCGACATGGCCGAGTTGATCACCGAGGCCACGATGGTGGTGACCATCAGTCGGGCCGGCTACGTGAAGCGGACACCCGCTGACGTCTACCGGGCGCAGCGACGCGGTGGCAAGGGGCTCACCGGCGCGCGGACCGACGAGGAAGATCCGATCGAGCATCTCTTCGTGGCCAGCACGCACGACTGGCTGCTCGTGTTTACCACGCTCGGCAAGGTCTTCTCGATGCGGGTCTTTGAACTGCCCGAACTGGCGAGGGATGCCAAGGGACGCGCCCTCGTCAACCTGTTGGAGTTCGAGGCTGGTGAGAAGGTGGCCGACTGCCGGGCCGTCTCGGGCTTCGAAGACTCGAATCAGTTCCTCATGCTCGCCACCCGTAGCGGTGTGGTGAAAAAGACGCCGCTCGAGGAGTATCGCCGCCGTCGCACCAAGGGGCTCATCGCCGTCAAGCTGCGCGAAGGAGATGAACTTGTCGATGCCGTGATCACGAAGCCCGGCGACGAATTGGTGCTCGCCACGGCGAAGGGCATGGCGATTCGCTTTCCCGAATCGGATGCCCGTCCGATGGGCCGCGATACGAGCGGCGTTCGCGGCATCAAGCTGGGGGCCGGCGATCGGCTCGTGGGCATGGTGGTGGCCGATCCAGACGCGACGCTGCTGACGGTTTGCGAGCAGGGCTATGGCAAGCGGACGCCCTTCGGGGCCGGCACTCCGATTGCCGGGCCGGCGCCCGGCGAGGAGGGGGAGGCCGCGGAAGCTGAATCCGGCGAAGCCGTGACGGACGAGGCGGAAGGTGACGGTGAGTCGAGTGGGATGCGGTACCGCACACAGCACCGGGGCGGCAAGGGTATCCGCGACATCAAGACGACGGCCCGCAACGGTCAGGTCGTGGCGGTCGTCTCGGTGAAGGACGATGACCAGGTGCTGATGATGACCTCCCGCGGCAAGATCCAGCGGGTGAATGTCCGCGAGATCAAAGCGATCGGTCGGAACACGCAGGGCGTACGGATCATGCGGCTGGACGACAGCGACTCGCTTGCCGCCGTCGTGCCGGTGCCGCCGGGCGAAGCCGAGGAGACGGTCGAACCAGTCGCCGGCGAGCCCTCCGTCACCTAGTCTATTCGTACGCAGTCTGAGCCGAGCCACAGCCGGTCACGGTCTCTTTGAATAAGGACCCTTTGCATGCGGATTACGGTCGTCGGCACGGGGTACGTGGGGCTTGTCTCCGGCACCTGTTTCGCCAACAGCGGCAACACGGTCACCTGCCTCGACATCAATGTCGAGAAGATCGCGCGTCTCAACCGCGGCGAGATTCCCATCTACGAGCCTGGCCTCGAAGAACTGGTGGTCCGCAGCGTGAAAGCACGCCGGCTGCTTTTCTCCACCGACACCGCATCGGCGATCTCGACGGCACAGGTCGTCTTTCTGGCGGTGGGCACGCCCCCTTCCGCCGACGGCTCCGCCGATCTCTCCAGCCTCTGGAAGGTTGTCGATGCCATCGCGCCACACCTTGATCCAGAGGCCGTCGTGGTGACGAAGAGCACGGTGCCAGTGGGCACATGCGCCGGGATTGAGACGCGGCTCAAGGCACGCACTGGCAGGGAGTGTCGGGTGGCGAGCAATCCAGAGTTTTTGAAGGAAGGCGCCGCGATCCATGACTTTCAGAAGCCCGACCGGGTGGTCGTGGGCGTCCGTTCGGCCGAAGTGGCTGAGATCCTGCGGAGCCTCTATCTGCCTTTCCTGCGCACCGAGCACCCGTTTCTCGTCATGTCGCCGGAGAGTTCAGAGATGACGAAATACGTCGCCAACTCGCTGCTGGCCACGAAGATCAGTTTCATCAACGAGGTGGCCAACCTCTGCGAGCGGATGGAGGCGGACATCGACGACGTCCGCCGCGGGATCGGGCACGACAAGCGGATTGGCTTCGCGTTTCTCTTTCCGGGCGTGGGCTACGGGGGGAGCTGCTTTCCGAAGGACGTGCAGGCGCTCACAGCGATGGCCCGTGACCACGGTGTGGTTCCCCGGATCCTTGAGGCTGTGCACGAGACGAATCTTGCTCAGAAGCAGGTACTCGGCGAGAAGATCGTCGCCCACTTCGGTGGCCAACTCGCCGGTCGTCGGATCGCTGTGTGGGGGCTGGCCTTCAAGCCGCGGACCGATGACGTCCGCGATGCCCCGTCTCTCGATCTGCTTGAGCAACTGCTCGCCGGTGGTGCTCAGGTCACCGTCTACGATCCCGAGGCCATGGAGAACGTCCGGGCCATACACGGCGACCGCCTGACCTATGCCGTGGGGCCGATGGAAGCGCTCGACGGTGCTGACTGCCTCGCCATCGTTACCGAATGGGGTGATTTTCGGCACCCCGACTTTCACGACATGGCCCGTCGCATGCGGTCGCCGACGATCTTCGACGGCCGCAACCTCTACGCGCCGGCTGAGATGCGGTCGCGCGGGTTTGAGTACCATTCGATCGGTCGGGAAGCCGCGGTGTGAGTGACGTTTGACCGTCCATTTGCCCACGACTAGAGTCCTCCGAATACAACCAGACATTTCCTCGCACTTCTTCCCCTTGGAGTTTCTCCACACCGTGAAACGCTCTTCCGCGTCGATCGTCGCTCTGGCGGCACTGCTGCTTCCCATCGCCGGCTGCGCCGGAGCCTCGGCCAACCCGGAGGCTGGCCCCACTGGCTGGACGCATCTGGTGTTTGGTTTCTGGTGGCTCGTGGGCGTGGCCGGTTCCTCGCTGGCGCTCTACCAGGCGTGGCAGTTTTTCAAGTGGATGGAAGCCCAACCAGCCGGCACGCCTGACATGATCAGGATCGCCGGCTACGTGCAGACGGGCGCCGATGCCTATCTCAAACAGCAGCGTGGGGTTCTGTACTGGGTGTTTGGCGCGGTCTGCCTGCTGTTGCTGTGGATGGCCTTCGGTCTCGGCGTGCAGAGTGGATGGGTGCCGCTGGCCTTTCTCTCCGGTGGATTCTTCTCAGGTCTCGCCGGCTGGTTCGGCATGAAGACGGCGACGCTCGCCAGCAACCGAACGGCGGCCGGCGCCGAGCGGTCGCTCAACGACGGCCTTCAGGTGGCGTTTCGATCGGGTGCCGTGATGGGGCTCACGGTCGTGGGCCTAGGCCTGCTCGACATCCTCCTTTGGTTCTTCATCCTGTATTGGGTGGTGCCGCTGTTTGGCAAGCCGCTGTCGCTGGAGGAGATCACCGTCACGATGCTCTGCTTCGGCATGGGCGCCAGCACGCAGGCGCTCTTCGCCCGCGTGGGTGGTGGCATCTTCACGAAGGCGGCCGACGTGGGTGCAGACCTTGTCGGCAAGGTGGAGCACGGCATTCCCGAGGACGACGCGCGGAATCCGGCCACGATCGCCGACAACGTGGGGGACAATGTGGGCGACGTCGCCGGCATGGGAGCCGACCTCTACGAGAGCTACTGCGGCAGCATTCTCGCCACGGCGGCGCTCGGTGTGGCGGCGTTTCCGGGCAACTACTCGATGCAGATGGCGGCGATCTTCCTGCCGATGGCGATCGCCGCGGTGGGCACGCTGCTCTCCATCTGGGGCATCTTCCAGGTGCGTACCCAGGAAGACTCGTCACAGAAGTCGCTGCTCGCCGCCCTTGCCAAGGGCATCAATTTTTCCACGGCGGCCATCGTCGTTGCGTCGTTCGTGGTCACATTCCTGCTGATGGGTGGGTTTCGGCACCTGGGCATCGCCGTGGCTGTGATCGTGGGCCTGGTAGCCGGTTGGCTGATCGGCAAGTGGACCGAATACTCCACCAGCAACGAATACACGCCGACCAAGGAATTGGCTGACCAGGCGCTCACCGGTCCTGCCACGATCATCATTGGCGGCATCGCCGAGGGCATGCTCAGCACGTGGGCCCCGGTGCTCATCACCGGCGTCGCCACGCTGTTGGCTTTTGGGTTTGCCAACGGCTTCAGCTTCAAGGATCCCAGCGCCTTTGCCCTCGGCCTCTACGGCGTGGGCATCGCCGCCGTGGGCATGCTCTCCACGCTCGGCATCACGCTGGCGACCGACGCCTACGGGCCAATTGCTGACAACGCGGGCGGCAATGCCCAGATGGCCGGCCTGCCGAATATCGTCCGCGAGCGGACCGACGCCCTCGACGCCTTGGGCAACACGACTGCCGCCACCGGCAAGGGTTTTGCCATTGGCTCGGCGGCCCTCACGGCGCTGGCGCTTCTGGCGGCCTATGTCGAGGAAGTACGGATCGGTTTCGATCGCTGGGGTCACTCGGCGGTCTCCTACGACAAGCGGTCTGACGTGCAGAGCGTCACCGTGGCGGGCAAGAACGTCGATCTCAAGTCGGGCGACTGGGTGAAACTGGCGGGTGGTCTGGCGCTGAAGATCGGTGACAAGCCCGAAGCCAACACGACCTGGATGGTGCTCGACAACCGGGCGATTCCCGACTTCGGCAAGCTTCCCTCATTGACGCCGATCGACAATGCCACTCCCGCATTCATGGACGAACTTGAGAAGTCCAACCGAATCGTGAGTGTGAAACAGGCGTTCATGGCCGACTACATGCGGTTCTACGACGTCACCCTCATGAACCCGAAGGTGCTGGTGGGCCTCTTCATCGGTGCCATGAGTACGTTCGTCTTCTGTGCCCTGACGATGAAGGCCGTGGGCCGTGCCGCCAAGGGCATGGTGGAAGAGGTGCGTCGACAGTTCCGCGAGAAGCCGGGCATCATGGAGGGCACTGAAACTCCCGACTATGCCGCTCCGGTGGCGATCAGCACGAAGGCGGCACAGCGGGAGATGATCCTGCCGTCGGTGTTGGCGCTGGCCGTGCCCGTCGTCACGGGTCTGCTGCTCGGCGTGGGAGGCGTGATGGGGCTGCTCGTGGGCGGTCTGACCACCGGCTTCTGCGTGGCGGTGTTCATGGCCAATGCTGGCGGTGCCTGGGACAACGCCAAGAAGCACATCGAATCGGGAGTGCACGGCGGCAAGGGCAGTGACGCCCACAAGGCGGCCGTGGTGGGTGACACCGTGGGCGATCCCTTCAAGGACACCAGCGGCCCGAGCCTCAACATCCTCGTCAAGCTGATGAGCATGGTGAGCGTGGTGGTGGCCGGCCTCGTCGTCCGGTACAGCCTCGAGGCCCTGGGGATCTTCTGATAACACGAGACGACGGTTCGGGGCTGCCCATGCCCCGTCGCCGGACGTTCGCTACGGGCATCCTGCCCTTCGCTCACTCGATGCCGGCTGCGCTCTCGGCATCCTGCCTTCGCTTGCCGCCAACGCCGGCTCCTGGGGCATGGGCAGCCCCTCGCGGATGTTGCAAGACTTACGACGCTATGAACCGCGCCAGGCCCGAAGGGCCGGGTGAGCACCAGCCGACGGAGGTCGGCCAAGGTAAGGTCAGCGGGATGCCGACCTTCGCCGTGAAGCCAGCCGGTCGGAGGCACGCGCAGGAGTCCGGTGAATTCTGCGACTCACGAGCGATTCGCGATTCGTCCAGGAGCCTCCCGTAGCAGAATCCGCCGGCGACGAGCATGCCGCAGCCGGCTGGCTGGTTCCAGCACGCAGTAGCAATGCGAACTTCCGGACACGTTGGAGACGTGCCGCCACGGGGGGACGGCACATGTCGTGCCGAAAAGGATGTGATGATCCCGTGTTTCGCGTGAGAGGGTAGGCTCTGGGAATGCGACCTGGTTTTGCCTTTCAACTTGATGCGGTCAGCCCCGGCGGGGCGCGGGCTGGTCTGCTCACGACGCCGCATGGCAGCGTGCCGACGCCGCTGTTCATGCCGGTAGCGACGCTGGCCAGCGTGAAGGGCGTTGACATCGGCCGGGTCGCCGAGACCGGCGCCGGCATGGTGCTTGCCAACGCCTACCATCTTCATTTGCGTCCCGGCGAGGCAGTTGTCGAACAGGCCGGTGGCGTGGCGGCCTTCATGGGCTGGTCGGGCCCCACGCTCACCGACAGCGGCGGCTTCCAGGTCTTCTCGCTCGCTCAGCAGGTCCGTGTCACCGAGATGGCCGCCAGCTTCCGCTCGCACATCGATGGCAGTCCGGTGGAACTTTCGCCCGAACTTTCGATGCAGATCCAGGAGCGGATCGGGGCCGACGTGGCGATGCAGTTGGATCACGTGGTGGCCCTGCCCGCCGCCCGCGATGCGGTTGCTGACGCGATGCAGCGGTCGCTGCGGTGGGCGGAGCGTTGCCTCACGGCGCATCGCCGCGAGGATCAGGCGGTGTTTGGCATCGTGCAGGGGGGCCTCGAGCCCGACCTGCGGGAGGAGAGTGCGGTGCGTCTCCGGGGGCTCGGTTTCGACGGCTACGCGGTCGGCGGCCTCTCGGTCGGGGAAGGGCCGGAGGCAATGGATGCCACCCTCCGCGCCACCACGCCGCACCTGCCGGTCGACCGGCCGCGGTATCTCATGGGGGTTGGCCAGCCTCGCGACATCATCGCTGCCGTGGCTGCAGGCATCGATATGTTCGACTGTGTTCTGCCCACTCGCTGCGGACGCAATTCGCTGGTCTACACGTTTGACGGGCAGCTTCGTCTGCGAAACGCGCAGCACGCCACCGATCCCCGCCCGCTCGAGGCGGGCTGTCCATGCCTCGCCTGCCGGCACAGCCGCAGCTACATCCGGCACCTGTTTCTGGCGGGGGAGATGCTGGGGCCGATCCTGGCCTCGATCCATAACCTCACCTTCTACCAGCGGCTCGTCGCCCGTCTCCGCGACGGGGTGATCGCGGGCTGCTTCGACGAGGTCTGCCGCGAGCTGTTGACGCGAATCGAACCAGCCCCGGATTCCGCAGGTTAGATCAGGCGGTTCGAAACGCTTCCCGGGCGGCCTGGTCCACGCCAGCCCTTCACCGGGGCCAGCGAATGTCATGCCGGGCTTGTCCGTCCAACACGCATCGCACTACATTTGCGGATCTGCCGAATCGCCCGAACGTGGCGAATTCAGCCCAACGTTGGAGTTTCCATGCTGTTCGAGCCCCCAGCCCTGTTCGCGGTCCATCTGATTGCGGCCGCTGCTGCGCCGCCGCCCGGCCCGCTGGAACTGCTCATCACGTATCTGCCGATGGCGATGATCGTGCTCGTGGCGTGGCTGTTGCTCTATCGACCGGAGCGCGAACGCATGCGGCGGCACCAAGAGTTGCTCACTGGCCTCAAGAAAAACGACCGGGTCATCACGACGTCCGGCATCTATGGAACCGTGGCGAATGTCGATCGGGAGGCCGATCGCGTGTCGCTGCGGGTTGACGAGGCGGGCAATGTGAAGATTGCCGTCACGGTGTCGAGCATCGCCAAGGTGCTCGGCGACAGTTCCTCCCCCGAACCCTGAAATGAGAGCGGCATGAACAGTTTCCCCAATCCCATCCAGTTGTTTGCTCAGGCCGCCGATATGGCGGCGGCTGCCACCGTTCCCGCGGCGGCCCTGCCAGCAGCACAGTGGTGGCGCGAGCCGTGGGCAGTCTGGGCCATGACGCTGCTCACCGTCGCGGTGCCGACGCTCCTCTCCTGGTTGCTCGGGAAGCGGCTACGGGCTGCCGATATGTGGGGCCGACTGGCCACCGTACTGGTGGCGCTCACCGCAGGGGCCGTCATTACCTGGCTCGGCTGGCCTCCGCGGCTCGGAATCGACCTCAAGGGAGGCGTGATCCTTGTGTACGAAGTCGATGCATCCCGCCAGTCGGCGGGGCAGGTCGATGACTGCGTCGGCAAGATCGAGCAGCTCCTTGCCAGTCAGGATGGACGGAAGGGCACCGTGTCGCGATTGGCCGACAACCGTATCGCCGTCCGCCTCGAGACGGCTGACGCAGCCGCCCGGGAGTCCTTTCTCAAGGGTGTGGACCAACTCGACTTCGGGGATGCTCGGGTGCGGCTGGCAGGCCGGCGGGCAGGTGCCGACGCGATCGATCTGGAATACGACGTGGCCGGTCGGTCGGCGGCCGTCGATATGGACAAGCTGGTGGCGGCCGTCAGCCGCCGCGTCAATCCGGGCGGTCAGAAGGAAGTGACCGTTCGTCGCTATGGCCTCGACCAGTTGGAAGTGATCGTCCCGGAGGTCGACCAATCGGAAGTCGATCTCATCAAGCGTGTTGTTTCGAGCGCCGGTGTGCTCGAATTCCGCATCACGGCCAATCCGGAGGATCCCCGGCACAAGCAGGTGATCGAACTGGCCAGCCGGTCTCCCGGCACGACCGTGACGGAAGGGGGGCGGCAGATCGGCCGCTGGGTGCAGCTCGATACCGCCAAGATCAACCCAGCTCAGGACGGCGGCCTCGTCACCCGAACCATGCCCGACGGCCGTGTCGAGGTGCTGGTTGTGCTCGATAGGTTTAATGTCACGGGCGGTTATCTCACTCGGGCGTCGTCGAGCTACGACAGCGAACTGCAGCCGTGCGTCAATTTCTCCTTCAACTCATCCGGTGCGGCCCTCTTTGGCACGCTTACCGGTCAGAACCTTCCCGACCCAGCCAACCGGCTCACCAGCCGGCTGGGCATTCTGCTTGACGACACGCTCCTCTCGGCACCGAGGATTCAAAGCACAATTTCAGACGACGGCCAGATTACGGGCAGCTTCAAGCAGGCCGACGTCGACTTCCTGGTGGGCGTGCTCAATGCCGGCAGCCTGCCGGCGGCCCTCGTGAGCGAGCCGATCAGCGAACAGAAGATCAGCCCTCAACTGGGGGCCGACACAATTCGCTCCGGAGCCCGCGCTATGGTGCTCGCAACGATCGTGGTGCTCGCCTTCATGCTCGCCTACTATCGCTTCTCGGGGTTTGTCGCCGATCTCGCGGTGTTGCTCAACATCCTGCTTGTCGTGGCGCTCATGATCTCCCTCAAGGCGGCGTTCACACTGGCCGGCTTGGCAGGGCTCGTGCTCTCCGTCGGCATGGCAGTCGATGCCAACGTGCTCATCTACGAGCGCATGCGGGAGGAGACGGAGCGAGGGGCGGGCGTTCGCACGGCAATCCGCAACGGGTTTGCGAGGGCATTCTCGACGATTGTCGACTCGAACCTCACGACGCTGATCTCGGCGTTTGTGCTGTTTGCGATGGGCACCGACCAGTTAAAGGGGTTTGCCGTCACGCTCATCCTGGGCCTCGTGCTCAACCTGTTCACGGCGGTGTTCTGTTCCCGGGTGGCGTTCGACCTTTCGGAACGCAACGGCTGGCTGCGGCAGTTGAAGATGTCCAAGTTCTTCGGCCAGACCAACTTCGAATTTGTCCGGTGGGTTCGACCTGCGATCATTGGCTCTCTCGCCTTCATCCTGCTGGGGCTGGCAGCGGCTGTGCAGCGTGGCCAAGGCCTCTTCGATATCGACTTCACGGGTGGCACGAGCGTGCAGGTGGCGCTCAAACCCGATCAGGCACTCGATGTGGCGGAGGTGCGAAAGGCTGTGGCGGTGTTGCCCAACGTGGCAGTGAGCGCCGTGTCCGGAGCTGATATAGCCGCCGATACCCGCTACAAGATCGACACGTCGGTCCGCGACGACGATCAGGTGGAGAAGACGCTTCGTGAGGTATTCCCGGGCAGGCTCGCCACCTATTCGATGGGCTTTGGTGAGATCTCGTCGACGGCTGAGCCCGACAAGCCGGCTCCGGACACCGGGGTGCTTCCCACCTCCGTGGCCCTCGACTTCCCAGAGAAGATCAACCTGCCCACACTGCGGGCCACCATCCAGGATGCCCTGCAGGCAGAGGGGTTGGCGGACGCTCCATTCGAATTGGAGCCGGATGTGGCGGACGCAAAGAGCGTTGCTAGCCGCACGAAGGCCTATCGCAACTGGGCGCTGTCCACGTCGCTCGACACAGCAGCGACCCGGCGGGTGGTCGAGCGGGTGGCGAAGAAGCTCTCGGATACGCCGGTCTATCTCTCGGCCAATTCGATTGGTGGCAAGGTGGCCGGAAGTACGAAAGTCACCGCTCTCTACGCGCTGCTGGCGAGTTTGCTGATGATCGTTCTGTACGTGTGGGTGCGGTTCCAGAACGTCGCGTTCGGTCTGGCCGCCGTGGTGGCGCTGATTCATGACGTGCTGGTGGCGGTGGCCTGCCTCGCGTTCAGCACCTACGTGAGCCGGTTCATGGGGTGGGCGCTGATCGACGACTTCAAGATCAGCCTCGACGTGGTGGCGGCGCTCCTGACGATCGTCGGCTTTTCGATCAACGACACGATCGTGATCTTCGACCGGCTCCGCGAGATCCGCGGGAAGAGCGCGTTCGTCACCTCGGCCATGATCGACAAGGCGGTCAATCAGACCTTGAGCCGCACGATTCTCACCTCAGGTACGGCGTTTCTGGCCACGTTGATTCTGTATCTCTTCGGTGGTCAGGGTATCCATGCCTTCGCGTTTACGATGCTGGTGGGCATCATCACCGGTACCTACAGCACGATCTATATCGCGGCACCGCTGGTCCTCTGGCTTCAAGAGGGGGCTGCCGCTGCCCGGCGGGAGCAACAACAGATGTCGCGTTCGACGCCGCAGGCGACCGCCTAAAGCCCTTCGACTCCGGAAAACCTTGCCGGGAATGCCGGCCCTGACGGCCGGTGGACCGCGGGTGACGACAGTGGCTAAGGCCCGTCGTGCCCCCGGTCGTCAATGGCGGCGCATACTCTCAGTGCCGGCCTTGGTATCGGCTTCGGGCCACCTGGAAGGGGTTTGGGCATGGCGCAATTCGTGCACACCATACGGTTTCTCATTGGCATGGCCATGCTGGCGGCAGCGGTTGCCCTCGTCCAGCCATTCGCGGCAACGGTGCTCGCCGCCCGCGGAAACGCGGAATCAGCGGATGGACCGGAGGTGGCCCCGTCGCCGGGCCCTCAGCCCGGCATGTCGCCCCTCATGATGGGCATGGGAGGGCATGCAATCCCCGATCAGAGGCCCACGAGCGACCGCGAATCACCGGGTGTTCTGCCGGCAGATGCGGGCGTTGTCGCGCACGTAACTCCGCCGCCACCCCCGGCCCCACTCCCCGCCTCCGGTCTCGAGTTGTCGCCGTCTGCTCCGATTCTCGATAGCACGTATCGCTCCACTGTCGAGATCCCTCCTCCACCGCTCTTGGACGGACACGCCCCGCCGCCGCTGTCCACAGGGTGGGCCGTGCACGATGTGGGTAGGCAGCCTGCACCTGTCGGCCACCCGCTTCAGCAGGTGAGCGCGATGACGGCGTACGTCGTTCGTGACGGCGATGACCTCACGGGAATCGCCCTCAAGGTTTACGGACACGCCAGTGCCGCGGGCGCCATCTGGGCGGCCAATAGGGATCGCCTTGCCGACCCTCAGCTGCTTCCCATCGGCCTGACGTTGCAAATGCCTCCGACCTGGACAATGCCGTCCGTCCTCGGAGCGCAGGGCGGTGCTGCCAGCCTCGCGATCGAGCCCTCCCAGACCGCTCACGGGAGTCGTCATTCCGACACGACTGCTGCGGTAGCAGCAGGTCAGGAAGCGGTCCCGGCGACGATCGCCAGCGGCGCGGCGGAGTCGCCCTGGTTGCAGGGACATGGTGCTGATGCACCCAGCCGCGTTCCAATGCGGCTCCCCTGAAAACGGCGGACTACGGGTCGCGGATAGGTTCGTCTGCTACTCGGGCTTGCGAGCCAGGGCTATGCCGACAAATGTCTTGATTCGGTCGGCAGCATTGGATGCTGGATCGTTGGCGAGATCGTCGCCCTTCAGACTGGTGTTGGTCTGAATAAAAAAGACCGTGCCATCGTTCGCTGTCTCGAGCCCCCTGGCTTTCTCGGGTGATTGTTCGACGCGATGCTGGAACCAGGCATCGGGCCGGTATCGCTTGAGTTGATCGAACAGGCGGATCGCGTCGCGATCACTCTTCCCGGCAAGCACCATGATGGGGACTTTGTGCTGGATCGCATCGCTCTTCAGGGGCAAAGACATCGAGATTCCCTTCGATGCCCAGACGGGGCTGATGAGCGCCAGCGCCCGCACCTGCTGGCCCTGCGGCCCGCTTGTGGTTGGCGGCCAGTTCCAGTCGGCCGCCGTCCACATGGATGCCAGCGTGGCGCCCAGGCCGCAGCCAACGACACAGAGCCGGTCGATGTCGAGTTCGCCGGTCTCCGACTTCTGCTTGATCCAGTTGCGAACGGCCTCGATCTCCCCCCGGAGTGCCGCTTGACCGCGGTGACTGCCCCCCGTAGCGGCTGCAATCGACTCCAGGTCGGCCTTTTTGAGCAGGCGGGAATCCCCGGCATCGCCCCTCACGCCATCGGGGCGTAAGCCGCTCTCGCCGTGGCCACGGAGATCGGGGGCGACGACGGCGTAGCCCGCCACCTGGAGTGATCGGGCGAGAGTGTCGACAGTCTCGTGCGAGCCGTCGAGGTCATGGACGAGGATTACCGTGGCATCCGCCTTGGCGTCTTCTGCGGCTGGGTAGTACCAGGCGGCGATCCGAATGCCGTCCGAAGTCTCCAGCTGCAACTCTTCCACGGACTGCCTGGGGGAAACAGCGGTGGCTTCGGCTGCCCGGATTTGCGTGGCGGACGCAAGCAGCAGCGGAGCCGCCAAGCAAAAGCGACCAAGCACCTTCACGGGCATCCATGCGGAGACGAACATCAGAATCCTTCCCAAAGCGTGTGGAAAAGGGAGCTGCAGCGATCCTCAGTTGTGGCAAATATAACGGGAAAAAGCTATCATTTAGAGAGTGTTCCCGGCATTGAAGCAGGCGAGACACCCGGTCTGCTGCTGGCTGGGGAGCATGCAGGCTGCGAAAGCTACGGTGTCTGGCGAGTGGGTGTAGGTTTTCTGGCACGGTTCGTTGTGCCCGAGAGTTCCCAGGCTGATCGGTGTCGTTCGTTGACACCGTGTGTGTCGGCTGGGTTTCCCTGCTGCGTCAACGAGGCCTCCCTGTGGAGCTGCTGGCACCAACCCCGAATACACCCAAAAGCCGGTGGCGATCGGGCGGAGAAGAGAAACGTCCGCACAACGGATCAACTCCGGCGTGGTTGATCAGCCTGCTGATTCACGTGGTCGTGCTGGTATCGATGGCGATGGTCGCACTCCGTGAGCCTTCCAGATCCGCGCCATCGATCACGATCATTCAGCCGCAGGAGATCGATCAGGAGATGCTCGATGCGCCGCGAGAGCTAGCGATCTCGGATGAGCAGCAGACCGAGGTCGGCGTCGCCAGCGAGCAGAACGGCATGGGCATGGCACTCTCCCTGGCGCCCACGCGTGCCGACGAATCGGTGGCTCCAATCGAGTTGGAGCCGATTGTGGGAGACGTGATCAGACCAGAGCCCTTCGAAGTGCTTCCCACGGCGGCCGTGCTCGACGAGACCGTCGTCGTCATGGGGGGCATCGGTGAAGGGGCGACCGGGGCGATGGGCGCCGTCGATCGTCTCACGGGAGAGATTGCCGCATCGCTCGATCAGAATGCCACGGTGGTGTGCTGGGTGTTCGACCAGTCGGTGAGCCTTGCAGGACAACGGAAAGAGATTGCCGCCCGCCTTGAGAGGGTGTTCGAAGAACTCGGCGTCAACCGCTCCCCCGCGCACCGGCCTGACCTCAAGAACATGGTCATTGCCTACGGCAAGACTCCGACGCTGGTCACGAAGGCCACCGACGATGCGGCGGTGGTCATAAAGGCGATCGAATCGATCCCCGTTGATGATTCTGGCATTGAGATGACGTTCACCGCCATTCAAGCCGCCGCCAACGAGGCGAGCGTGTTTCGCAGGGCTCCCAGAAAGAACGTGATGATCATCGTGTTCACCGACGAGGCGGGCAATGATCAGAACCAGGCCGACAAGACCGCTGCGTTTTGCCGGACCTTCGGGATCCCTGTCTACGTGGTTGGCGTGCCAGCTCCGTTCGGGATGAAGGACGTCCGGTTCAAGTTTGTCGAGTTTGACACCAAGTACGATCAGGACGTGCAGTGGGCCGTGGTGGAGCAGGGGCCGGAAACACGCTATCCCGAAGTTGTTCACATTCGATCGGGGAGATTCGCCGACGAGGCGATTGATTCGGGATTCGGTCCCTTTAGCCTTTCGAAGCTCTGCGCCGAGACCGGCGGCATCTACTTTGCGGTTCATGCCAACCGGGACGTCAAGGGCAGGGTGGGCAACGATCAGACCGCCGCGATGTCGTCGCAGTTGAGGCACTTCTTCGACCCCGATGTCATGCGTGACTACCAGCCCGACTACGTGTCTGCGGCCATGGCTGAAAAACTTCTCGCTGCCAACCGCGCCAAGAAGGCACTCGTTGAGGCTGCGCGAGCGGTCGAGATCAGCCCGATGGAATCGCCCGAAATGGTGTTTCCACGGAAAGACGACGGGGCCCTGTCGCAGTTGCTGAGCGATGCCCAGAAGGCGGCTGCCCGCATTCAGCCAAGGATCGATGCCCTTGCGGAGCAATTAAAGGTTGGGCTGCCCGACAGGGATGCCATCAAGGAGAAGCGGTGGCAGGCGGGCTACGATCTATCGTTGGGCAGGGTTCTATCCCTGAAGGTACGAACCGACGCCTACAACACCATTCTCGCGCAGGCAAAGTCGGGGATGAAGTTCAAGGATCCGAAAAATGACACGTGGGTGCTCGAGGAGAGCACTGATGTTTCCAAGGTGGGCTCACAGACGGAGAAGGTTTCCAAACAGGCCGTGATGCTGCTCGAGCGTGTGGTTCGTGACCATCCAGGTACGCCCTGGGCATTCCTGGCTGCCGAGGAGTTGCGACGGCCGCTGGGATATACGTGGGGCGAGCGGTATACCGGCGTCAATGTGCCGAAGGCGAGCGAAGGCGGCGACGGTGGCATGCCTGGGACGCCTTCAGACGACAAGAAGCGAGTGCTTGACGCCCCCAAACCGAAACGGCCGTTGAAAAATCTCTAGATCGCATTTGCGAGGGATATGGCCGGCCGGCGATTCTCCGGCCCCTTGGGCTGACGTCAGGGTCACAAAAAGCATCCTGCTCCGCAGTCCTGTGTGGCACGAGATACATATTCCACCGTGGAAGCACTTCTTCTGAGCGTGCCTGGCGTTGATGAACCCGGTGCTGATGGGCCGCATTGGATCGCCGGCTGCGGCATGCTCGTCGCTGGCGGATTCTGCTACGGGAGGCTCTTGGGCGATGGTGGATCGCTCGTGAGTCGCAGAATGCACCAGCTCCTGCGCGTGCCTCCGACCGGCTCCTCACGATCAGGAATCGAGTGAAGCCAGGCATCCGCCCGTCATGGCAGCAGGAAGCCGAGCAGCGTCATACGATTGGCCGCCTGGATGGCGGCCTCGTGCAGCAGCCGGAGGCTGCTCAAGCGAACACCGACACGATGTCGGTGGTTCGCGTGTATTCAAAACGTCAGGTTTTCTTCCGCGAACGTCGTGCGGCTGTCATAGGCGTGAAAGCTGCGGGCGATCTTCGCCGACAACACTTGGAGAAAGAGTGCCCGGAACTGCGTTTCCGACTGGTCTGTGGCTGGCACCGCGCTGTCGCCCGGGAAGGTAAAATCATCGAGCCGTTTCTCGAACAGCACCCTCTTTTCGGCGACGTCGTACACCCGGACGTTGGCTGTCGCCCGCCCGCGGTAGAGCGTCGAGCCTTCGTGCATGCGAAATTGCTCGAGATCGATGCCGACCACGATGTCGGCATCGAGCGCCTTGCCAAGAGTCGGGTAGTCGACCCAGGCGTTCTCGTCGATCCACCGGGCCACTTCGTGCTGTTCGATCACACGGGCCTTGCGGACGTTCTGAGTCAACTTTGATCCCACCATCGTGGCGAGCTCACGGGCAGAACTGGCGTCGCTGAATTCGAGTTCCACGATTGGCTTGCAGACCACGGCGACGTGCTTGCCCCGCAGTCCCTTGAATTCAGCCGGGGCATCTTTTTCGGGTGCCACGAGGTAGGCGACTGTGGTGATCATCGAACAGCCGCCAGCGAGGCACGTCAGCAACAGAGCGAGAACTGCGAGGCGGAAGGAATGATGAAGCCGGGGCTGCATGCGAAGATCCTTTGTTGATCGCCTGATGGCATCGTCGGCTCAGGGGCCGTCGGGATTGGGAGGGTAGCCAGGCTTCACAGACCGCTCAATGCCGCTTCCTCCGTGCGGAACAAGCTTGCCCAGACTCCGCCGCCTCCCTAGCCGTCGCCCTGTGGGCGTCTGGAGGGCACAATAGGTGTCATGTGCACACTCGATGCGACCACGCCCTCGGGAGGATTTCTCGCTGCCCTTGCCGCCGCTCTGCCCACACACAGCTTCTGGTCGGCGCGGACGGTCGTGGCGGTCTCCGGAGGTGCTGATAGCGTGGCTCTCCTGCTTGGTCTGCACAGTCTGGCTTCGGGGCAGGGGGCCCGGCCTCGGCTGATCGTGGCACATGCCAGGCACGACCTGCGGGAGGAGGCAGCGGCCGATGCCGACTTCGTGGCTGACCTGGCCGCACGGCTCGGGATCACCTGCGCCATTCGCGATCTGAGAGTGCGTGCGCCCGATGGTGTGCGAGGAGAGGGGATCGAGGGGAGGGCGCGGCGACTGCGGCAGGATTTTTTCGTTGACGTGGCCAGAGAGCATGGAGCCCGGTTTGTCGTCGTTGCCCACACGGCCGATGATCAGGCGGAAACGATCCTGCATCGCAGCCTCCGCGGCACGGGCCTCGCGGGCCTGGCAGGCATGGCCTGCAGCCGGCAACTGAGCGAAGGCATCGCGATCCTGCGGCCGTTGCTGGGGGTGCCACGAAGTGTTGTCAGGGCATATTTGGAATCGTGCGAACAGCCCTGGCGCGAGGATGCGACCAATGCCGATGTCCGATATGCACGGAATTTTCTGCGGCACGAGATTCTACCGCGATGCGAGCTGGGCCCCTACCCGGCCGCCGCGGCGTCGCTCGTCCGGCTGGGAAGCCAGGCCGCGGTGGCAGCCGCCGCGATGCGAAGCGCCGCCGACCATCTGCTGGAGGCGCATTCGCACCGGCAGGCTGACGGTGGCATCGCGCTGCAGACCCAGAAGCTGGCCGGACTCGATCGGCACCTGCTCGCTGAGATCTTCGTGGCCCTGTGGTACCGCGAGGGCTGGCCCCAACGCGACATGACCGCGCGGCACTATCTTCAACTTGCCGCGATGACGGTTTCCGCAGCCGACACCGCCGTGGCGATTCCCCCGGCGATCGATCTGCCGAGAGGCGTGCGGGCTCGCGTGTTGTCGGCCGCGGTGCTTCTTGTCGATCGCGGAGAATGACACACTGGTGGACGCAGGCACAGCCCATACCATCTCCGACATCAAGGGGCTTGCCGGCCTCTCCGACGAGCAGCTCGCCGCCCAGGCGGCTCGGGAGGGGTCGGACGGTGCGGCGTTCACGACGCTCACGGAGCGTTATCGTGAGAAGGTCTGGCGGGTCTGCTGGCGGCTGATGGGCAGCGAGCACGACGCGGAGGATGCCGCGCAGGAGGTGTTCGTCCGGCTGTTTTTTGAGCGGGGGAAGTTTGCCGGACGATCCACCTATTCCACGTGGCTCCATGGCGTGGCTATCCGCACCTGCCTGATGCTTCGCCGATCGAGATCGCGCCGGCGCCGGCGGGAGGATTCCGGCAGCGAGGAGCGGATCGAATCGCATGCCGACGCGAAGCCGCAGGGCACCGCGGCGGTCGACGCTACCCACGACATCCGCATGCTGCTCGAGGGCCTCGACGATGAGGACCGTGCGCTGGTGCTGATGCGGTTCGCCGAAAACCACGACTACGAGCAGCTGGCGGAGATGTTCGGCACGTCGGCGGGTGCCTGTCGGATGCGGATCAGCAGGATCAGGGAAAAGCTGGCGGCAAAGGCCAGCGGTCTGTTTGACGGGGATCGTGACACGAAGGGCTGAGGCGTGATGGGTGACGCAGAAAGGGTGAAACCAATGGATCCATTCGAGCAGTTGGCCGGTCAGAAAGTGCCGCCTGTACCGGCGGCGCGGACTTTTACGGACGGGGTGCGCCGCAAGCTGCATCCACGGCTGCTCGTGCTGCACGTGATCGAGTTTGCCTTCGGAGCAACCTGGTGGGCGGTCATGCACATGGCCACCGCGCTGACCGCGGCGGCACGATACACGCTGACCGGTACCTGGCCCCCCCGTGACCAAAGGCACGAAAAACAGGCCAGAAACGGTCCGGAAAACGAGCGGTAAACCGGCCCCAAAAAAATTTTGTGACAGGTGTGTGACACGGCGGGCCCGGCCGGCAACTCACTCTCTGGAGGCCGAGGCAGCACCGCTGCTCCGGCCACCGACAGGAAAGACACTCGCCGGTGTGGCGCCGGTGGAGAAGATTGGGTTGCGGGCCAATGCACAATTCCCGCAGGGTCGGGGATCGATAAGGGGACATTCGCAATGAAGGAATTCACGACGGTCGGGCAGACGGCTGCGGAGACCGTCAACGTGTCGAAGCAGGCGCTCGTCGACAGCTTTACCCAGGCGTGGAGCCAGGTGATCATGCTGGCTCCGAAGCTGGTAGCGATGGTGTCGGTGCTGGTGATCGGCTATGTGCTGGCCCGCTGGGTGGCCAGCATCATCACGGTGGTGAGCGAGAAGATCGGCCTGCAGACGGCTGCCGAGAAGAGTGGCCTGGCCAAGAGCATGCACGATGTGGGAATCCGGCGTCCGCTGCCATCGATCGTGGGTGGCCTGGTCTTCTGGCTGCTGATGTGCGTGTTCGTGATGGCGGCCTTCAACATCCTCGGACTCCAGAGCATCTCCGACGCGATGGGCGAGGTGGTGAACTACATTCCCCGCCTGCTCGTGGCGACAGTGGTAGTGGTGATTGGGCTCCTGGCGGCAACCTTTCTTCGCGGCGTGGTGGCGACCAGTGCCGATCGCGTGGGGCTGACCTACGCCGAGTATCTGGCCGGCGGATGCTACTGGGTGCTCTCGATCCTCACGTTCATCGCTGCCTTCAACCAGCTCGGCATCCAGTTCGCCCTGCTCGAGAAGCTGATCCTGATCGGGTCGGCTGGGCTCTCGGCGGGCTTCGCTCTGGCTTTCGGCCTCGGCGGTCGCGACGTGATGAGCGGCATCCTCTCGGGCTACTACGTCCGCCAGCGGTTGCAGGCGGGCGACGCGGTGACCGTGGGCAGCATCGAGGGCACGGTTCGCGAGGTGGGCCCGGTGGCGACGGTGATCGAGACCCGTGAGAACGGACTCGTGCACCGGCACAGCGTCCCCAACGCCAAGATGCTGCTGGAGGCGGTGCGGTAGTCGAGGGTTGGAGATTCCTTCGGCAGTGCACTCAAGTCTGCCTGCCGCATGGCACAAGGCGACCGGCCCAACAGGGGCCAGCCTGAATAGAAATAGGGCCCGCGGTGCGAAAGCACCGCGGGCCTTTTTCGTATGAGGACTCAAGCCGAGACGGCCCGGATGGCCGTGCTCGGTGTGAAGGCAGCGCTAGGCCCGGAGGGCCGGGTTAGTACCAGCCGACGGAGGTCGGCCAAGCCGAGACGGCCCGGATGGCCGTGCTCGGCGTGAACCTAGTCGTCAAACTAGTGGTGCATGCCGCGGGCCTTATAGCCGCCCCGCATCGCAAACCATCCCAGCAGCAGTGAATAGCAGACGAACATCGTCGCTGGCACGAAAGCCGTCAGCTTGAGCGCCTGCCGACCGCCAAACAGCCCGGCCTGCTCGACGAGCGTTTTGTCGTTCGCCGCCTCTGGGCCGGCTGAAGACGTCCACCAATCCACCAGTTTCTTTTGGGCCGCCACGGCTTCCGGCTTTGCGTTGTCCTTTTCCATCAGTTCGAGCGCACGCTGCGCCTCCTTGCCGCCGTCCTCCAGCACGCCCACCTTGGAGCCGTCGAGGCCGACCGTCTTCATCCAGAGAAACTCGTTCTCCTTGGGGGCCTTGTAGCGGTCGTAGACGGCGGCACTCGAGTCACGCAGTTTGGTGGATGCATTCTGGTCCTGCAGAAACCCAATGCCGGGGCCGCCCAGAAGGCCGGCTGCCAGCATGCCAACACCGCCGGCCGCGCCGATCGTGATGGCACCGCCCTTGGGGAACTGTTCGCTCACCACGGCCAGCATCGTGGGCCACAGGAAGGTCTTGCCGATGCCATACACGGTGGCGGCAACCACGCACATGAGTGCGCCCTCGGCATTGCCCAGCATCGTCAGGCCTGCCGCACCGAAGATCGCCGAGACGGCCAGCAGTCCCAGCGGCGAGATCCGCTCCACGATCGGACCCGCGAAGAACCGCAGGATGAACATCAGTCCGGAGGTGTAAACGAACAGCAGCAGGCCATTGGCCGGGCTGTTCATGATCGTGCCCGTGATCTTCGAGATCCATGAGTCAGTGCCGAGTTCCACATAGCCCACGAGCCCCTGGATGAGGAGCAGGGCAGCGAGAAGGAGATGGCCAAATCGGAAACCGGTGGCTGCACCGAATGCAGCGAGGAGTCCGGCTGCGATGCCGCCAGCGACCAGCGGGGAAAGACCGAGGTCACTCTTGAAGAAGAGAGCGAGCAGGCCGCAGATCACCGCGGCGCCGACGAGACCAAGTTCCCCGAGCATGTCGCGGAAGCTGACACCCGAACTGCTCGCCTCGCTCTTGGGGAACCGCTGGCCGAGCATCATCAGGCCGTAGAGCACGACGGGGGCGAGGAACAGCGAAATCTGAAACTGCCACGGCACCGGCTTGGCGCCCGAGCCGCCGGCCATGAAGTAGCTGGCCAAGCCGCCCAAGATCAGTCCGCCCGGCCAGCCCGCGTGCAGGATGTTCAGGTAGTGGGCCTTTTTGTTCGGGAAGAGCGTGGCGACGAGCGGGTTGACCACGGCCTCGGCGATGCCATTGCCAATGGCAAACAGGAACATGCCCCAGAACAGGCACTGGAAAGCGAGCGGCTTGCCGCCTGCCTCGTAGGCGGCGCCGGTCGCGAGTGTGAGCGCGGCTGAAACGAGGTGCATGACGAATGCGGCAAACATCAGCGGGCCGAAGCCGATGCGGTCGGCGATGAGGCTCGACAGCAGGATGATGATGCCGAAGCCCGTCAGACCACCGCCGGTGATCGCGCCCAATTCCGTCTGCGTGAAGCCATATTGTTCCGCCCACTGCCCGAGGATGCCCGCACGGATCGAGAATCCCACGCCTGCGGCGAGAATCGCCATGAACCCCGCCCACAGGAGTCGCTGGGGGTTGAGGCCGGTGGTGACCGGTTCCACCCAGTCGTTCTTTGCGGCAGTCGTGTTCTTGTGGGCCATGAGATTTCCCTTGCGTGGATGCTGCTGCAAAAGCAGCTGTTGATGAGAGCCCCTTAAAACGGCCCGCTGCCGTCAATTGGATGATTGGCGGACGAGACCGGGCGGGCACTATAGCAGGGGGCCGCAGTCTGGGGGAATGGCGGTCTTTCCGTCGGCCAGAGAGGGTCATGGTGTCTTGACCCTCAGCTGGCCCGCGGCGTACTTTCCCCGCCCCCTGTCGCGGACCCGTCGCGGGAGCCTTGAAAAGCACCCGTCTTCGCCCTTGTGGCAAAGCTGCCTTGAAATCGCTCGCTGATACGCTCTGGATGCTCGTGCGCTGGGCCCTGCCGATTACGGTGGCTGGCGTGGTGGCTGCAGGCGCCATCGGCTCGAACCGGCTCGGCGAAGAGGTGCGGATCCGCATCCAGCAGCGGCTCGCGCAGGAATTCCCCGCGCTCTCGGTGCAGGTTCAGGGAGCCAGCCTCGTCGAAGGAGAGGGCATCGTGGTCCGTGGCGTGTCGATCATCGACCCGTCTCTGCCCAAGGAATCGCGACAAATACTCTGGGTTGAAGAGGTTCGTCTGGCGTGCAGTACGAACCTTGCCGATCTGATCGCAGGGGCTCCACGGATCAATGCAGTGCGTCTCCGTCGGCCCGTGCTGCATGCGGTGAGGCAGGCAGATGGCGTATGGACCGTGGCTGGACTTGTGAAGCGTCGGACTGGCGGTGCGCCGATCGTGCCGGTGATGGTTGACGACGCCACGCTGTTCGTCGATGACCTGCCGCGGCAGGCACGGGCTGTCGTCAGGCAGATTGCCCTGGAGATGCAGCCCGATGAGGGAGATGGCAACGCGGGCTGGGCGGTGGTGCAAGGCACCGCCGCCGGGGATCTCTTCGAACGGGCGAACTTCTCGGGCCGTGTTGCCGTCGCAGCGGGCACATTCGACCTGCGGGGAGCGGTGCAGTCGCTCGAACTCACTCCACGCATTGTCGGCATGCTACCGGCAGGCGGCGGACAGACTGCGGATGCCGTGCGAGACAGGATCTCCGGATTGCGGGGACGCATCAGCATGGATTGGCAGGCAGCGGGCACGCTCTCTGCGATGCAGGACACCAATTTTTTGGTGTCGGGACGGCTGGAGTCGGGCCGCTTCGAACACGCATCCCTGCCGTTTGCGATGAGTGACGTGACGACGGCATTCAAGGTCGATCGCGCGGGGTTGCAGTTCGAGAAGTTGGAGGCGCACGCCGGCTCGACGCTCCTGCGCGGCAGTGGCCGGTATGCGGGTTGGACCAACACTGCGGACTTCGATCTGCTCCTGGAGGCTGAACGGCTGGTCGTGGGGCGGCATTGGGAGGGACTGCTCCCTGAGTCGATGGCGTCGCAGTGGAGCAAGCTGTTGCCGGCAGGTGAGGTCGACCTGCGGGCGCAGGTGGCCCGCCGCAATGGCGTGATCGAGCCAAACGTCTCCCTGCGCTGCCGCAATGTATCGTTGACGCACTATCGGTTCCCGTACCGACTCGACCGCACCGTGGGCACGGTCGTGCTTGAAGGCACAACATTGTCGATTCATCTCACGGGCCAGGCCGGCGGTCATCCGGTGCAGGTGCAGGGAACATTTCGCACGGTCCCGCCGGCTGCCGCGACCAATGAGCCTGGTGGCACCGTCGGCATGTTGGAGGTGCGGGGCGAGGGGATGCGGATCGACGACACGCTGCTTGCCGCGATGCCTCCCCGCAGCGCCGACATCGTGCGCACGCTGCGGGCATCGGGCACGTTTGATTTCGTGTTCCGGCACGAACGGTCGCCGCAAATGCCGGGTGGCCATGCCAATTCGTTGGGCATTCGCCTGACGCAGTGCAGCATGGCCTACGCGGGCTTTCCGTATCCACTGTCGAATGTGTCGGGCAGCATCCGTATGGATCGAGGGCACTGGACGATTCGTGACATCACGGGATCGAATGACACGGGTGTCGTGCGGTGCTCCGGCGCGCTCGAGCCGCTCGGCGATAACGACGGCGAACTCACGCTCAACCTCGCCGGCACCGGAGTCGTTCTTGAACGCGAACTCCGCGATGCCCTGCCCGCAGGCGTCAGGCAGGTCTGGGATGATGTCGATCCTCGCGGGAACGCGGAGTTCTCCGCGACCGTGCGGCACCACGTGAAGGCACGGCGGACCGAAGTAGAGATCGAGGCCACCCCTCAAGGCGACACGGTGTCGATCGAGCCGGCCTGGTTTCCCTACCGCCTCGAGCGGCTCCGTGGGCAGCTGCACTGGAAGGACGGCATGCTCACCTTCGAGCGGGTCCGCGGCACGCATGACCGGACGACCGTCACGGCCGGGGGCGTCTGTCGATTTGTTCCGGGCGGAGGCTGGCACGTTTCATTCGAGCAACTCTCCGCGGACCGCTTCCGCGCTGATCATGACGTGCTGCAGGCGCTGCCCTTGGGGCTGCAGCAGGCCATCTCTGGGGTGAATCTCCGCGGCTTGCTCTCCATGGCTGGATCGCTTGACATTCATTCCACCGCCGGTCCACCTGCCGCATCATGGGACATGCAGCTTGACGTGGAGCAGGGCTCGCTCGACATCGGAACACCGCTCGAGCACGTTCACGGTGGCATCCGCCTGCGCGGCCAGTCGGACGGCCACGCCTGGCAGACATTCGGCGACATGGCAATCGACAGCGCCATGTGGCGGGGGATCCAGTTGACAGTGGTGCAGGGACCGCTTGCGATGGACTCAAACGGTGTGCGGTTTGGCGCGACTGCGGACCGGGGCGGCGAGCAGGGGGCGCCGCGGCGGGTGTCGGCACGCGTGGCGGGGGGCACGCTGCTCCTTGATGGCAGTGTCTCCGCCGGTGATCCCGGCGGGTTTGCCGTGACGGCGTCGCTCGGAGATGCAGACCTTGAACGGCTGGCCGGCGACACCATGTCCGCCGCCCACCCCTACCGCGGGCGTGTCTTTAGCACGGTGGAGGTGAGCGGCTCCCGGGCCGGATCCCACTCGCTCGCCGGCCGTGGACAGGTGCGGCTGCGCGACGCGGATATCTACGAACTCCCGTTGGTGGTGGCGATGCTCAAGATGTTTCGGGTGAAGGCCCCCGACCTGAATGCGTTTGGGTCGAGCATCGTCGATTTTCGGATTGAGGGACCGCGTGCCTATCTCGACAACATCGAACTCTCCGGCGACGCCATCAGCCTCGTCGGCAACGGCGAGATCGACTTCGACTCGAATGTGCACATGACTTTTCGCTCGATCATGGGTGACTCGGCGACACAACTGCCCGCCATGAAACGCGTGCTTGGCGGTGCGAGCGGGCAGTTCATGCTGATCCATGTGGACGGCACGCTCCCGCATCCCGAGATGACCAGCGAGGCGTTCCCCACCCTCGCCGCGGCCATTCAGAAATTGCAGTCGCAGCGGCGCGATCAGGATGGTCTGCGAAACGCGGGGCTGCGGCGGGAGAATCAGCGGTGACTGCCGAGACTGTGCGGCAGATTGCGTGTGCAGGCTGGTCTGTCGTCATACTGGCGGCATGCCGACGAGGACGATCGCGTTCGGAATGATCGGCGGCGATGAACACAACAAGGGCGTGGCCAGAGGAGAGAGGATGACGGCACGAGCAATTCACTTTGTGAAGCTTCAGGGAGCGGGCAACGACTATGTCTACATCGACTGCTTTGCCGAGCCGACGCCGGCGGATCCGGCCGCCCTGGCGCCGCGGATAGCCGATCGGCATTTCGGCGTCGGTGGCGACGGACTCGTGCTGGTGATGCCCTCGACCGTAGCCGCGGCACGGATGCGGATGTTCAATGCCGACGGCAGCGAGTCGGAAATGTGTGGCAACGGAGTGCGGTGCGTGGCGCACCTGGTGGTGGCCCGCGGACGGGTGCCGGCCGGGCCGGTGACCATCGAGACCGGCAGAGGCGTGCTCACGCTCGAGGTGACGCCAGTATCAGCCCGCCATTCGCAGGTTCGCGTCGACATGGGCGAGCCACTGCTTGCGGCGAGCGAGATTCCGGTAGCGATCGCTGAGATCGCTGCCGCGGAATCAACTGGCGGCCGCATCATCGATGCTGCGTGCGCCGCACTTGGCCCGCCGGAGGCCTGGTGGGAGGCGGCGGGGCTCGATCCCCGGATGACCTGCGTGTCGATGGGCAACCCACACGTGACCTTCTACTGTCGGGATGTCGCCCGCGTGCCGCTGGAGGCCATCGGTCCGCGGATTGAAACTCACCCGCTTTTTCCCCGACGGGTCAACGTGCATTTCGTCGAAGTACAGTCACCAGAGCGGGTGAGGATGCGGACCTGGGAACGCGGCAGCGGCATCACGATGGCCTGTGGCACAGGCGCCTCAGCCGTGTGCGTGTCGGGCGTTCTCACCGGGCGGACCGCACGCCGGATCCTGGCTGAGGTGCCTGGCGGGGCCTTGGATCTCGAGTGGGCGGTCTCCGGCCATGTTTTCATGACAGGGCCGGCCGAGGAGGTCTTTGAGGGCACCTGGTGGGAGTCGTGAACGTGGTTCCCGCCCCGGCGGCGATTTGGTGAGTGAGCGTGGCCTCCTCTGCGTTCGGTCGAGAAAATGAGTCGAGACAAGAAAGGAAACGGATTCGTGAAGCTCGAGTCTTCGCTGGCCATCAGCGCAACGTCCCTCCTCTCCACGGCCTGCATTCGGCAGTGGATGGGCACGCTTGACTACCGTGTGGACTTCGGCGATCCAACCGTTGACCCGGTGCATCCCGAGTACCGTGGCACGAAGATCTACGTGTTTTGGCATGAAAACATCCTGCTGCCGCTGTATCTCCGCGGGCATTCCAACATCGCCATGCTGCTGTCTCGTCATCACGACGCCGACATTCTCGCCCGTGTGGCGGGGTTGATGGGCTTCGGCGTGGTGCGGGGCAGTACGTTCAAGGGTGGCTCGGTGGCGCTTCGGGAACTGGCGAGCCGGGCCGACAGCGAAAATCTCACGATCACTCCCGACGGTCCGCGGGGACCGCGCCGCCGGTTGGCTCCTGGCTGTGTCTTCCTCGCAAGCACGATGCGGATACCGATCGTGATCATGGGGTTCGGGTATGAGCGCCCCTGGCGACTGAGCACATGGGACCGGTTCGCCATTCCCCGCCCCTGGTCGAGGGCCCGCGGTGTGGTGAGCCGGGCGATCCACGTGCCTCCGGACCTCGACCGCGATGCATTGGAACTGCAGCGGTCAGGCGTTGAACGCCTTCTCGTCCATCTTTCCGACGAGGCTGAGGCGTGGGCTGGATCGCGTGGACACCGTCCTGGTGAGGCGATCGTTCGCAAGGAACCGTCGCGGCACGCCCGGCGTTCCGCGCTGTTGCCTGGTCCGGCCGGCGTGACATTGGATGACGAACTGGCCCGGTTTGGTCTGGTCTCTACGGCCTGCCACTCGGATCGGCCGGCGGCCTGAAGGCCTACCGACTGCCCGCCTCGATGCGATCGAGGCGACTTTCGATCTGCTCGAGCCTGGTGCTCATGAGGCGGAGCAGCCCTTCCAGTCGGGCCAGCGGATCAGATTCGGCTGACTGGTATCCAGCAGTCGGCTGGACGCGTCGCGTGGTCAGCGGGGACGGCTGAAGGGCCGGCGGCTCCGCCGGTTGGCCGCCATCGCCGCCGATCAGCGCCCGCTCAAGCGGCTGTTCCAACGATTGCAGCACCACATCGGCATGCTTCGATTGGCCTCCAGGGAGCACATATTGGATGGGCACGGGCGTACCCACGGGACCGAGCGACACCAGTTGCGTCAGGTCCCGGGGTGATCGGACAGGCTGGTTGTTGATGGCAACGATCACGCTTCCCGGCGGCACGCCGGCCTTCGCTGCCGGCAGGTCCTGCACCACGCCGATGACGAACGCGCCGTGGGTGTCGGAGAGGTGAAACCGAGACTGCACGTTTGGGTCGACCGGTACCGTTCTCACTCCCAGTGCCGTTCGGCCCGTCGGTGCCGAACTTCCTGACGCGAGCCGCGGTGTCGCTCCCGCTTCCGCGACCGCCCGGGCTGGCCGGGGAGTTGTAGGGAGGATGCCGGGCTGAGCCAGGGCCACCGGCGCAGGGAGTTCGTTGATCAGGGACTGTTCTGCTAGTGACAGCTGCGCGGGGCCGCCGATCCCTGGCGGCGTGGCGGCGGGAACGGCCCCAGCGGACTGCGGGGGGGCGTTTTGGAACCCGGACGACTGCCAGTCACGAGACACCGCTTCTGGTGGGCGTGCCGAGGCCTGAGCCACGACGTCTTCGATCCGGTTGTCACGGCCCACGACCATTTTCACCTGCTGGCCGGGGACGATGGCGGCCAGCGACGCCGCAAGTTCGTCACTTGTCTGCAGCTGATTGCCGTTCATGGCCAGCAGCATGTCCTGTGGCCTGATGCCAGCCTTGGCCGCCGGCCCATCCTGGGCGACTTCGACGACCACCAGACGTCCAGTGACCAGCTTGTCATCAACGGCGATCCCCAGCCAGCCGCTGCCGACGGCCTCCGGTTGGCTTGATGAACGAGGTGCGGTCAGGGGCTGCGTTCCAGGAGCAGGTGTTCCGGCAGCAGGCGTTCCGGCAGCAGGCCCAAGATTGCCGGGTACGACCACTGAAGGCAGTTGCGCGGCTGGCGGCTGAAATGGCGTACCAGATGGAGTTGCCGCTGGTGCGGGCGCGGCGAGGGGGGGCGCCGAGGGCAGTGAGATCGGCTCACCGATCGAGATGTCTTCGGTTTGGAAGCTGCTGCCCGCAGCGGGAGCGTCATCGGCGGCCATCGCGGTATGCCCGCCGAAGGCCAGTGCCGCTGCAACGGCGGACAAGGCCAACCATATCTTTGCCAGGGATGGTCCGGAGACGAACGCCAGATGAACGGCGAGACGAACGGACCGGCCGATCGTGCAGACGGTGTCGCCTGCCAGGCCACAACGGCTGGAAATCCTGGAGAAGGGCATCATGCGCATCCTGGTGCGAGTCGTGACCAAAAACCGGCGGAGTACCGTCAGCCGGACACGAGAACAACGGAAACACGGCAGTTCAACCGGCACGATCCGCACACCTTGCAGATCGTGACTGCCGCATCGATGAGGCCACAGTATAGGAAAATCCTTCGTCGTCTGCCGGGCCCGTAAGAAGCAGCGTTTTTTTGTGGTTTTGCACAGTTTGTGCACCGCTTCAGTGGTCTGATCGGGATCGCAATCGCACGGTGTTGGGCAGTCTTGTCAGCAGCGAAAATCGTTCGTCGCTGCACTTTCGGCTGCACTGCTGTCATGGCTTTGACAGCACTCCTCGCACTCCTATACTCGCCCCGCTACGAACGATTCATGGATGATCCAAGGATGCTTTTGGGGAGTGGCCAGCCGGCCCATCGCCCAGGGCGGTTTTGGTGCATGGAGCAGCTATGGCGAAAGCAGCAGTCATCGCGGAGAACGGGGGCATTATGCCGAGCTATACCCCGAATGCCTGCGATGACGGCGGCAGGAGCCAGGAACGTGATCTCAAGACGGTGGCAAAACGGGTCGAGGCGGCCCTGCGGGAACGGCTTGGGGCGGAACGGTATGCGGTCTGGTTCGGCGATGCCGTCGCCATCGACGTCGAAACGCCAAATCCCGAGGCGGCAGCGGATGGCGGTTCCATCATCGTGAGCGTCGGCAATGCTTTTTCCCAGGAATGGCTGAAGCGGACGTTTCACGCCGATGTCGAGGCTGCGGTACAGGGTGTCTGTGGCCACGACTGGTCGGTCGCCTGGCGGACTGCTGCTTCGACGGCGATTGCGGTGGTGGCAACGCCGACGAAGCCGTCGGCCCTGAGCGAGTTGAGCCCTGTCGCAAAGGCTTCGTCTCACGACGTTGTCAGGCCGCAGCGAACCGGAACGATCAGCCCGCGCCGCCAGCCCGGCAGCCGAACCGTGCCGGCTCCGGCTGGGGCCGGTGAACTTGCCACGCGTCGGCCAGCAGCCGGCCTCGAGAGTTTCGTAGTCGGCCCGAGCAATCGCATGGCGTTTGCGGCTGTTGAAATTGCGGCCACGCGGCCCGGAGAGATGTCGCCTTTGGTCATCCACGGTCCCAGCGGAGTGGGCAAATCGCATCTGCTCGAGGGCATCTGCGGTCGGTTTCGCGAACTGCATCCGGGGGCAGCCACCCTTCTCCTCTCAGCGGAGCAGTTCACAACGAGCTTCCTGCAGGCCCTCCATGGCAGCGGCCTACCCGGCTTCCGCCGGGGCTGCCGAAATGCCGACCTGCTTGTGATCGACGACCTGCAATTCTTTGCCGGCAAGCGGGCCACGCTGATGGAGGTGCAGCAGACCGTCGACGCTCTCCACCGCCAGGGGCGGCAGTTGGTTTTTGCCTCTGACCGTGATCTCTCGGCGCTCGACGGCCTTGGCCCCGATCTGCTCACGCGGCTGCGGGGCGGCATGACCGCACGGATCGAACCGCCCGACTATGACGTCCGGCGGGGCATCGTCTTGGCCGTCGCCGCCAAACGCGGCCTGTCGCTACCCGACGAGGTGATTCACTACGTCGCCACGCACATGACCCGCCACGCCCGGGAGCTTCTCGGCGCTTTGAACCGGCTCGAGGCCACCAGCCACATGCTGGGCCTCCCGGTCACGCTCGGGATGGCCGAGGAGGCCCTTGCCGACCTCGTGCGTTCGAGTGCTCGCAGCGTGCGGTTGGCCGACATTGAACGGGCCGTCTGCGCCGCCTTTGGCATCGAGTCGGGAAGTCTGCAATCGGCGAAAAGAGCCCGCACCGTCAACCATCCTCGGATGCTGGCGATGTTTCTGGCTCGGCGGCACACCACGTCGGCGCTGTCGGAGATCGGCAGCTACTTCGGTCGTCGCAGCCACTCCACGGTGATCTCGGCGCAGAAGACCGTTGGGGAATGGGTCACGCAGCGGTCGCGGATCGTGCTGGCCGACGCCACGTGGGATGTCGAAGAGGCGATCCGCCGCGTTGAAGACGTGCTCCGCGCCAGCTGAGACAGCTTTCGCGAAAGCGGGCGTTTTTCCAGCCTGTTCGGAAGTTCTCGCCGCTGCTAGGTGCTAGAACCAGCCCGCCGGCTGCGGCATGCTCGTCGCCGGCGGATTCTGCTACGGGAGGCTCTTGGGCGAATCGTGCATCGCTCGTGAGTCGCAGAATTCACCGGACTCCTGCGCGTGCCTCCGACCGGCTCCCGCTTCACGATCGCGTGGCAGGATGCCACGCTCGCGCCAGCGGGCGGAGGCCCGCCAAGAAAAAATCGCGGGATGCGATGTTTTTCGTGAAGACAGCTCCTATCGCTTTTCGACCAGCCGCTCTTCCAGGCTCGACTTGTAGCGGACGCTCGACTCCGGGCCCTCGAAGCCGACCACGCGTCTGTCGATTCCGGTGGCCCGGCGAAGAACGCGGCCGCGGTCGATGTCAAACTCGATGACGCCGTCCCAGATGCGTTCGAGCAGCCGGGATTCGAGCCGAGGATCGTCGATCGGCGTGAGCACCGTCGTGTCGACGCGGATCGTTGCGATGCCATCTCGCACTGCCGTGAGTTGGTAACGCAGCCGTGTCCGCACCGCCTTGCGCAGTCCGCCAGGCACCTCGACGACCACTTCCTGGGGAACCGTCCACTCGGATCCTTCGGTCACCGGCCCCTCGGGGAGCGGCACCACCACGAGGTCGCCCGTGCTGGAGGGTGGGCAGGGACGCAGATCGTGGCGACTGAGCACACGGCCGCTGCGATCCACGACCAATCGCGAGAGCGGCACGCCGAGGCTCGCTTTCACCTGCTCATAGCCCGGGGGTGCGGCCTCGTCGCCGCGACTGCTCCAGCGGATCTGGCCACGGTCGCTCGTGCTGGAGGTCATGGTCACGTCGTCAACGGAGTGTTCAAGCGTGGCCAGTCCGGCGGCATCGACGTCCACCACCGTCCAGGTTTTGAGCGAATCGGTGGCCGTTTCGGTCGATTGCGATGTGGCACCGACCGTGGTTTCGGTAATGGCACGGTGCGATACGTCCATGTTGATCTTTTCGCGCGGCTGAAAGCGGTATTCGAGCGTTACCGGTCGCGGAGCAGGGTCGGCATTGTCGGCCGCCCGGCCGGTGCCGGCAGCCAGCAGCGGCCAGCTGAGCAGGATCAGGAGCGACCAATGCATGTGGCTCATGATCGAGCGGTGATGTGGCGGCGATTGCTGCGTCATGCAACGCCTCCGCTGGAGAGGCCACCGCCGCTGGGAGCCCGTGAGCCGGCGCCATGGATGCCACCGCCCCATTGCAGCTTGTCACGGAGCGTGCGGTAGTAGCTGTGGGTTCCCGTTTCAATGAGCGTGAACCGTGGCACTGCCCGCCGGATCGTCACCCGGTCGCCAGCGACAAGTGACGTGATCAGGCGGCCGTCGACCACGCAGGCCGACCCCTCGTTGGGCCGCGGGACGAGCAGTTCGTAGCCTCGGGTCGCGGAGTCGACGACGGTGCGGTTGGTCAGCGTGTGGGGATTGAGCGGTGTGAAGACAAAGGCGTCGAGATCCTTGCGGATGATTGGGCCGCCGGCCGAGAGGTTGTAGGCGGTCGAACCGACGGGGGTGCTCACGATCAGGCCATCGCTGCGGTAGGTTGTGGCGATCTCGCCATCAACGAAGAGACAGATATCGATCATCGAGAAGGGGGGGCCGGCGAGGATTGAGGTCTCGTTGAGACCCAGTTCACGATGGATCGTCGTGGAATCCCGGATGACCTCCGTCTCAAACATGAGATGGTCGACGAGTCGGAAGCTTCCCGTGGCGATGTCCGTGAGGGCTGCCTCCGCCTCGTCGATCGAGGAATCGGCAAGGAAGCCGAGCGTGCCGAGATTGAAGCCGAGTACCGGCACCTGTTCATAGC
>CANFQO010000009.1 GCA_947449135.1 Planctomycetaceae bacterium | reverse complement strand
GACCGGGAGCGGGTGAAGGGGCAGGCGGAAATCATCATCGCCAAGCAGCGCAACGGCCCCATCGGCGACATCAAGCTGCTCTGGCAGCACGACTTCACCCGGTTCGTGAACCTCGAACACCGGCCGTACGACGAGTTCGAACAGTTTTCCAGCTTCTAGCCATCCGCGACCAGAGCCATCCTGAAGTTGCGTAAGGCTTGGTATGCGTGAATGAAAAGAAGCCCCCGGCGGAAGCCGGGCGACTCCGGGAGGGAATACCGCCCAACGTGCCACGCGGATCAGGGAACGCCCAAGCACCCGGTGTCCCGTCGCTTCCGCTCCGGGCTTCTATTCGTGGGTGATGGCATCGGTTGTGGAAACGTAGCGTGGAATAAAAGCCCTCGGCGGAAGCCGGGGGACTCCGGGAGGGAATACCGCCCAACGTGCCACGCGGATCCGGGAACGCCCAAGCACCCGGTGTCCCGTCGCTTCCGCTCCGGGCTTCTATTCGTGGGTGATGGCACCGGTTGTGGAAACGTAGCGTGGAATAAAAGCCCTCGGCGGAAGCCGGGGGACTCCGGGAGTGAACACCGCCCAACGTGCCACGCGGATCCGGGAACGCCCAAGCACCCGGTGTCCTCGGACTTCCGTCCGGGGCTTTTTGTCAAACGTGCCAAACACGCGCCGACCTCCGGCACGAATTCCGCCTACGCCATCTTTCGGCGGGCGGCGGAGCGGTCGGTGCCGGGGAGCACGTCGAGCTCCAGGCCGTCGTCTTCGCCACGCTCGAGCCGCTCCCACCCGATCGCCCCCATCGCCGCATTGTCGGTGCAGAGCGACCGCGGAGGAATCAGCACGTCGACTCCCAACTCCCGCCCCAGCCGCTCGATCGACTCGCGGAGCAGTGTGTTCGCCGTCACGCCGCCCCCGATCGCCAGCACCCGGCAGCCGGTCCGCTCGATCGCGAGCGCGAGCTTCGCCAGAATCGAATCGACGGCCGCCTGTTGGAACGAGGCGGCCAGATCGGCAAGCACTTTTCCCTGCGGAGCGGGCACGTCGGCAGGTGATCCTGGTGGTCGCACCAAATAGCGGAGCGCCGTCTTCAGGCCGCTGAAGCTGAGATCCATTCTGTCGCGGTCATTCGCTAGCGGCCGTGGCAGGCGGTGGGCCTTCGGATTGCCGCCCGCCGCGGCAGCCTCGATCTGTGGTCCGCCCGGATAGCCGAGCCCCAGCACGCTCGCCGCCTTGTCGAAGGCCTCGCCAGCCGCGTCGTCGATCGTGCCGCCCAGCCGCTCCAGGTCGGTCGGCCCGCGCACGAGAAACAGCGATGTATGGCCGCCGCTGGCCACGAGACCAACGCACGGATAGCGCATCCGTTCGCCATGCGCGAGCCGGCAGGCATAGAGATGGGCCGCGATGTGGTCGTAGCCCACGATCGGGATGCCGAGTGCGGCCGCGATCGCCTTACCGGCCGACAGTCCCACCAGCAATGAGCCGACGAGCCCCGGCCTGACGGCCACGGCCACGGCGGCGAGATCGGCACGGGTTATACCGGCCCTGGTGATCGCCTCATCGATCACCGGAATGATTCGTTCGACATGGGCGCGGGATGCCACCTCCGGCACGACGCCCCGCCACCGCGCATGGAGCAATTCCTGACTGGCCACGACGCTCGACAGCACCGTGCGATCACGCGCAATGACCGCGGCGGCCGTTTCGTCGCAGGTGGTCTCGATGGCAAGCAGGGGCATGGTACGACGAATCATACCTCCTACCCACGCCAGGGCCGGAAGCCCTGGCCGAAGGGCCACCAAGGCAAGGTCGGCACGATGCGCCATTGCACCGCTTGACTGCCGGGCACGATGCCCGGCTCATGCCAGCCGACGGAAGTCGGCCAAGCGAAAACGGCCTGGATGGCCGTGTTTCGCGTGAAGTCAGAAGTCATACCACATGCCGGCGCCGTAGCGATTCTGGTTGGCGAACGCAAACTGAAACTGCGGATCGGAGCCGTAGAGATATTCGAAGCCGATGCGAAAGAGCTTTTCGCTCCGGCGGCCGCGCCAGGCCCAGCCCGTCTGCACGCAGACATTCCCGCCCCAGTCGAGTTCCTGCCGCGAGATCCCATTGATGGCGAAAAAGGGTGCACCATGGATGCCGGTCGCTCGGGCCTGGATTAATTCTGTGCCGTATTGGAATTCCCAAGGCTGCGAGCCGCCCGCGTTGAAGAAGGCATAGCCAACCTCTCCGTAGAGCCGCATCCAGTCGAAGAGATAGTAGGAATTGCCCCAGACGATGCAGTCGCGGACGTAATTGAGCCGCTCGTATTTTGGGTGCTTGAGCATCGCCTCATCGCCGAGGTGGGCGCTGTTGTGGTAGTAGGCCAGCTTCGTCTGCCAGCGGCCGATGCCGTAGACCAGCGGCACGCCGAAGCGGTAGTCGGCACTCCGCAGATCGCGGTCTTCCTGCGGGTCGAGCCGCACGAACGCCGCGCCCTCGATCTGAACCTCGAAGCCCTGCGGATGCAGCACCGGGTCGGAGCCAAAGCGAAGAATCGAGGCCCGGCCGCCGAGCGTTGTATCCCACATGGTGCCGTTCGAGATCGTGGGGTTCAGTGGATCGCTTGCGGTGTCGTTGTAGACCACCGTGCCGATCCGCGGTTCCTTCGGCCCGGCGAGGTAGCTCGTGTAGATCAGGTTGTTGGGCATGATCTGCCAGGACCACGGCCTCGCTGCCCAGAGGTCGTCAAACCCCTCGGGAAATCCGGCACCCGGCAACGGGTATTCATCCGGAGCGGAAGGGGCTTCCTCGTAGGGCACGTCGAGGATGACCGGCCCACGGGGCTGCGTTGACGGCAGTGGGAGCAGCTGCGGTCCGCCGCCCGGCTCGCCGGCAGGAGCCGGCTCCTGCTGCGGCGCGGGGATCGTGTAGCTCCCGCCAGCGTCGTCCTGTCCGGACGTCCACACCAGGTCGGCGGCTGCCTTGGGAGCCGGCGTCAGTAGGCCTGGCAAGACCGCCATGACGAGCACCGCTGCGCACAGCCCCGTCAGACGACGGCGCGACGGGCCGCTTGGCGCAGGACAGCACCGCGACGGACCGGTCGGTGGGCGGATGCGGAGCAGCAATGAACACCGGGAGAGTGTGAGCGGGCACAGCGACAGATGAAACCAGATAACCGGCCACGGGTTGCGGTTCGTGACCACCACTGCGACACTCTAGTTCCACGCAGCGGACAGCCACAGATTGATCGGCATCACAGCGTGGATTCCGCCAGCGTAGGAAGCGTGCTGAAACGACTTATGCCCCTGCGATTCATGTCACGCAGTTCACCGAGGAAAACAGGGCAATCCTGAGAATTTCTGAAACGCCCAGCCCACGCCTTTTCACACCACAACGACAATGACGCAACCGCAGCCAAACGCCCAGAATGAACCAGTTGATACCGAGGCCACTGCCGCTGCATTGGGACGCATCCCCAGCGGACTGTTCGTGGTGACATGGCGGGCAGCGGAGAACGATGCCGACGCGACGGACCGGGGCATGCTCGCGAGTTGGATCATGCAGGGCGGATTCGTGCCGCCGCTGATCACGATTGCGGTGAGCACATCGCGAGACCTGCTGGCCGCGATCGATCAGTGCACGCCGTTCGTCGTCAACGTGCTGGGGGAATCGCAGCGGTCGCTGGTGTCCCGGTTTGGACGCCCTGCTGGCCCGGGTGAGAATCCCTTTGACGGCCTCCGCATCGAACGCTCTGGTTCGGGCACCGCCGTCATCGCCGATGCGAGCGCCTGGCTTGAATGCCAGGCCGTGACACAGGCTGGCGGAGGCGGCGGCGTGACGGGCGACCATGTGATCATTCTGGCCCGCGTGGTCGGTGCCGGCACCGGCCCTGAAGCGACCCCACTGGTACACGTGCGGAAGAATGGATTACGCTACTGACCGTCTGCTTTCCTGACTTTCTAAACGGTTTTCAGAAAGCTGCTGGGCGGGAATCACCGATGCGTTTCGGCCCCTCGGCAGTGAGATCCTTGGCCCGCCACTTGGGAGCCTGCTCATGCATCGTCACAACGTGAACGTCTCTCGCCGCTGTTGGGCGGCCCTCCTGCTTGTGGGAGGCGTGCTTCCGCTCGCAATCGCCGGCTGCTCCGGCAAGCCGGCGACTGCTCCCGGCGCTGCAACTCCCGCCGCTGGCGACACCGCAGCAGCTGGTGGCTCGTCGGGCCCCAAGCGGCTGATCTTCATCACCAACGGCGACGATCCCTTCTGGGATGCGTGCAACGCCGGACTGATCGAAGGCGGGAAGCAATTCGACGTCGGGTCGCAGGGGCTCCGCGTCGTGATGGAGAAGAACAATGGCACCGCACAGGGCCAGATTGAGAAACTCCGGCAACTCGGCAGCCAGTCTGACGTTGCTGGCGTCGCGATCTCCGTCATCCAGGCCGAGAATGTGGCGATCGTCGAAGAGATGAAGAACCTTGCCGCCAAGGGCGTGAAGGTGATCACGGTCGATAGCGACGTGAACCGGGATACGTTTCGCGACGCGCGGCCCTTCTACATCGGCACCGACAACGTGGTCGGCGGCCGGCTGCTCGGCACCGCGGCCAAGACGCTCCTCGAAAGCCGTGGCAAGTCATCCGGTGGCTACGTGCAGTTCGCCGGTTTCACCGACAACGACAACGCACGGGCACGCATGAACGGCTTCAAGGAAGCGGTCGGCGGCGGCTTCAAGGAAGTCGACCGCATGAGCGACGAGATGGACCTCTCCAAGGCCCGCGACAACGTCCGCACCGCCCTGGTCAACCACCCCGACCTGGTGTCGCTGGTCGGCATCTGGGCCTACAACGCACCGGCCATTGCCGAAGTCGCCATGGAGCGCGGCGTTCGCGACCAGCTGACGATCATCACGTTCGACGCTCAGGCGGCAGCCCTGAACCATATGGCCGAAGGAAAGATCGACGCCATGGTGGTGCAGAACCCCTTTGAAATGGGTGTCCAGACCGTCCGCCTGCTGCGTGCCATGCATACGGGCGACGAAGCGACCGTCAAGGAAATGTTTCCGCGGCGGGGTGAGCCCGATGGCGACATCTACGCCACGGGACTGCGGCTGATCGTGCCGGCTGGCGAGTCGCCACTCAGCGGCGAGAAGCTGGAAACAAAAAACGTCGAGGTGATGCCGCTGCCGGCATTCCGCGAGTGGCTGGCGAAGTACGGCCTGTCGAGCTCCTGACGCAGGCTCGCCGCCCCCAGAGCATCCTCCAGCCGGAGCCCAGCCATGCCACAGCCGGACGCCTCGCACAGGCCGTCTTTCCTCCTCCGCCCGGGTGAATGGGCGCTCGTGCTGGCGATCGTGCTGGCGATCGCGGTGACGGCCTTGGTGGACGCCAACCACAGCTACTGGGACCGTCCGCTGGAGAGCGTGCGTGACATCGCCCGCAACACGGCCCTCCTCGGCATCTTTGCCCTTGGGGCCACCGTGGTGATCATCGCCGGCGGGATCGACCTCTCGGCAGGATCGATGATCGCGCTCTCGGGCACCGTCTGTGCCACGACAATGCTGGCCCTCGCCCCTGCCCAGATGATGGGCTTCAAGCCGGTCGGGGCCGTCGCCGTAGCCGCCGGCTGTGCCGCGAGCCTGTTGGTTGGATTTCTCGTCGGCACCCTCCATGCGTGGCTGATCACCTCCGTGCGGCTTCCCCCGTTCATCGCCACGCTGGCGACCCTCGTGGGCCTGCGGAGCTTTGCCCGGGCTCTCTGCGAGAGCAGCACTGCGGCGCTCACCCCCACGAAAAGTGCGCTTATCAATATCTCCGACCCGTTCTTCAAGACAGTCCGCGACAACGTCTGGATTCCGGTGGCAGTGTTCGGCGTGCTCGCGATCGTCACCTGGCTTCTGCTCACGCGGACGGTCCTCGGCCGGCATCTCCACGCGCTCGGGGGTAACGAACAGGCCGCACGGCTCGCCGGCATCCGCACCGATAACGTCAAATGGTTCGCCTACTGCTTTGGCGCCATGACGGCGGCGCTGGCGGGACTGTTCTACATGGCCAACGAATCGGTGGCCGCGCCGGTGAATCAGGGACGCGGCCATGAACTCAATGCCATCGCCGCGGCCGTCGTGGGAGGCTGCTCATTGGCAGGCGGGGTCGGCACGGTGCCCGGCACGGTACTCGGCACGATCTTCCTGCGGGTCGTGATCGACGCGGTATCGAAGATCATCAAGACGGGAGCCGACGTCTACGAAGGACTGATCGTCGGCATCGTGGTGGTGATCGCTGTCACGCTCGCGCAGTTCGGCCAACTCGCCAAGGGTGGCCGCCAGCTGCTGCCGGGGGCTCTGGGACTGAGTGCGATCCCCACGCTGGCGGTTCTCTGCGGTGCCATCGTGTCGATGACGGCCGGTAGCCGCGCCGGCATTGCCGCGGGCGTCGGAGCGGCTGTGTTGCTGGGGCTGGTGCGGCTCTGGGAATCGCGGCGGACTGCCTGATGACGCGAGGGCGAGCATGACAGCAGCCGCTGATACTACCGGCATGGGAGACGCGACGACGCAGGCTGTCGTGATGCGGGGCATCACGAAGCGATTTCCGGGTGTCGTGGCGCTTGCCGATGTGACACTCGAGGTCCGCCGTGGCGAACTCCACGCCATCTGTGGCGAGAACGGTGCCGGCAAGAGCACGCTCATGAAGATCCTATCGGGCGTCTACCAGCCCGACGAGGGTGACCTCGAGATCGCCGGGCGGCCGGTGCGGTTTGCCGGCACGCGGGATGCCGAGCAGGCCGGGATTGCGATCATCCACCAGGAGCTGGCGCTCGTGGAAGATCTCTCGGTGGCCGCCAACGTGTTTCTCGGCCGTGAAAAACGCACCGCCCTCGGGCTGCTCGACGACCGCGGCATGCACGACGAATGCGGCCGGCTGCTCGCCATGCTTGAATGCCCGGTGTCGCCGGCCACGCGGACAGGCAGCCTGCGGGTGGGCGACCAGCAGTTGGTGGAGATCGCCAAGGCCCTGTCGCTCGAGGCGTCGATCGTGGTGATGGACGAACCGACCAGCGCCCTCACCGAGTCGGAATCGGCGAGGCTCGAACGCACGATCAAGCGACTGCTGGCTGTCGGCACCACGATCCTCTACATCTCGCACAAGATGGACGAAGTGTTTCGGCTGGCCGATCGGATCACCGTCCTCCGTGATGGCCAGCATGTCCGCACGGTTGACCGGGCTGACACGAGCCCCCGCCAGATCACCGGCTGGATGGTGGGACGCGAACTGGCCGACCATGACTTTCGCCATGCCCGCACCCGCGGCCCGACATTGCTCGAGGTTCGCGACCTCACGCTCCCCTGGCCGGATCACCCGCGGGGCTATCGGCTCTCCAACGTGTCGTTCGATCTGCACGCCGGCGAAATTCTCGGCGTGGCGGGCCTGATGGGCGCCGGCCGCACTGAGCTTTTGGAGACGATCTTCGGCGCTGGCGAGCCGACTTGGACCGGCGAAATCCGGCTGGATGGAAAGCCGGTTCACTATCGACATCCGCGGGAGGCGTGCGACGCCCGCATCGCGATGGTGACGGAAGACCGCAAGCGGCTTGGGCTCTTTCCCGATCTCGACGTGGCCGGCAACGTGAGCCTCTGCAGCCTCTCCGAGGCTCTCCGCGGTGGACTGCTCTCGCGGCAGCGAGAAGAGGAACTCGTGGCCGGGCCGATCCGCGACACGGGCGTCAAGACGCCGGGGCCGCACGCCGCCATCACGGGCCTCTCCGGTGGGAACCAGCAGAAGTGCATCATCAGCCGCTGGCTGCTCACGAAGCCCGCGATCCTGCTGCTCGACGACCCCACACGAGGCATCGACGTCGGGGCGAAGGCCGAACTCTACGCGCTCATCGACCGGCTCTGTCGCGATGGGCTCGGCGTGATTCTCACGTCGAGCGAACTCCCAGAACTGCTCACGCTCGCCGACCGCATCATCGTGCTCGCCGAGGGCCGGCTGACTGCGGAATTTCCACGGGCCGAGGCGACCGAACAGAAGATCATGGAAGCCGCAACCGGCGGCTGAAAATGGGGACGGGACTGATTTTTGGACCTTCCTGTGGCGGCCGAAAAATCAGTCCCGTCCCCATTTACGGGATCGCGGCGACTTCGCCTCCCGACCGGCTGGCGAGCGACTGCAGGAGCGTGGCCGAAATGCCCTCGGCCACGGACCGCACGCCACCGTCGCTAGACAGCACCTGGAACACGCCTCCTGGGAGACGCGACCGAGGCTTGAGCGAGGTCTCGAGCGGGGAGGCCCCGCTACCAGCTCCGAAGCCCGTGTAGCGGCCCACGTCGGAAATGTAGGGCCATGAATAGCGAGACTGAGTCCACGTGCCGCCGCCATCAACCGTGTAGTCGTTGCATTCGGCGAGGACGAGCGTGTTGGATAGGCCGTCGGTAATGTCCGCCAGCCGAATCGGCTTGTTGCGGATCGATGTCGTATACGCCCCGGTGGCATCGTTCCAGCCAAGGCCCTCAGGGATCAGGACGCCGCTGAAGTCGGCTGTCGGCGGGCTCGCGCTGTAGAACCACCCGTCGAGGCGATGGGCCGGATCGGGAGACGCGGGCCCGGGACCAATGAGCGCCGCAAAATCGACGGCTCCTTTCATCTTCGAGCCCGAGTTGTAGATCCTGATGCTGGCGGCCACGATGCTCTCCTCCTGGCTTTCGGGAGGACAGGCGAGGCAGTAGGAGTCGTACATGCTCGCCAACGCCCCCTCCTCGATGTAGGGCAGGATGGCAATGGCCCACGACTGTGGCCGGATGTAGTCGATGCCGGTTTCCACCGCGCCTTCCAGATGGGCCACCGTGCCGGGCCGCGGCCTTCCCGACGCAAATGGAAACCCGCGACGGGCATCGGCATAGCTGAGCATCGCGATGCCGATCTGCCGCAGATTGCTCTGACACTGGCTGCGAGCCGCAGCCTGGCGAGCCTGCTGCACCGCAGGCACGAGCAGGCCAATCAGAGTGCCCACGATCGCGATCACGACCAGAAGCTCAACCAGCGTGAAGCCGTGCATTGGCTGGTGGCGTGTCTTGGTGATTGCGGATCTCATGGCAAGCTCATTGGCCCTTTCCGGCCGGGCAACCCACGGTACAACCCTCTCCCGAACTCTACCTCGAAAAAATGAGCTTAAAATCTGCGTCTTACCGTCTGCGGCTTGTTGTCGAGTCCGATCGCCGTGAAGGCCACCTCACGCGGCGTCTGCCAGGCCGCGACCACCGCCTGGGCCTGCCCGCCTAACTGGCTCTGGTAGGTGGTGGCGAGATTCACGGCACCGCGTCGGGCCCCAAAGGGACGGAACGTTGCCACGGGCACGGGGGGAGCGTCGACAGTGGTCTCCTCCATCGCGGCCATGCCCGACATGGCGTGGCTTCCGTGCGTGGAGCAGTGGCAGATGTCCGCCATGTTCCACACACTCACCGTGCCGACATTCCGGCCGGTTTCCGGTGTCGTGATCAGGTTCGGCTTGTAGCTTGGCACCGTCGAGGGTGCCGCGAAGCCGACGGCTACCTTGACGCCATCGCGGCTTCCGCCTGGAGCAACGAACGTGAAGCACTTCTCGGGATCGGCGACGCCGTTGACGATATCACGGCCACTCAGCGCGGTGATGATCGCCTCCCGGCCAGCACGGGCGGAGACGATGATGTCGTCGTAGTTGTCGGCGTCAACGTCACCCACGGCGACGTTCACGCCGTGGGGAAACCTGCCGGGCAGCACGCCCTTGAATTCACGAAGCAGCGTGCCCTTGGCGTCGAAGAGACGGACATTGGCGGCGCCGGCAGTCCGTGAGCCGACGACGATGTTCACGGTGCCATGCTCACCAAGCGCTCCCACCGCCAGGCTCACACCCCCGACGCCGGCCTTGCCCTTGAAGGCACGGAAGGCGGCCGTGGGCTTGAGCGAGCCGTTCTCGTAGACCTTTACGAGCGAGGCCTTTGCCCCGGTGCCGAAGGCCATCGTCTCCTTGGTGATCTGGGTCTTGAAGTATGCATTGATCTGCTCGGCTGTCCCGGCGAACGGGGGCGTCTGCTTGCTCTCGGTCGATGTGCCGATGCCGGAGGCGGTCACCACAGGGCCCTGGTAATTGGGGAAGGCCCGAATCGTGCCGACCGTGTTGCCCTTGCCGTTGAGAACGAGCGTCGATGGCGACGACGTGCCAAGGCCCAGCCTCAGGCCCTCGGTGTTGCCGAACTGGAAGACCGGCGACATCATCCCCTCGTCCTCATGCTCGAGGATGTGGCAGTGGAAGACGTACTTGCCAGGGAAGTCGAGTACCCGGAATCGAATGGTAATGCTGCCGAACGCCGGCACCATGTCCACGTCCAGCGGCGAGACGTAGTTGGCGGCATTGGCATTCGGGAAGATCTTGTCGGGCTCGATCGGGAAGCCGTTGATCTTCGTGACGATGAACACACCCTGATGGATGTGGAACGGATGGTTGAGCGGGCCTGCATTGAGGATCGTCCATTCCTCGATCGTGCCGATCTCAAGCTGCGGCATGACGCCTTCGCCAAACTTCTTGCCATTGACGTAGAAATTGTCGATGTTGACGATCGGCTTGCCTGTGTCGGGATCAATACCATCAATGGTGGGCAACTGCTCTAGCGAGAACGTGCGAGTGACGTCCGGCGTCGCCTTCCAGAGCGGATCTGCCATCTGGGGGGCAAACACTGGCGTGTCAGTGGTGACGGCATCTCCCTCGACGACGAGGGTGGCCAGCACGTAGTAGTAGCCAGTGCCGCTTGCGTTGAGTCTCGCCTCTTCGCCGCCCCATCCGTCCATGAAGTAGTAGGTGCCCGGGGTCGTGGGGGCGGTTACCGCCATCGACATACGGTTGCCCGGGCTGAGCACGGTGAGCGCGGAGATGTCATTCATCCGCAGTTCACTCGCGCCGAGTTCCACGGTGTAGGGGTGGACGAACGCACTGGCCCCGTCCCTGGAGAGGATCGTGGCCGACCAGGGGTTCTGCAGGTTGTCGTCGGCGATGACGAAGTTCGTGGCGCCGCGGGCCCCGAACTGGCCCATGTTCCAGACCTGCGTCTCACCGGGGCGGACGCGGATGATCGGATTCATCTGGCCGTTGACCCGCTTCTGCCAGCCCGTGGTGTAACCGTCACCATAATAAGAACTGCTGTCAGTACCAGTCATCACTTTGTACTTGCCATCGACGGAGATATTGACCTCCGAGAGGGTCATGTTCACTTGCTTGAGTTCGTCCTTGTACTGTGGCCACGGCTCAAGCGGATCGCCGACCATGATCATGCCAGCCAGACCACCCTCAACCTGCGGCTTGGTCTCCTCGTGCACGTGTGGGTGATACCAGTTGGCACCCACGCTATTTTCGTAGGTGGAGATCGGAATGTTAACGTCCACCGTTTCGCCTGGCTTGATATGGACATAGACATTGTCCCCCTGGCTCAGGTCAGGCGTATGCGAGCCGTGGTAGTGGAAATTGGTCGTAAAGACCGGATCAGAGGGATCGTTGTCCCCGGCAAGATCATTTATGAGATGAAGCTTGAGCGTGTCGCCGCTGTTGATCTGCAGCATCGTGCCCGGAAAGCCGGCTGAGTATTTCGTGCCGTAGGCATCGAACTGATAGGCCATTGCGTAGGAGTTGTAGTCACGGTCATCATCCGGGAGGCTGCTGTAGACTTCCTGTCCGCCGTAGAGGATCGGATTGGAGTCGAAGCCTGCCGTGACCATCTTCACGTTGGCCTCGAGCAGGCCGTTCTGGCTCTTGATTACATCCAACGGCCGCAGATCTGTCTGCTGGGATGCATATGCGGTAGGGAAAATAACGTTTTCTGCCGCCATCACCGTCCGCTGCTCAAGCTGCTCCAGATCAAACTGCCTGCTGGCCCGGCGGGCCACACGGACGGCATGCTTGCGGACAGGAAAAGCCGATCGAAACCCGGTGCGGCGAACCATTGAAAAAGCCTTTCTGCAACAAAAAACCAGAACGCTAGCTCTAATAATTAACAAAACATACACTCCGTTCCTGCCACAGCAAGTTTTTTGCGCACAATTTCCGGGGGGTGCCGCGGGGACCCTCTCTCACCCGTAAAAGGCTGTTTCCAATGGGATCGCACGCCCCCCAGACCATCGGTTATTCGGCCGCCGAACTGGCCGAGAGCCCCTATTCTCGGTTCTTCAGCCAGCAGATGCGGCCACTGCCAGACCATGTGCAGCAGGCCGTCCTCGTCGGGGGAGTCAGTGGTGAACTGATGCCCGGGTTCGATGCCGCCGGCACCCTGCTCCATGCCGACGACTGGCTAGTGGAGACGGGCTACTCTATTTGTGACGACAGGGAAATTCGCGTGTCGGTCCGCACGCTGATGCCGGGAGTGACGCCCGCGATGTGGGACTGGTGGTTTGCCTGGCACGGCAGCGATTCCCTGCGCTACAAACTCTGGCACCCCAGAGCACACGTCCATGCCGTCTGGGGCGACAACCGGTCTGACCTCACGCACTACGTCGGCCGCACGTCGCACATCGTGGAATACATCGGCTCCAGCAAGATCAGCGGTGCGATCAGCTTCGTGCCTCCCGCCAGCATCGGCATCGACGAGTCGCGACTGGCCGCCTCAGAGGCGACGGCGATCTGTGCCCGCACGGGCCTTGAGTTTCCTCAATTCGACGCCGGATGGCTGGTGCATTACGTGCGGCCCGTGGCGGGCGGATCGGAAATGCGGTCACGTTTCTGGATGGGGGGCGGTTTTATTGCGCCTCGGGGCATGGACACGACGATTGGCAAGGCGATCGGTCGCGGAATCAGCCAGATCGCCGGGCCAACAAGCGGCCAGGCCCGCGACCTGCTCGTGCACTGCGCCCAGGAAATGAACCATCTCGCCGCCATTCTGCCCGACATCTACGCGGCGTTCGGCCCACAGGCATCCCTCTAGTGTCGACCACCGGAGCCACGGCATGAAATCCACATCAAGCAGAGGCGTCACTCTGCACCGGGAAGACCCGGGCTTCGACCAGGCCGTCTTGGCCACGAGCTTCAACAGTCGCGATCCTGGGCATCGGCCGAAGGTGCTGGTGCAGGTGAATGATGTCTTCGACGTGATCGCCGCGGTGAAACGGGCGGCACGCGAACACCTCAAGGTCAGCATCTGCTCCGGCGGACACAGCTGGGCCCAGAATCACATCCGTGAAGGGGGCATGCTGATCGACGCCTCCCGGCTGCAGGGAGTCGAGATCGATGCCGCCAACAAGCGGGCGATCGTCGGCCCCGGCTGCGGAGGCTCCATGCTGGTCGGCGCCCTGAAGAAATATGGCCTCTTTTTTCCGGCTGGCCACTGCAAGGGCGTCTGCCTCGGGGGCTATCTCTTGCAGGGCGGCTTCGGCTGGAACAGCCGCGCCCTGGGGATGGCCTGCGAGAGCGTGATCGGACTCGACGTCGTGATGGCCGATGGATCGCTCGTGCATGCCAGCGAGGAGGAGAACGCCGACATCTACTGGGCGGCGAGAGGAGCCGGGCCGGGGTTCTTCGGTGTGGTCATGCGGTTTCATCTGAAGCTCCACGATTGCCCGCGGTTCATCGGCAATGTCACCCACGTCTACAGGATGTCGCACCTGGAGGATGTCTTCCGCTGGACCGACGCTGTCGGGGCATCGGTCCCGAACACTGTCGAGTTTCAATTGATCATGAGCCGCAAGGCGCTCGCCATTGGCGAGCCCGGCATTGAGGTGCATGCCACGGTGATGGCCGACTCGAGGAAAGCCGCCAAGGCAGACGTGGCCTTCCTCCTCGACTGCCCGCTGCGTGCGAAGTCGGGCCTGGCCTCGCCACTCTTCCCGGCGCCGTTGAAGATCATGTACGACCTGGTGATGACGCACTATCCCAACGGGATGCGCTGGGGCGTCGACAATATGTGGACCAACGCATCGGTCGATCACCTGATGCCGGGCCTGCTGAAGGTCGCTGCCACACTACCCCCCGCGCCCAGCCACATGCTCTGGCTGAACTGGTCTCCGCCGCCGTCGCGACCGTCGATGGCCTACTCGCTGGAGGCGAAGACCTACATCGCACTCTACGGTGAGTGGAAGCACGAGGCCGACGACCCGCTCTATGCAGACTGGGCCGCGGACAGGGTGCGGGAATGGGATCCCTGGAGCGTCGGTATCCAACTGGCCGACGAGAATCTAGGCCAACGTTCCGCTCCCTTCGCGGCACAGCCCAACATGACCCGCCTCGATCAGATCCGCTCGACACGCGATCCCGGCGGCCGCTTCCAGTCATGGATGGGCCGATCGTAGAGCCCCGGCCATCACGACGAACGCGTGGTCTCACGCTCCGACGTAGCGGGCGACAATCGCCCGGGCCTTCGATTCCTCCCGCGTGCCGGACACGATCGCCCGGCCATCGGCGAATACCGACAACTGGATCCCCTGCTCGACCTCAGCACGCACCAACCATGGGTTCGCCGTCACGGCCCCGAACGGCCCGAGCCGGGCCGCTAGCGCGGCCAGATCGATAGTGACGCCGACCGGCGACGCGACCTGCACTGCGTCACGACCGCAGATCGCAGCCGCCTGCGTGCCCAGTCTTCCCTCCAGCCAGGGAAAGTCGCCTGAGCGACAGGTGGCGCAGCCGTGCTCGGCGAGCGACGAGAGATCGATCGACCGCCAGACTCCCTCCCACAGATCGCATGCCAGCAGTCGGTTGCCCAGACGATCGGTCGCGCCGACGAGTAGCTTGATCGCCTCGGCAGCCTCTATTGCCCCCACCACGACCGCAGCTGGCCCGATGATGCCTGCCGTGTCGCAGGTCGGCATCACGCCGGGTGCCGGCGGCTCCGGGATGAGGCACCGCAGGCAGGCGGTTTTCCCAGGCAGCACGGTCATGACGCGGCCCTCCGCTTCGATCGCACCGCCGTAGATCCATGGGATGCCATGGCGGCAGGAAAACTCGTTGATGAGGAACCTGGCCTCGAAATTGTCGGTCCCGTCCACAATGAGATCGACGCCCCCCAGCAGCGCCGCAGCGCTGGCCGGAGTGAGATCGGCGACCACCGGCTCGATCTCCGCGGCGGAATTGATCCGCTGCAGATGAGCGGCTGCGGCCGCAGCCTTGGGAACTCCGGCGGCCACGTCGGCCTCGTCGAAGAGCACCTGCCGAGGCAGGTTCGAGAGCTCGGGCACATCGCGGTCGATGATCCGCACGAAGCCCACACCCGCACGCACGAGCGTCATGGCCACCACGCTGCCGAGCGCCCCGCAGCCGACGACTGCCACGCGGGCCGCGGCAAGACGCGCCTGCCCATCGGCACCGAGGGGAGCGAAGCGAACCTGCCGGGAATAGCGATCGGGGTCGAAGGCCTGCATGGAGCTTGATGCTACCACGCGGCGGAGAGATACCCCGCCCAGTCCCAGGGCAGTTGCCCGGCTCCACGGGCGAGCCCCCAGGCCGCCAGGGAAGCCTGGAATCGATCGCACTCTTGCCGGTGCTCCGCTGCGGTCCCCGTGGCCACGGCCCGCTGGGCCAGCAATGGCTTCTCTGTCGGAGGCTTATCCGTCGGAGTCCCGTCCGTTCGCCACGATCCGCCTGACCGCCACGCGTCGTGCGGCAGGCCATCGCGGGGTAGATCAACGATCAGACAGTCGACCATGTCGACGAGTGCCCCGGTCACCGCATCAGGCGACTGCGTGCCGTCGACCTCCTGGCCGATGAGCATCGTGCCCTTCAGCGGCCGGGCAACGGCGACGATTGCCGCTGACTGCTCGTCGGACGCCAACCGCGGCACCACCGCCAGCACCACCGATGGATGCAGTGACCAGGCGGCGATGCGTTCGGCCACACGAGTGGCTTCCAGGGGCTGACGATCCGCGTCTAGAAGCCGCGCGACGATCGCCACACCTGCCTGATCCGCCAACGCACAGATCTCTTCGGTAGGATCATCGATCACGGCGGCCGCGGACAGGCTCCGCAGCGACACTGGATCGAAGCCTGTCGTCGGAATCGTCAGCCCACGCGGCACCCAGCGGCGGCCTTCCAACCAGAGCGACCGGCCCCGCACCCCGAGCCGCCGCAGGCCGATCATCTCGTCATAGACCGCGACGGTGCGGTCGCCACGGTGCACTCGGGCCTGCAGCCGATAGAGGTTGGGAAGCTCGGGCGTCCAGTAGGCGGGCTCTGTGAACACGCCCCGCGCAAGGGCCCGCCCCGCGGCCGCATCGACTGGACGATCACCTGTGATGTCGACCAGCTTCACGGTCGTCGGCAGTGTCATGTCGCGGCCGCGGCGTGGGCCCACAAGCGTGCCATCCAACTGGAGTCGCTCGCCGACGCCCCCATGATCACAGGCGAACTGCAGCACAATCTCGGCCCGCATGTCGTCAGACCGGCCAAGCCGAATCGTCAGCGGCAACGATGGTCCGCCGGGCGTCACGTGGCGTTCTCGGCGGCGAACCGCTGCCTTGCCATGTCGCCCAGGCGCCTTAGGTCGAGCTTCCCAGACCCCAGTATCGGCAGCTCTTCAATCTCGGCAAAGCTGTCGGCTGAAGGCACCCAGAGCTTTGGAAGGCCGCGCTGGATCAACGTCTTGACGACCTCTTCCGGATCCCGGGGAATCGGGACGTGAAACACGATCAGTCGTTCGCCCTTGGCAACGTCGGGCACTGACGTCACCACCGCAAGCAACTCCCCTTCGGCGGCGCCGAGCGTCTCATTCACCGCCTCTTCGATGGTGAGATGCGGCACCATCTCACCGCCGATCTTCGAGAACCGGCTCTGGCGACCGGTGATCGTGATGAAACCATCCGCGTCGAGCTTGGCAATGTCACCTGTGCAATACCAGCCGTCGCGCACCGCCTTCGCCGTCAGGTCAGGCCGGTTGAGATAGCCCTGCATCACGTTGGGGCCGCTGATCCAGAGCATGCCTTCCTCGCCGATGGGCAGTTCCTTCAGGCTGTCACGTTCGGTGATCCGGGCGCGGCAGCCGAAGATCGGCTGGCCCACCGTGCCCTCTCTCGCATCGACAGGCCGCCCCGGCACGTGCCGTGACACAGGCACATTGACCGAAACCAATGGCGAGAGTTCCGTCGCGCCGTAGGCCTCGCTGGGCCGTACGCCAAACCGCTTCTCGAAGGCGTCGGAGACTTCTTTGGGAAGCTTCTCGGCAGAGCCGAAGACAGCCTCCAGCGTCGAGAAATCCTCGGCCGGAGTGCGCCGGGTGTAGTAACGCAGGAAGGTCGGCGTGGCCATCAGCAGCGTGGCGTGATACTCACGCGCCAGCCGGCCAACCGTCTGCGCCTCGCGAGGGTCAGTGTGATAGACCACGCCGGGCTCGAGGGCCAGCGGAGTCCAGAGCGTGGTCGTGTAGCCATAGACGTGGAAGAAGGGGAGCACGCCCAACGCCACGTCGGCTGGGGAAAGGTGGAGGACTCTGTCGATGGCTCGCACCTGCGAACCGACGTTCTCGACTGAGAGCATGACCCCCTTCGGGTCACCTGTAGAACCGGAGGTGAAGATCACAGCGAGCAGGTCGTCGGGCTTGATCCGGTCAAGTTTGAGGAGTTTGTCCAGTAGTCCGACCGGTGTGATCGTGGCATGGACGAAGGCCTTCACCTTGTCGAATGCGGTGAGCCGCTTCCGCAGGTCGCCGGCGTCGAGCAGCTTCGAGCCTACGTCGAGTTTGACCCGGCTGAGAAACGCCGGGCTCGAGATGACGTGCTTCAGTCCTGCCCGGTCGATGCAGAGGTCCACGATCGCCTGCGACGCCGTGTAGTTGAGGTTGACTGCCACCCGGCCGGAGAGCGCCAGCGCCGCATTCACGATCGCTGCCCCCGCCGTGGGCGGCAGCAGCACGCCCACCATCTTTTCATCCGCCGCCAGCACGCGATCGAGCACGCTCTTTGCGGCCAGGATGCGGGTCAACGCTTCCCGGCCAGTCAGCCGCGTGCCAAGCGAGTCGGCCATCTTGAGCCGGCTGCCGGCACTGCGGCACGCCCGCAGCAGCAGCCGCTGCAACACCATCGGAGAACCGGTCTGAATGGGCATGGGTCGATCCGGAGTGCGGTTATGGGCGGGCTCGTTGCCCGTCCCCCGGAAGCCATTAGAATCGGCCCCACCCGGGCTGACCAGTTCGGCCCGCTTTCCGCCCGTTTCTGATTCGTGCACGGATCCGTGCACAGCCCCCCCGGACCCCACGTGATGCCCCGTTATCAGCCGTCCCAGATCGAACCCAAGTGGCAGGCCTGGTGGGACACTCACGGCACCTTTGCCACGCCGCGGCTCCCAGGGGCGGGGAAGAAGTATGTGCTCGACATGTTTCCCTACCCCAGCGGCGACGGCCTGCACGTCGGCCACCCCGAGGGCTACACCGCCACCGACATCGTCACCCGGTTTGAACGGATGCGGGGCACGAGCGTCATGCACCCGATGGGCTTCGACGCCTTCGGCCTCCCGGCAGAAGAGCATGCGATCCGCACCGGCACGCCGCCACGGGAAAGCACCGAACGCAACATCGACACCTTCCGCCGCCAGCTGAAGATGCTCGGCTTCAGCTACGACTGGAACCGCGTGCTGGCGACGACCGACCTCGAATACGTTCGCTGGACACAGTGGATCTTTCTGCAGCTCTTCGACACCTGGTTTGACACAGCCCTCCAGAAGGGCCGGCCGATAGCGGAACTCCCGATCCCCGCCGACACCGCGAGCCAGGGCGAGGCCGCCGTCGCCGCCTATCGCGACGCCCACCGGCTCGCCTACCAGTCGGAGGCCCCAGTGAACTGGTGCCCGGCGCTGGGCACGGTGCTGGCCAACGAGGAGGTGATCGGTGGTGTCAGCGAGCGTGGCGGCCATCCGGTCGTCCGCATTCCGCTGCGGCAATGGATGCTGCGAATCACCGCCTACGCCGACCGGCTCGACCGCGAACTCGAGGGCCTCGACTGGCCTGCGAGCATCAAGAAACTACAACGCGACTGGATCGGCCGGAGCACGGGCGCCGAGGTCGATTTTTTTATCCCGCCCACTGCCGGTGGTGATACCGCCTTTCAGCAATGGAAAAAGCAGCGTACTGACACCGGTTTTCCTGAGCGAAACCCCGTGGACGCCCTCCGCGTCTACACGACGAGGCCCGACACGCTCTACGGAGTGACCTTCATGGTCATTGCGCCGGAGCATCCATTGCTCGACAGCCTGACGACCCCCGGGCAGCGCGAAGCGATCCGCACGTATTGCGAGGCGGCCTCACGGAAGAGCGACCTCGACCGCACCGACCTGGCCCGCGAGAAGTCGGGGGTGTTTACCGGCACGTGCGTCGTGCATCCCCTCTCTGGCAATCCCGTTCCTGTCTGGGTGGCTGACTACGTGCTGGCTTCCTATGGCACCGGCGCGATCATGGCCGTGCCGGCGCACGACGATCGCGACTTCGAATTCGCCAAGACGTTTGGGCTCGACGTGGTCACGGTCGTCGAGCCGGCCGATGCCACCGCTTTGGCGGCCGGCGAACTCTTCACGGGGGACGGTCTGGCAACGGCATCTGGCCCCTACACAGGCCTCGATACACGGACGTTCATCACGCGGGTGTCGCAGGATCTTCAGGATGCCGGGCTCGGCCGGCCGGCGGTCAATTACAAGCTCCGTGACTGGCTCTTCAGCCGGCAGCGGTTCTGGGGCGAGCCATTCCCGATCCTGCACGAACTCGACGCCGACGGCCGCCCCACAGGCGCGATCCGCGCGGTCGACGAACGCGATCTGCCGGTGGGCCTCCCGGAACTCACCGACTTTCGGCCAGGCAACACTCCTGAGCCACCGCTCGGCCGGTCGGGTCCCGACTGGCTGTTCGTCGAACGGGATGGCAAGCGCTATCGGCGTGAGACGAACACCATGCCTCAGTGGGCGGGTTCCTGCTGGTACTACCTCCGCTTCCTCGATCCCCACAACTCCGATCGTTTTCTCGATCCCGAAATCGAGAAGGCCTGGATGCCGGTCGACCTCTACGTGGGCGGCGCAGAGCATGCCGTGCTCCACCTGCTCTACAGCCGATTCTGGCACAAGGTGCTCTTCGACCGCGGGCATGTCTCGCAACCCGAGCCGTTTGGAAAACTCGTGAACCAAGGGATGATCCTTGGCGAGATGGAGTTCACCGGCTACCGAAGCGTGAAGGGTGGATGGGTGACGGCCGGACAGCAGGCCGAGGGCGATTCCCCGGTGAAGTTGCCCGCCGATCAGGTGGAGAAACAGGGGGAGCACTTCGTGCTTCGTGATGCGCCCAAGATCCGAGTCGAGAGCCGGGCCTACAAGATGTCGAAGAGCCGCGGCAACGTGGTGAATCCCGACAGCGTTGTCCGCGACCACGGCGCCGATTCACTGCGTCTCTACGAGATGTTCATGGGGCCGCTCGAAGCCACAAAACCGTGGAGCACGGCCGGCGTGGGTGGTGTTCGTGGGTTCCTCGACCGCTGCTGGCGGCTGGTGGTGGACGAACGGGCCGAATCGATCGCGATCGCCCCGCAGGTCTGCGACGATGCCCCGACCGATGAACAACTCCGTGAGATCCACCGCACAGTCGACAAAGTGACGAAGGACATCCAGGCTCTCTCCTTCAACACGGCCATCGCGAGGATGATGGAGTTTGTGAATTTCTGTACGCCGCTCGACCGCCGGCCGCGGGCGATCCTCGAGCCGTTCGTGACGGTACTCGCTCCCTTTGCGCCGCATCTGGCCGAGGAACTCTGGGAGATTCTGGGCCGGCCGGCGCCGGTATCGCTCGCTGCCTGGCCCGCCGTCGAAACGCAGTGGCTCAAGGATGACACCGTCGAGATCCCGGTCCAGATCCAGGGGAAGCTCCGTGGCCGCGTGACGGTGCCGGCCGACGCCGACGCCGACGCGATGAAGGCGGCCGCCATGGCCGATCCGAAGATCGCGGAACTCATCGCGGGCCGGGAGATCGCGAAGGTTGTCGCCGTTGCTGGTCGGCTGGTGAATTTCGTGTTGAAGTGAGCCGGGTGAGAGTGATGCCATTTGGCGAGTGCCGCCGCTTCCCGTAGCATGGTGGCCGGCGGGTAGGCACTAGCATTCGCAAGGACGTGACCATCATGAGCGTGCAGCGTGTATTGGCTCTGGTGCTCGGAGGAGGCCGCGGCACCCGGCTCTATCCCCTCACCCGCGACCGCTCCAAGCCGGCCGTACCGCTGGCGGGCAAATACCGCATCATCGACGTGCCGCTCTCCAACTGCATCAACAGTGGCGTGCAGCGGATCTACGTGCTGACGCAGTTCAACTCCGTGAGCCTCCACCGCCACATCCGTCGGACCTACACGTTCGACCCGTTCAATGGCGGCTTCGTGGAGATCCTGGCCGCCCAGCAGACAAACGACAATGCGGGCTGGTACCAGGGTACGGCCGACGCCGTCCGCCAAAATCTCCGCTATCTGCAGCAGCCAGACATCCGCCATGTGCTGATTCTGTCGGGCGACCAGCTCTACCGGATGAATTACGCCGACATGCTGGCCACCCACATGGCCAGCCGCGCCGACGTCACGATCGCAGGGATTCCCGTGCATGAGGATGCCGCGTCGGCACTCGGGATCATGCGGCTCGACGGCCAGGGACGGGTCGAGGGCTTCCTCGAAAAACCTCAGACTCAGGCGGAACTCGACATGGTGCGAACCGATCCCGCCTGGATCGAGCGGCAGGGCATTCCGGCCCAGGGTCGCAGCCTGATGGCGAGCATGGGCATCTACCTATTCGACCGCGACTGTCTTGTCGATCTGCTCACAAAAACGGACTATCAAGACTTTGGCCGCGAGGTCTTTCCGGCCTCGATCCGAGCCAAGAAAGTGCAATTGCATCCCTTCGACGGCTACTGGGAGGACATCGGCACGATCCGCTCCTACTACCAGTGCAACCTCGATCTCGCCAGTCCCGCTCCGCCCTTTGACATGGCGATGCCGGAGGCACCGATCTATTCGCGAGGCAGATTCCTACCGCCATCTCGGATCGACGGTGCCACGGTGCGACACAGCCTGCTCTCCGACGGCTGCCTCGTCGAGGAAGGGGCGGTGATCGAGAACAGCGTCATCGGAGTGCGGTGCCGAATCGGTCGCGACGTGGTGATCCGCAACTCGGTGATTCTGGGCAACGACTTCTTCGAGACGGCAGATGACATCGCTGCCAATGCCGCCAAGGGGCTGCCCAGAATGGGCATCGGTGCTGGCACCGTGATCGAGGGCGCCATCGTCGACAAGAATGTGCGGATCGGGTGCGGCGTACGGATCAGCAACGACCATGGTTGCGATTCGTCGGCCGACAGCGACCGGTTCACCGTACGTGACGGGATCGCGGTGGTGCCGAAGGATGCCATCGTGCCGGACGGTTGGCGCCCCTGACCCGACAATCCCGTAGCGAGATTCAACGGTTGCGGGAACGCCAGCCAGGAGTCTCACCAGCCTGAAACGGGACGCCATTCTCCGTCGTCACCACCGGTTCGGACTGAGGGAGATTCGTGGGCACGACCGTCGCTTCTTCGGTTTCCGATTCCGCCTGTTCAAGCGTGACTTCCACCGCTTCCTGCGGTGCGTCTGTCGGCTCTGCGGCGACCGGCACCGGCTCAAGTGCGGGAGACACCGCGTCGGTGGGCTCTGCTTCAGGCTCGCCTTCCGCACCGAAATCCTCTGTCGACTCTCCCACAACGGCTACGGTCTGCTGCAGATCCGCCGGGATGTCGTCGTCGGCAAGGGTGGGTATCGGCTCATCGTGATCTGGCCCAGCATCCGGCCGACCATCGTTCTTGACGATCAGCGGCCAGGGCCTTGGGGATGCGCCCAAAGGCAGGATGCCGTTGCTTCGCGCCCGGAAGTCGTTTTGCGGCGACGAACCGTTCGGTACCGGGCCGGAATAGTCGAAGGGATCGGGGCACATCGTGCAGCCAGCCGATGCCAGCCCGAGGGCGGCCGCCGTTGTCAGCGCCCAAGCCCGTGACCGCGGAACCCGTTTCAATCGTGATGCAACCATGCGGTCCCTTCCAGATGGCGGGCCCTTCGTCCCACGGGTCACACCGGATCCCACCGGAAGCGACAGCCCTGACGGGAATCCCAGGGCACAACGGGAATCGCGGGATATCCCGCGGCCCCATCCTCACCCCGTCATCCGAGCGTCACGGCTCGGACCCCAACAGCGGCTGCTCCCCACCCCACCACCCACACACGTTTTCGGATGGCTCGGGCCCGATTCTTCAGCAAAACCGGTTCAACCGGAAAAAAAGGGCCCTACAACTGCACGCCCATCTTGGCCATCAACAGTTTCATGTCGTCCCAGACCTCGCGTTTGGCTGGCGGATTCCGCAGGAGATACGAGGGGTGATAGGTACAGATGACCTGCGCCGTTCCCCAGGTGAACCAACGCTTCCGCAAGGCGCCGATCGTCTCATCGGTCTGCAGCAGTGCCTGTGCGGCAGTCGTGCCCAGGCAACAGATGAATTCCGGAGCGATGATCTCCAACTGCTTTTCGAAGTAGCCACGACAGTTGGCCGTTTCATCAGGCTGCGGCCGACGGTTCTCCGGAGGACGGCACTTGAGCACATTGAGGATGTAGACCTCTTCCCGCGAGAGCGTGCATGACTCGATGATTTTCGTGAGCAACTGTCCGGCACGGCCCACGAACGGCTCGCCTGACGCATCCTCGTCGGCGCCGGGGGCTTCGCCCAGAAAACAGATCCTCGCCGTGGCCGGGCCCGCCCCAAACACAGTGTGCGTGCGAGCTTTGGCCAGCGGCTCACAGAGGCGGCAGGCTGCCACTTCGTCGCGAAGCACGTCGAGTGACCGAATGCGCGATCCAATGGCCGCAGCTGGCGCCTTGGCAGAAACACGCCCCCCGCCGCCGGTGGCAACCGGAGCCTTCTTCACGGCCCGCTGCTTGGGCAGGCTGGAAACACCTGACGAAGCGAGGCTCTCCAGCCGTTGCTTCAGCGCTCGTTTCCGACCGTTGCCGCCCGGCGAGCCCGACTGTTTGCCGCTTCCTTCCATGGATCACGTCCGTAGTTTCGCCGCAGGATCCCGAAGGCCTGTCAGAGGGCACGACGGTGCCGCTTCGGACCCCTGCCCTTGCCGAGCAGCGCGGCCGCCGACGGCTTCTTTGGTGCAGCGGCTTCTTCCGCGGCGGCCTCTTCGGCCACCAGAGCACCGACCTTGGCGGCGAGACCACTCTCGCCCACCCCGACCCGCGGCAGTTCCGTCTTGGGCCGGCGATCAAACGCCTCGAAGCCCGCGATCTCATCCCGCTTGAGTAGCCGTTCGATCCGCATCTCAATACGCGTGAGCTGCGGCCCCTCTTCTGGACTGACAAACGTGTAGGCGACGCCCTCGCGGCCCATGCGGCCGGTTCGGCCCACCCGATGCACGTAGTCGTCGCAGAACTCGGGGATGTCGTAATTGATGATGTGCGATACCCCCGACACGTCGATGCCGCGGCCCACCACGTCGGTGGCGACAAGAATGCGGACCGTACCGTCACGGAACTGCTTCATCGCGCGATCCCGCGCCCCCTGCGGAAGATCACCGTGGATGCAGGCCACCTCGTCGGTCTGGCCGCCCTGACCGGCGCCGCGACTGCGGCGGCGGGAGAGACGTTCAAAGATCTTGTCCGTTCCCCGCTTGGTCCGACAGAACACGATCACCTGCCGTGGATCCTCCCGCTCAAGCAGCCGTTCCAGCAGATCGAACTTACGTACCGGCTCGACCGTGAAATAGGCCTGCTCGATCGTCTCGACAGCCAACTCGTTGACGGAAAAATCGAGGATTTCGGGATTCCGCATGTAGCGGGTGGCGAGTTTGGCCACCGGCGGAGGCACCGTCGCGGAGAGGAGCAGTGTCTGCCGGCTCTCGGGGCAGCGACGGAGGATCTTCTCGATGTCTGGTCGGAAGCCGATATCGAGCATCCGATCAGCCTCATCGAGCGTGACGATCTCGAGTGCCGAAAACGACAGCGTGCCCCGGCTCATGTGATCAAGCACGCGGCCCGGCGTACCGACGATCACCGCGGGATGCTTTGCCAGTTTGTCGATCTGTCCCTTGATCGGCTTGCCACCGTAGACGGCCACGCAATGAATTTTCGAACCATGAGCCAGCTTCTCAAACTCATCCCGCACCTGCACGGCCAACTCCCGTGTCGGAACGAGCACCAGGGCCCGCGGCCCACCACCCCGGCCCGGATGCTGCATGCGCTCCAAGATCGGCAGCACGAAAGACGCCGTCTTGCCGGTGCCCGTGCGGGCCTGCCCCAGAACGTCGATGCCGGTCAGGGCCCGTGGAATCAGCCCAGCCTGTACGGGCGTGGGGGTCGTGTAACCGGCCCGCTCAACGGCATCCATCGTGGCGGGCGAAAGCCCCATCGTGCGAAAACTGCCGGCCGAACTGCCGACGTCCTGTCGTTCCACATCAGAAGATGCTTCACGGAATCCGTCCCCCTGCTCCGCCCGCGGGTCACCACGCTCATTCACAGACACTCGTAATCCTCTTCTGAAATACTCACAGGCCGCGCACAAGACCCCAACACGAATCAGCAAACGACCGGATTTTATAGCTGAAAACTACCACGACGGCCTCGCCACGGCAAACACAGCCGGGAATTCCCCCGGTAACGAACGTACAGTTCGCCGAATCCACAAAGCCGGGATCCATGACGGCTACTGACTTAGTCCGCTCGGGCGCATCTCGGTCAGCTGTAGCGGCTTATTTGACTCGCGAAGGGAGCCGGGGGTCGGGGGAAGCCGAAGCGAGTAGGGCTATCCTGCCCCCGAGTCGGAGCCCGTCCGCCGCTGGCCGGCGGACACAGTCGTGTCACCGACCCCGGCGGTTTGGGCCGCTCGACATACCCCAGATGCACTCTAGCGGTCGAAGATTTTCCGGATGGCCCAGACCGTTGCTGCGCGGCCGGCGCGGGCGATCGATCGGGTCAGCGGAATACTCTTCGGGCAGACGGCGACGCAATTCTGTGCATTGCCGCACATCTGGATGCCGCCCTGCGATGTGAGTGCCGTCAACCGCTCGTCGGCGATCATTTTGCCAGTGGGGTGGCCGTTGAACAGCATCGCCTGACTGATGGCATGGGCACCCACAAAGCCCTTGTCGAAGGCGGCGTTTCTTCGGGCCTCAAACTCGTCCGCAGACTCGTCCTCGCGACGAACCGCTTCGATCTTCGTGAATTGAGGACAGGCCTCCAGGCAGCAACCGCAGCTGATGCAAGTCGCCAATGGATAGGCATCCTCCTGATTCTCCGGCGCGATCCGTGGGCCGGGGCCGTGATCATAGGAGCCATCAACGGGCACCCAGGCCTTCACCCTCTCGAGCGAATGAAACAACCTGCCGCGATCGACGACCAGGTCGCGGACCACCGGAAACTTCGACATGGGTCGCAATTCAATCTCGTCGGCCGACTCGACGAGCAGACGGTCGACAAGCGCCGAGCAGGCCATCCTCGTACGGCCGTTGATCAACATCGTGCAGGAACCGCAGACCTCTTCCAGACAGTTGCAGTCCCACGCCACCGGGGCCACTCGTCTGCCATCCCGTGACTTCGCCTGCGCGGCGACCTGCTGGAGGATGCTGATGACGTTCATGTTGGCGACATAGGGAATCTCGAATCGCTCCCAGTAGCTCTCCTCACCGGGGGCGTCCTGCCGCAGAATCCGCACCCGCACGACCTGCGGCGCGGCATCAGCGTGCCCATTGCCACCAGCAACGTCCGGCGATTGCGACTGCTGACCACCATCGTGGTGCCCGGTTGATTCAACTGACCTGATCATCGTTTGATGCTCCTCCGCACACGGAAACCGCACACTGATCCACGCAAGCCACTCCGTCCGCCGTCATGCCGCTGCTAGCTCGTTGCTCCGGCGTAGGCCGGCGACCCCTTCTGGGCATCACCACCGACACCCGCGGCGCGTTGCCGCTCCTTCCAGACCTCCTCGATCTCCTCTCCTCCGACCAGACCGTAGAGCCGTGGACGGGGAGGCATCAGCGATGTGTCGATGTCCTGATACGAGATCTCCGGCTCGCCTTCCGGACCACACTTGGCCACTGTCGACTTCAGCCAACGACGGGTGCTCGCCTCGAAGCGATCGCACCACGCCTCCGCCTCACGCCGCTTCTCCGCCGGATCGGTGGAATGGATGCCGGGCATCGCGAAGTCTGGTTTGTAATGGGCTCCGCGACATTCGTCACGTTGCAGGGCACCCTTGAGGATCAGTTTCGCCAGCGGAAACATGTCGCCGAGCGACTTCGTGAAGACCACGTTTTGGTTTGTCCAGTTGCCCGAGTCCGACACCGCGCACCGCCTCCACCGCTCCTCGAGCGAGCAGACCTCGGCGTAAGCGGCTACCAACTGCTCGTTGCGGCGAACCACCGTGGCCACGCGGGTCATGAGATTGCCGAGTTGCTGGTGGAGGTCGTAGGGGTTTTCGTCGCCGGCCGTCCGCACGAGCAGGGCCCGATGCCGCTCCTCTTCGCGGCGGAGGCCCGATTCGAAGAGTCGCGACGACTCTTCCGCAGCTTTCTTGCCACCGGCGTCGCAGCCCGCGATCACCCCCGGCGCACAGAACAATCCGCTGAAAATGCAGGAGAGCAGCGAATTCGCACCGAGCCTGTTGGCACCGTGGTACTGATAGTCGCATTCGCCAATGGCATACAGCCCGGGAATGTTGGTCTGCTGATTTCGCGGCGAACCCTCTACCAGACCGCCCGAGCTGCTCTTTTCGTAGTCAACCCACAGACCGCCCATCGAATAGTGGACGGCAGGGAAGATCTTCATGGGCACGACCCGCGGATCGACACCCTGGAATTTCTCGTAGATCTCCAGGATGCCGCCCAGCTTGCGATCGAGCGTCTCCCGCGGCACATGCGTGAGATCGAGATAGACGCAGAGCCGATCCTTCTCGACCGATAGCCCCTCGTTGGTGCAGATGTCGAAGATCTCACGGGTGGCGATATCCCGCGGCACGAGATTCCCATACTTGGGATACCGTTCCTCAAGGAAGTAGCTCCGCTCCGACTCCGGAATGTCCCGGGGATCGCGGGGATCGTGTGGCGTCTTGGGAACCCACACCCGGCCCCCCTCCCCGCGGGCGCTCTCGCTCATCAGCCGCAGCTTGTCGGCACCAGGAATGGCGGTCGGGTGCACCTGAATGAACTCGCCGTTGCCGTACCAGGCACCTGCCCTGTAGGCCCTGCTCACGGCGCTGCCCGTGCAGACCATCGACATCGTCGAGCGACCGTAGAGCAAGCCACAGCCACCCGTGGCGAGGATCACCGCATCCGCCGGGAAGGCGCGAAACTGCATGGTGACGAGATCCTGGCAGATCGCGCCACGGCATCGGCCCGCGTCGTCGAGCACCGGCTCCAGGAAATCCCAGAACTCCCACTTCTTGACCTTTCCCTCCACCTCCCAGCGCCGCACCTGCTCGTCCAGCGAATAGAGCAACTGCTGGCCCGTCGTGGCGCCGGCAAAGGCGGTCCGCTTGAAGAGCGTGCCACCGAACCGTCGCTGATCGCGAAAACCCTCTGGCGTGCGGTTGAAGGGCACGCCAAGCCGATCCATCAAGTCGACGATCCTGGGGCCCCAGTCGGCCATCTCCTTGACGGGGGGCTGATGCTGCAGGAAGTCGCCGCCGTAGACGGTGTCATCGAAGTGCTTCCATTCGCTGTCGCCCTGCTGCCGGGTGAGCGAATTGACGCTGTTGATCCCACCCTGGGCACAGACGCTGTGGGATCGCTTGACGGGGACGAGGCTGACCAGATCGACGTTGATGCCGAGCTCGGCCAGTCGCATGGTGGCGGAAAGTCCGGCCAGTCCACCACCGATCACGAGGACTCTGGGTTGTGCCATGATGCTCGGGCTCCTTGATTTGCCATGTTTGATCAGAGGTTGACCAGAGGTTGATCAACCTCCTGACGGGGTGCGTGCTGCGGATCCGGACGTGGGCACGACGGGGATGCTTGCCGGTTCGGACGTGTGGACGGCTGGAGACCGCCCGTGCGACGGATCGCCTTGCAGCGGGGCCTCACCGCCTTCCAGCATCCGCTTCACATCATCCATCCGATTTTCAATCGCCCTGGCCTGCTCGACATCGACTCGCCGCATGCCGCCCAGCGCCCCGAGACCGGCACCGCCCAACAACACGCCCAGCATGATGCTGATCAAGTTGGCCCGTCGCATCGCGGCGGGACTCGTCCACAAGCCCCATGTGATGCCAAGCGTCCAAAGGCCGTTTGAAAAGTGAAACACGGTCGACAGGATACCCACTGCGTACAAGATGGTGATCAACAGGGGCCGCAGGACGACTGCCGCGGAACTGGTCGCGTGGTGTGGATCGAACCTGCCGCCGCCGAACGGAGTTCCCAACCAGTGCAACTGCGTGATGTGCCAGATGATGAAGACGAAGGCGATCATGCCGGTCGCCCGCTGCAACGTGTAGCGAACATTGCCCACATACGCGTAGGAGCCCACGTTCGGCATGCCGTTGGCGATGATCACGAACCCGACCACGGCATGGAAGAGCATCGGCAGGAAAATGAATGCCCACTCGATTGGCACGAGCAGCGGCCCCAGCGAGTGGATCATGTCCACTCGTGACTGGAAGACACCCGGACCGGCGAGCACCGAGGCATTGGTGAGGAGGTGCACCACCAGGAAGGCGCCGACCGGCATCAAGCCCGCCAACGAGAACAGCCGGTAGATCAGAAACTGGTGCCGGGCAAAGAAGGATTGGGATGGGTCGTTCGCGGTCACAAACTGCCTCGCTGCACTGTATTTAACGCCGGATTCAATGCCGGTGATTCACACGGCGGGATCGGTGCCATCCGCCGGCGTCCAAGAGTATACGGGGAGTATAGATTTGGCGACCGACGCGGCAACGGCGACACTGCATTTGGCGAGCCCAGCGTCCGATTTTATACTGATCTTGAGTGTTCGACCGGTGCGCGGAGGGTCGTTGGTGCCCAATCCAGTTCCATCCTCCATGAGCCAGAACCCACCTGGGGCATGCGATGCCGGGGCCGTTCTGGAGCATCTTCCGGATGGCATCGCGCTGGTTCGCGGCGACAACACCATCGTCTGGTCTAACGGTCTTCTGGCGAACTGGTGCCACAAGGCCGACCTGCGGGGCCTCAACTTTTTTGATGCTCTCGACCGCCCCGAGATCCTGGGGACCGATACCGGCCTCTTCGCCGTGACGATCTCCACGGGCCGCACGACGACGGCGACACTGCGAACCGCCGACAACCGCTACTTTCACCTGCAGGCTGCGGTCGGCACCGCCGACGCAGTCGGTCCCGTCGCTGTGGCAGCGGTGCGGGATGTCACGCACACCATCCTCGAACAGCAGAAACTCGCGGCGATCCATCAGGCGGGGCAGCAACTCGCCGATCTCGCTCCGGCGGAACTGGCCGACATGACCGTCGAGGAACGGATCGATCTGCTGAAGAGCAACATCCTCTTCTACTCGAAGGATCTGTTGCAGTTCGACGTTGTCGAAATCCGGCTGCTCGATCGTCAGACGGGCCGCCTGGAGCCGTTACTCGCGGTGGGCATGCAACCCGCAGCAGAGACTCGCGTGCTCTACGCGCGTCCCGAAAACAACGGCGTGACCGGCTACGTCGCCGCCACCGGCAGCAGCTACTTCTGCAACGACACCACGAAAGACCCGCTCTACCTTGAGGGCTGCAAAGGGGCGAAAAGCTCGCTTACCGTGCCCCTCATGCTCCACGAACAGGTCATCGGCACCTTCAATGTTGAGAGCCCGGAACCAGGCGGTTTCACGGACACCGACCTGCGATTTCTCGAAATCTTCTCTCGCGACGTCGCTGCCGCCCTGAACACGCTTGAACTGCTCGTGGCCGAGAAGGCCTCAACCGCAGCGGAGAGCATCGAGGCCATCCATGGTGCCGTGGCGCTGCCGGTGGATGACATCCTGAACGATGCCGTCAGCGTCATGGAGCGCTACATCGGCCACGACGCCGACGTCGTCGAGCGGCTGCAGCGAATTCTCCGCAATGCCCGTGACATCAAGCAGGTAATCCAGAAAGTGGGCGAGCAGATGACGCCCAGTTCGGCACACGCGCAACGCCGACAGGGCGATCGCCATCCGACGTTGGCAGGCCGCCGCATTCTTGTGGTGGATGCTGACGAACAGGTGCGGGCTGCGGCGCATGCACTGCTCGAACGGTATGGCTGCACCGTGGAAACGGCCCGCGACGGTACGGAGGCGGCATCGATGGTGCGGGCCTGCGGCGCCGAGGCATACGATGTGATCATCGCAGACATCCGTCTGCCCGACATGAACGGCTATGAACTCCTGGTCAAACTCCGCGAATTGCGAGACCTCGTGCCGCTCGTGCTGATGACCGGATTCGGATACGACCCGGGCCACTCGATCGTCAAGGCTCGCCAGGCGGGCATCGATCTCGTGCTCTTTAAGCCATTTCGTGTTGATCAACTGCTCGACACGGTGGAAAAGGTCCTCGGGCGATCACCGCTCCTTGCCGCCGGGCCAACCGCGGTCGGAAACCCGGCCCGCAACGGCTAGCACCCCCATCGCGAGGGATGGGCTGTGTGCCGCGTCTGCGAAAAAGTGGCCAGAACGGCCACTCTGGCAGCCTGGAAAGGCTGGGAGGCATGACTGCCCCGACCTGACCTTGACCCGCCTTCACGGGGGCAGGTACTCCTCCCGCCTGCGACACCGGTCCTGCGCACAGGAAGCAGCATCAATGGTACGAGCGATCAACCTGTCGGTCATCAAACCAGTCCTTCTGGCCCACACGGCTCAGATTCGAAGCCGTGTGTTCGTGGTCATGCTCGGCCTCGCCTGCCTGGTTTCGGGTCTGGGCACACCGAAGGGGCTTCAGGCGCAAGAGGATGCCTCGGAGGAACTCCCGGCAGCCACCGCCGAAGCGGCCGCCGCCCGTCGAATCATGCAAGACGCGATTTCCCAATCGGCAGAGAACGGTTCTGCCAAGGCAGGCCGCGAGACCGCCGAGAGTGGTGTCGCAGCCCCTGTGCCCGATGATCTCCTCGTGGCGCGGATCTCGGCGGAAGTCGCCGCCAAGCAACTTGAGGCCAGACGCACGGCGCAGCGATCCCCCGCCGATGCGCTCGCCCTGCTCGACGAAGCGGCTGCGAAGGTCGCCGATCCGGCCGTGCCCGAGAAGGTCCGGACACAGCTCCAGCAGCGAATCGAACGCGCCCGTCGCGACATCGAGGAATCAACCGGCAAACGACGGGGCGAGCTCGAGATGGAGCGGCGAAGCGCACAGATCGACGCCCGCGTCGACCGCGAACGGGCCCAGAAGGTCGAGGTCGATCAACGCCTCGCGATGCTCGTGGACGAATACAACTCGCTCATCGACACCCAACGGTTTCCCGAGGCCGAGGCGGTCGCCAAGAAAGCCGGCCAACTCGCTCCCGACAACCCGATCGTGCGGCAGCTGCTCTCGCAGAGCCGCGTCATCCGCCGTCTCGACACACAGAAGTCGATCGAGGGAGATAAGCGGGACGGCTTTCTGGACGTGGCAGAGGATACCGACCGTTCCTCCATTCCCTTCGTCGGACCGATCGAGTTTCCGACCACCCGCGACTGGGAAGACCTGACGAAGAACCGCACCCGACTTCAGGCAGAAGGGCGTGCCCGGGCGACGCCTGCGGAATTGCAGATCCAAAAGCGGATGAGCGTGAAGGTGAAAGCTTCGCACCGTGACCAGCCGCTCTCAGCCGTTCTCGACGCGTTGGCCAAGCAGGCGGACGTGCCGATCCATCTCGACATGGTCGGCCTCGAACAGGAGGCGGTCCGCAGCGATACGCCGGTGACCATCTCCCTCGACCAGCCGATCTCGCTGAAGAGCGCTCTCAAGCTGCTGCTCGAACCGCTCCACCTCGATTGCGTGGTCAAGGACGAGGTACTCAAGGTGACGAGCCCGCGGCTGGTGAAGGGAGATGTCTATAGCGTCTCCTACCCCGTGGCCGATCTCGTGATCCCGATTCCGAATTTCTCCTCCGATGGCCTCGGCATCACGGGCGCCCTCCGCGACGGCTACTCCCGGCTTCCGAGGAACGGCAACGCGTCTGTGGAGTACGGCCCGCCTCCGGTCGGCATCAACGGTGTGAGCCGGGCGGGCGGGAATGCGGCCATCGATCCCGCATCGCTGGCACAGTTCCAGGCCGGGGGCGGTGCCCCCACGATGGGCTCGACCCCTTCCATTCCCTTTGGCGCCCCGACCGGCGGCGGCAGCCAGGCCGACTTCCAGTCGCTCATCGAACTGATCCAAAACACGGTCGCTCCGACGACCTGGAACACCGTAGGTGGCACCGGCGCCATCCAACAATTTGCCACGAACCTCAGCATCGTCGTGAGCCAGACGCAGGAAGTGCACGAAGAAATCGCCGACCTGCTCGAACAGCTCCGCCGGCTGCAGGATCTCCAGGTGACGATCGAGGTGCGGTTTATCCGCTTGAACGACACCTTCTTCGAGCGGATCGGCGTCGACTTCGACTTCAACATCCAGACCGGTGTCCACACGCCGCTCAACATGACGGCCATTCCCACCCAGAATAACAGCTCCCTCAACCCGTCTTCGCTCGGCCTCCAGACCGCGCCTGGAAGCCAAAGTCAGACGATCGGCCTCGACAACACGGGCAGACCGGGCGTGGCCCTCGGTTCCAGCTCCCTCGGTGGCACGACCGCCGGTGGCACTACCGCGGGCCAGACGCAGGCCCAGCAAATCCCCAGCAACTTCTCGTTACCGTTTCGTCAAAACAGTTTTGGCAGCGCCACCGTCCCATCGCTGCCGGGCCTGCCCGACCCGTCCACATCGGCAGCCAACTTTGGTTTCGCGATTCTCAGCGACATCGAAGCGTTTTTCCTGATCCAGGCGGCTCAGGGCAACACCCGATCAAATGTCATGCAGGCGCCGAAGGTCACGCTCTTCAATGGCCAGAACGCCTTCATCTCCGACACCACCCAGCGGCCGTTCGTCACGAGCGTCGTACCGGTGGTCGGTGACTTTGCCGCCGCCCAGCAGCCGGTGATCACCGTGCTCTCCGAGGGCACCGCCGTGAACGTGCAGGCAGTCGTCTCCAGCGACAGGCGATTCGTGCGGCTGACGCTCGTGCCGTTCTTCTCGCAGATCGGTCGCGTTGAGCAGTTTCAGTTCGAGGGAACGCGGTCCACGAAGTCGAAGAGCAGCGACGAGAAGACAGGCCTGAACGGCGACGCCAATGCCGGCGGCGGTCTCCAGGCCGGCCTTCAAACCCAGGCGAAGGCTGATCGCGAGGAAGAGACCTTCTCCCGAGGCACCACGATCCAATTGCCGGAATTCATCTTCACGACGGTCACCACCACCGTCAGCGTCCCTGACGGAGGCACGGTGCTTCTCGGAGGAATCAAGCGACTACGGGAAGGCCGCAACGAGTTTGGCGTGCCGATCCTCTCGAAGATCCCCTACGTCAACCGCCTCTTCAAGAACGTGGGCATGGGCCGCACAACCGACAGCCTGATGCTGATGGTGACGCCGCGGATCATCATCCAGGAGGAAGAGGAGGACAAACTCCTCGGTGTCAACCGCCCCTGAGTGATTCTCCAGAGCCAGTCCTCCCGCGATTCCCCTGGAGCCCCCCGCATGCTGCGGTTTTTTCTTCTCTCCGGCAGCCTTCTTGGCGGTGTCGGCGTGGCGGCGGGCTCGTTTGGAGCGCATGGTCTCAAGGCCGTGCTCGATGCCACCGGCCGGGCTGACAACTGGGAGACGGCCGTTCGCTACTGCCTCTATCACGGCTTGGCACTTTTGATGCTCGCGGTGGCGGCGGCTTTGCCACAGGCGGCGCACGCCCGAGGTCTGCTGCTTGCCGCCGGCTGGTGCTTTCTCATCGGCACACTGATCTTCAGCGGGTGCCTGGCGGCACTGGCCCTCTCGGGCGTGAAGATTCTGGGGGCGATCGTGCCAATCGGGGGCGTACTTTTCCTCATCGGCTGGGCACTGCTGGCTGCCGCCGCCCTGCGAATGCAGGATCATTGATTGCGAATGCAGGATCGTTGATCGTGGATGCAGGACAGTTGATCCTCGCCATCACGGCGGCGTGTCCTCGCCAGACGCTATCACCGCGTCAGCGTCCCTCGACAGCCTCGACCTCGCTTTGAACCGCTCTCTCGCCCAGAGTGTCTTCGTCCTCGGCCGAGGTGAGCTCGTCCTGCACAGCCCTCTCATCGGCACTGCTTTCCGGCATGTCAGGGGATGAATCCCTCACGCCGAATGGATCGTCCGCTTCGACAGCGGGCTCATCCTCGAAGGTGTCGCTGGGCTCGGCAGGCGAAGCGTTCCTGGCCGCCGGGGCGGGCACTTCCTCGACCGTGCCTGCGGGTGGCAGTGCGTTCACAGCCGGCATCTCCCGAGGGACGAGGAGATCTGAACGGACATTTTCGGGGCGGCGGCGGCGACGAACGTCGGTGCTGGCATCCTCGATCGTCGAATATCGCCGACCATACATTTCCTGATCCCGCTGCAACGCCCCGAGTCGGGCCCGTGCCCGAAAGCGTTCAAGCTTGAGACGGTCGTGCCCCTGAACCCGCTCCAGCGACTGCGACACGCGTCGGATGCTGCCCGTCGACACCTCGCGGTCCGCTCCTGTGATGAAGTCGGCCTCTGCTTCGCTCGTACGGCCGAGCTTGAGGGCGGCGAGCCCGCGGAAGTAGTAGCTGCGTGGATCGTCGGTGCCGGCCTCGATGGCATTGGTGAGGTCGTCGTACGCCCGATCGTAATCACCCGCATGGTACGCATGGATGCCGCCACCGACGGCATCCCTCACGGCCACTGGCTCCATGCCGGAGAATTCGGCAGCGACCGTGGTGGCACCGCCAAAGAGCGCCGCTCCCAATGCGACCAGCGTCAGTGACGAACGGAAGACGTTCCCGTACGTTGCCACCCCGCGCAACAGCCTGCCACCAACCCTCCGCTCAGCCCGCTCGACACTGCCCATCTGCATGGTCTCCCCGCGAATATTCCTCGCCATAACGGCTCTCTTTCGGTTTATCGGCTGACTTTGGGCATCGCACCCCGTCAACGATCGATCCGACGGCATAATCGTTGCCACTGGTCATTTACCGGGGCCGCAGAGTCTGCCCATCCCCGGCGGTCCCGCGGCAGCGGGCGTGTCGACGAAACGTCGGTTCGTCGAGAAACATCGCCGCCCGCACCAGTTGCATGATCATAGCCTGCTGCGGCCAGCCAAATGCAGCCAACAGGCGGTCGAATTGGGACGCGGGGCAGCTCCCCTTGAGGTCCACCAACAGCACACGGCCGTCTTTCTCGAAGGCATTGCCGTCCACTTGCCACCACCGACCGTCACGGGGGCTCGTCCAGACAAACGAGCCGTCAGGCTCCGCGTACATCCGTTCCAGTTGGTTGAGCAGATCGAACGACTCGTCGAATCCGATCACCATCGGCACCGCCAGCAGTTCGTTCGGCATGACCAGCGTGGGCCATGAACCCCAGGCATCCTGATAGGTATCGACCGACGGCAGTTCAGCCGTTCCCGAACCGCGTCCATGCAACGTGATATCGAAGGCGAGGAGGTCATCGCACGTGCCCGCAACCGTCATCGGCATCCTCCCTCGGAATGCTGCGACGCTCACTCTATCCCAACGTTTGCGTGTACCCACGCGGCGTAGGCCGCGGAGCACGTCACATTCGTGCGGATCAGCTCAGGCGTCTGATACTCATGATCACAGGTCAATGCCGCGATGCAAGCCTCCGCCGCTTGCTGGGTCGTCTTGCACGTGCAACGAAATTCCTCCGCCACCTCAATCCGGTCCTGCCAGCGGTAGCTGCTCGTGATCGGCCCATCGACCTGGACGCAAGCGGCCAGTCGCCGGGCAACGAGATCGGCAGCGCAGGCGGCAGCCTTGTCGCGACTGGAGAATGTCGTGCGAATCTCGACGAGCGAGACCGCATCCCTTGTCGTCATGGTTGCCTCCACACCACCGTCTCAGGCGGCATCCACGATGCCGCGAACGGCCCAGGTATCAGCCGTTTCGTTCGATAGCCACACGCCACGCTTTCCACGGCCGTCTTCCTGATTCCCGGACGTTCTCACGGCGGTCATCTGCATCCAGTCTATCTGCCGCTCAATCTGCGGGCTTTCACGGCCCGGGGACATCACGACCACCGCCGTCGGTGTTCCGGGATCGTCATCACGACCGACGCGGGCGTGACAGGCCCGCGGCCCCAGGCAGACCACCTGCCGCTGCCAGGCCGCGGACGACGCGATGTCGGCGGGCGGATGGCCCAAAACCGCCAAGGAACAGGCATCCACTTCCATGGGCCGAACCACATCGAGCCAGGCCGCTGGTGGCGGATCTGCACCGTAGGGATTGAGTTCCAGCCACTCCACGACCCGACCCACCAGATCAACGCCACCATCACCGTAGGGCGGAAGCCGTCGTGCAGCGCGGTGCCAACGCTCAACGGCCCTCTGCCACGCGTCGGCCACTTCCTGTCTGGTCGCATCGGGGAGCGTTGCCCCCCGATCGTGAGCCTCCAGCCAGGCGGCCAGCCGCTGCGGAGCATCGACCGGGCATCCTCCGGCCAGTCGGCGCAGCAGGCCAGCTGCCAGCGGGCGAAGCCTGGCAATGTCGTGGACAGACACGCCAAACCTCCCGATCAAATCGACGGCGAGGCTTTCTCCAAGTGTGGGTTCGCCGTCGAATGCCACGGAGAGTGGGTCCAGTTCTGCACCGTGGCGCACGGTGACGTCGCCATCGGACCAGCTCGTGCCGATCACCGGTCCATGTGCCGCAGGCGTCCAGCCGGAGGCCACCCGCTCCAGCCAACGATCACGATCGCCGCAGAGCACCGCCACCCGCACCGGCACCGGACGCAAGACAGACGGCTGCGGCCGCCCACGCCGGTCAGCCACCGGCACCTTGATCCCACGCCGCATCCAAGCTGCCAGCGTCGCCAACAGCCGATTGCCCCGTTGCAGTGAAACGCCCGCAACACGATTCAAAGTCGCCACGGCCCGCCGGCCGCCATCCCACGGACGCACCTCGTCGGTCCACTCACGGCTGACGAGCCAGTCGAAGGTGTCGCCGGCGAGAACAACATCAACCGCGTCCACGGGACGGTAGCTGCCGTCCCGACGAAATCCACAGCGCAGGCTCGATCGCCGTACCTCGTCGCGAAATCGGCCAATGCACCCGCGTGGCGGCCCAGCGGCGAGCGTGCCGTCCGAAATGCACCAGTTCGAAGTCACCACGAGCATGGCGGAATTCCCGACGGCAACGCAGACGACGACATGCGAGCCCGCCGCCCCCGGACCTGCCTGATGTCATCGGCACGAGGAACCCCACCGTGTGATCGGCGGTCGCCTCCACGACACCGTCGGCAGTTGCCAGCCCGACCCTGCGGATTGCACAAACTCTGCGGCTTTCTGTCATGGGCAGAGCGCGCCGGTGAGTCGCAGCGAGAATGACCGGGAGGAATGCCAGGCTCGGGCCGCTCGACGCATCCCGACGGCGATCTACGGCGCCAGGAAAGTCGTTTGGCAGCTCGAATCGAGCGAGCCTTCAAGTTCGGCACCGGTGAGGATCGCCGTAGCCTTCGCGGTGCCGCTGCCCGGGATCCGATAGGCCAATTCCACCGTCGACTGCCCACCGGGAGCGATGCTTGGAATCGAGTCGAACGTGACGTTCGTGCCATCGATTCGCACGCGTGACGGGCTCGGATCGCCCACCAGGCTGGCCCGCTCCGGTAGCACGACCGTGAGGTCGATTCGTCCAGTCGACATGGTGCCGTTATTGACGACGGTGCAGATGAGCGTGGTGGGGTGCCCAACGATGACCGGATCGTCGCAGTCCGCCAGCGTCAGCCGTAGGCCGGCATCGCGGGGAGTGCGGGCCCGTGGGGTATTCGAACGGATGAGCACGCACGATTCATCGGCCACCATGACCCCTCCGACCGACCCACTGAGCACGCCGCGGACGCAGGACCGCGCAGCAGTCCCGGCCGCACCGGTGGACTGGGACCGCAGGTTGATCTGCCGTCGCAACTCCCCGCCGGGCTCGATCGAGGTCAGGCTCCACGACACCCGCGAGGAGGCCAGCTTGTAGCCCTCGGAGGCTTCCAGCGGCGTGAAGGCGTCGTCCCAGCTAAATTCGAGTGTCGTCGGTCCCGATGCCACACTCCCGGTGTTCCGCACGGTGGCAACGAATTCCGAAACGGAACCAGGCAGCACCTCCGCCGGACCAACCATATCCAGTTCCAGTGATGGCGTGGCGGGGAGGGGCGTGGATGTTGGAACGCTGGCTGTCACCGGCGGCTGTGGTGTCGCCAGTGGCGTGGTGGCAGGCAACGGAGGCGGCGTAAATGACGGCGCAGCTGGCGGAGCGAGCGCAGCTGCAGCCAAGGGAGCTGCAGCCAAGGGAGCCGCTATGGCTGCCGGCGGCAGCGCGGGCGTGGCGGGAACCGTCGGCGCCGCAGGATAGGTCGTGGCGGGATAGCCATTGGCCGCAGGCGAAAGCGGCGCGGGCGTCGTTGGGAGCGGAGTGGACTGTGGCGCAGCAACGGTGATCGGCGAGCCGGTCACTTGCACGCACGAGGTCGCGCCTCCAACAAAGGTGTGGGCCTGATCGAGAATCTCCACCCGATGGCATTGACGACCCGGTTCATCGAGCAGGAAATCGAGTGTCAGCCGGCGAGATGTGCCCGCAGCCAGATCGATGGTGCCTTTCTGTTCGATCGGGCTCAGCGAAGCGTCGTGATGAAAGCCCTTGTCGAAGTAGTCGATCACCCGCAGTTTCTCCAGCGGTCGGCCGGAGCGATTGACCAGTTCCACCTCAAATGCCACCCGATCGCCCACCTTCGCCGACAATGGCCCGGTGATCAGCACGGCGACTGGATCCTCGGCCCGAGCAACTGCGGAGAGCAGTCCGACGAGTGTCATCACCACGGCCGGCAGTGCACGCAGTGCGCGATGGAGTGACGGTACGACAATGGCAGTGAAGGATGACATGGGCGCGGGTTCCGGCAGCGGGACGGGCGAAATGACCCGAAAAGGCTACCACGGGGCAGGAGCAGCCGGAAAGCGGAGCCAAATTCGCGTTAGGCCAGGATGGCCGGGTCAGCACCGGCGGGCGGAGGCCCGCCAAGAAAAAATCGCACGATGCGATGTTTTTCGTGTATTCAGTCGTTGGAACGGTGCCGGACGATGTCGCCCTGCACCATATAAATCACGTCCTCGGCGATGTTCGTCGCCATATCGGCGATCCGCTCGATGTGCTTGGAAACGGAATTGATCCGCAGCAGACTCTCCACGTTTTCAGGGTTTTCCTTGATTTCCTGGATCACCCTCCGCCGAATCTTCTGCCGTGCTTCATCGACCGCGTCATCCTCCTCGCGAACCTGCCGGGCCAGGGATGGATCCCCTTTGACCACCGCGTCGAGGCACTCCTTCACCATGTCCTGCGCCTGCATCGCCATCGTGCGAATCTCGGGAGGCAGCACGCAGGGCTCTCCTGCGGTGAGTTGGGCCACCCGCTTCGCGATGTTTCGGGCCAGGTCGCCCATTCGTTCGAGATCGTTGTTGATCTTCAGCACCGATACCACGAAGCGGAGGTCGGCGGCAACCGGCTGGTAGAGGGCGAGGATTTTCAGGCACTCCTCTTCGACCTCCACTTCCATGCGGTCAATATCCTCGTCGCTACTCATGACACGCTGCGCGAGCTGCGTGTCGCGGTTGATGAGTGCCGTGATCGATTTCGAGATCGCCTCCTCCACGAGGGTGCCGACACGGAGGATCCGCTCTTTCAAATGCTCGATCTGGCGTTCGATGTGGTGCGTCATTGGGATTGTCAGCCGAAGCGGCCGGTGACGTAGGCCTCGGTCTCACGGAGGATTGGCTTGGTAAAGATGCCGGAAGTCGTGCCGTATTCGATGAGCCGGCCGAGATACATGAACGCGGTATAGTCGCTCGTGCGGCTGGCCTGCTGCATGTTGTGAGTGACAATCAGTACGGAATACCGGCCACGCAGTTCCTGAATCAGGTCCTCGACCTTACCGGTCGCAATCGGATCGAGGGCGGAGCAAGGTTCGTCGAGCAGCAGCACTTCCGGTTCGGCCGCGATAGCCCGCGCGATGCAGAGCCGCTGCTGCTGGCCGCCCGAGAGCCCGATCGCACTGTCGTGCAGCCGGTCTTTCACCTCGTCCCAGAGGGCCGCACCCCGCAGGCTCAGTTCGCAGACTTCGTCGAGCGCGGCGCGGTTGTTCTCGCCATCGATCCGCAGGGCGTAGACGACGTTTTCATAGATGCTCATCGGAAACGGATTCGGCTTCTGAAACACCATACCCATCCGCTTCCGCAATTCGATGACATCCATCCTGGGGTCGTAGATCGAGTCGCCGTTGAGCCGCATGTCACCGGTGATCCGCACGCTCTGCACGAGATCGTTGAGACGGTTGACACTCCGCAGCAGGGTCGACTTGCCGCAACCGCTGGGGCCGATGAGCGCCGTGACCTTGTTGTTCGGGATCGGCATGGTGATGCCGTGGAGCGCCTGCTTGCCGCCATACCAAAGGTTGAAGCGGTCGATCTCCAGGACCGGAGTCGCTTCGAGCACTTCGGGGTGCACTTCGGAGGGCACATCGCGGCCCGCGGCCACCGCCTGCAAACGATCGGTGGCCGTCACTGTTTCGGGCTGTCCGCCTCGCGGTGCTGTTGGCTCTGCCTGAATGTTCATGATGCTACCAATGAAAGGCGATCGTCCGTGACGACTGCTGAATGATCGTACCACACCGAAATCACCCCCGGCAGGTGAGCGTTCTGCATGTGACTAAAACTGTTGCGAGACATACCGACGCTTTAGCCGGGAGCGGAGCCAGATCGCAGCCACGTTGAGCAGCGCGATGATCGCCACCAGCAGGAACGTGATCGTAAACACCATCGGCTTGGCCGCCTGGCTATTGGGACTCTGGAAGCCGACGTCGTAGATCAGGTAGGCGAGGTGCATGAACTCCCGCTCGGGATGGACGAAAGGAAACGTGCCGTCGATCGGCAGGTCGAGCGCGAGCTTTTTCACACCCACGAGCATCAATGGCGCCACTTCGCCCGCCCCCCGCGCCATCGCCAGAATGAGGCCCGTCATGATGCCCGGCAGCGCCCTGGGCAGCACGATCCGCCGAATGGTCTGCCACTTGCCGGCGCCACACGCATACGACCCCTCACGCATGGAGTTGGGAACGGCGGAGAGGGCCTCTTCGGTGGCCACGATCACCACCGGCAACGTCAAAAGCGCGAGGGTGAGCGACGCCCAGAGCAGGCCGCCGGTGCCGAATGTCGGCTGCTTGTCCGCCACCAGGCTGGCACGGAAAAAGAGCTCATCGATGCTGCCACCGAGCGCATAACAGAAGAATCCGAGCCCAAATGCTCCGTAGACGATGCTCGGCACGCCAGCGAGATTGTTGATGGCGATCCGCACCGCCGTTGTGACAGGCCCGCGTGAGGCATACTCGCGAAGATAGAGCGCGGCCAGCACGCCGAAGGGGGCCACCAGGAGCGCCATGATCAGCGTCATGGACACGGTGCCCCAAATCGCGGGGAAGACGCCGCCGGCGCTGTTGGCCTCCCGCGGATCGTCGGTGAGAAACTCCTGCCATCGACCGGCGTACACGCCAAGTTTGCCGGCCGTCGAGAGCCGGTTCGGTTGCCAAGCCCGTACGATGCCCTCGAGCGGCAGGATCTTCTTGATGCCGTCGGCAGTTTCGACCTCGAGCCCCCAGCCCTCGTTCTGCCGCCGCAATGCCGCCGTCTGCGCGTCGAGTTCTGCAGACCGCCCGTTCACGCGGGCGATGACTTCCTGTTCCGTCGCGGCCGCCGCGGCCTGCGCGGCCGACACCGACGCCGAGTTCGCGGCTGCAGTTCCCGCGTCGAGCCCTGCCTGCACGACTGCCAGTCGCGCGGCACGAAGGTCGCGCTGCAGACGGCCGCGGTCGTGCCTGTCGATCCGCATGACCTCCCGCCACCGCCGCCGCACGGCGGGATGCTCGCGTTCGAAGGCCTTCCAGGTCTCCTCGGGACCGACGGCGATGACCTCATCGCCATGCAGCAACCGCACCGGGAAGCCGTGAAACCTGCCCCCCTCGAGTCGCTCCAAGGCGGTGGCCCATTCCGGCCGACTCACTTCCGCGATCGCCGCGTCATCGAACCATTCGTAATGCTTGCCTGAGACTTCAAAGTTGGCCGTGCGGACGAGCCGACGGGCACTGCGACCTGTCACCGCAGCCGTGGCCGCCTCGGCCTCCTCTTTTTCAGACACCTCGCCGAGTGCCCGCCGGCCATCGGCCAACTCAACCAGTTCGAGCGGCACGGGCCAGAACGTGCTCGCTCCGCGGATCGCGATAAACGCGAGCAGGCCGGTGATCATCATGATCGCTAGCGCCAAGGCCCCGCCGGTGAGCCATACCCACGGTTCGCCGTGGGCCGTCAGGCTCGAATAGGACGAACGCATCCGCCTGGGTCGCTGCCTGTCAGAGTTCATGGGACCTCCTGCGGAACCGCTGCCGCACGATCTCCGCAGCCGTGTTCACGACGAATGTCATGGCGAAGAGCGTGAGGGCCGCCAGGAAAAGCACTCGGTAGTGAGCACTGCCCCGAGCGGCCTCGGGCAGTTCGGTGGCAATGGCGGCCGAGAGCGTCTGGAATCCGTTGAACAGGTTCCAGCCCATCAGCGGCGTGTTGCCCGCCGCCATCAACACGATCATCGTCTCGCCAACGGCCCGCCCCAATCCGATCATCACAGCGGAGAAGAGACCGCTGGCCGCGGCCGGGACGATCACGCGGACTGCCGTCTGCCACGGAGTGGCTCCGGCTCCGAGCGAGGCACTGCGAAGATGGTCGGGCACGCTGGAGAGCGCGTCGTCGGCGATGGTAAAGATCAGTGGAATGATGGCGAAGCTCATGCCAATGGCAACGATGAGGGCATTGCGTTGCACGTACGTGCCAAACAGCCCACCGCGGGTGTCGAGTCGCAGCGCGTCAAAAAACGACGCCGCAGCGACGGCCAGGGCGACGGCCAGAGTGACACCGACGGCGAAGGTGCACAGCGATACGACCGCTGCCCGATGCTGCGACCATCCCCGGCTGTTGCGCCGCAGCCACGGGTTGACGAACCAGCCCAGCAACATCGCCGACAACACGCCGGCGAGTGGCAGCAGGGCGAGCACCCAGCCGCCGAATCCACTTCCGCCGCGTCCGTCCAGCCACGCGGCCGCATCGCCGTTGAATAGCAACCGCTCCATGGGAGCCGCCGCCGCTCCCGCCACCGCAACTCCTGCCGGCAATGCGACGGCGACGATGAGCGGAAACCGCCAGGCCGCATACCGGCTCCGCCAGCCTGGCGGCAGGAGTTGCCAGCAGAACGCCCCACTGAGCAACGTCAGCGGCACGCAGAAAAAACCCGCCAACATCGTCATCAATGACCGCTCGATGATCGGCGCAAAGATCAACCCAGCCACGAAACCGAGCACTACGCTCGGCAGGCTGGCCATCATCTCGATCGTCGGCTTGATGCGGGCCTTCCAGGTGGGATGCATGAACTGGCTGGCGAAGATCGCCGCGAGAATCGCAATCGGCGTGGCGAACAACATTGAATAGAGGGTGGCCTTGAGCGTGCCAAAAATCAGCGGTACGAGGCCGAACTTTGGCTCAAATGATTCGTGGCCCGTCGTCTCCCAGGCATGGACCGGCCCAGGATATTTCTCGTACCACACCCGACCGAACAGGGCCCGCCAGGAGACTTCCGGATAGCCCGCGTTCAACGACCATGCCGCCATCCGGTTCCCGCCGGTTGCGAGCAGCCTGTTTTCGCGAGGCGTGATCAGCAGTTGCCCAGCGGGAGCCTCGAGTGCCGCCGGATCGACGCCCCGGAGCGACACCGCCGTCGCCCCGGTGGTTGTCTGCAGGAGGCGGATCCCCCCAGCGGCATCAGCGACCGCCAAGAGACGCGAACGCGGCGAAGACGACATCGCGGTGATGCCGGTGGACGAACCACCGCCAGAAACCGCAGGAAACACGTTCACTTCGGCCATCTGCAATCCGTCCGCGGCGGTCACGTCAGCCGCCCGGGTTGCAAAAAACACCCGCACCACCCCAGCGCTGTCGCCGACGGCGATCGCATTGCCGCCGAAGATATCGACCACACAGGTCACGGTATCTTCGTTCGGCACCGTATCGAACGACTCCATCAATACCGGCGACTCGATGTCGCGAATCTCATACCGCCGTGCACCGCCGTCCGCCGCGATCAGAAACAACTGGTCCCCCAACTCCGACACCCGCACGAATCTCGGACTGAATCGATTGTCCCCGATCCCTGAGTCATTGGCAGCGACGTCGATCGTGGCGCCTGACGCAGAGGTGATCAGTTCATCGGTGAGCAGGTTACGTCGCGACGTGATCGTCTCCACTCGCACCGTGCCGGCAGCATCCAGTGCGGCAACGAGCGGGCCGCCGGACAGCATCGTGATGTCGGCATCAATCACCGGGCGATCGAGGACGGTCGACGGGGGTGATTCAAATTCGGTCACCATGCGAACGGTTCCGTACTGCCCGCTGGACGTCCGCACGATCAGACCACCGTCGTGAACCTCCGCCGCTCCTTCAGCGAGGCCGGCGATGGCGGGCGGCACCGCATCGGGCGAGAGGAACGTCGACTCCAAACCCAGGCGGCCGATGCGGAAGGAACCATCCTGGAAACCAACCACGGCCTGGATGCCACCGGGAAGCATCTGAATGGTGGTTGCATCGGACAGCCCACACTCAGCAGCCGATCGAGTCAGCAGAGCCTTGCCGTCGGCGATCGAGAAGACCCGCAGGAGCCCCGGGGCGGCCGCGACTTCTGATTCGGAAACCGCGTTGCCATCAAACATCCACGCCACGACACCCGCCTCATCGGCACCGAGGGCGGTGAAGGTGCCAGACTCCCCCCGGACTGGCACGGCCGCCGAATCCGTCGCAGACCCTCCCGCCACCGGGGCGACGACACTAGCCCCATGTTCCAGCGTGAGCCGCGCCGGCCAGAATAACGGCAGCGCCACGCCCATAAGGAACACGGCGACAGCCAACACGGCGATGATCGTGCCGATGCCTCCCAGAGTGATGACGGCGCGGGCCAGCATGTCGCCAGCCCTCACCCACGGATGGGTCTTGCGGCGGCGCGAGCGGCCCGTGAAGGTGGACTGCGGTGGCATACCCGGGCTCATGGCTCGCGGAGGCGCAGGCGCGGAACTCAGGGACTCGTGAGCCCGACGCTCTGCAGTGCCCGCTTTGCAATCGGACCGGTGACCGGCAGATAGCCGTCCTTTCGGACGTCTCCCTGACCGGTGGCGCTGAGCACGTAGCGGATGAACTCGCCCCGCAACGGATCGATCGCCGTCCCCGGCTTGTGATTGACGCTCAGGTAGAGAAACCGCGAGAGCGGATACTCACCCGAATAGGCGAACTTGGGCTCGGTCTCAATTGCCGCCGCCCCTTGCTTCGCCGCCAGCGGCACGGCCCGCACATCGGCCGTGCGGTAGCCGATGCCGCTGTAGCCGATGCCGTACTTGTCGCTGGCTACGGCCTGCACCACCGCAGAACTGCCGGGCTGCTCCTTGACGGTCGGCTTGAAGTCACCCTTGAAGAGGGCGTTCTCTTTGAAGTAGCCGTAGGTGCCGCTCGTGGCGTTGCGGCCATAGAGGCTGATCGGCTTGTCCTTCCACTCGCCTTCCAGACCGAGGTCGCCCCAGGTGCGGATTTCGTTCTTGGCACCGCCGGTGCGGTTCTTCGAGAAGATCGCGTCGACCTCCTGCAGCGAGAGGCTCTTGAGTGGGTTGTCCTTGTGGACGAACACCGCCAGCATGTCGATCGCCACCGGTACGACGGTCGGGGCGTACCCATGCTTCTGCTTGAATTCGTCGATCTCCGACGGTTTCCAGTCGCGGCTCATCGGGCCGAACGTACACGTGCCCTCAGTCAGGGCCGGCGGAGCCGATGCCGAGCCCTTGCCTTCAATCCCCTCCTGCACGCTCGGATAAAACTTCTTGAAGCCCTCCACCCAGAGGGCGACAAGGTTGTTCATCGTGTCGGATCCGACACACTTGAGCGAACCGGCCACTTCACCCGACACCTTTTCGTAAGGCTTCAGGGCTGGGTCGATTTCCTGATCGAGCGCCGATGCGGTGCGGATGACCACGACTGAATCAAGGCAGGCCAGCGTCGGGAGCACGACGATTCCCGCGAACGCAACCGCCGCGTGGGTGAGCATGCGTGTCAACATCTACAGATTCCTTGGAGGGGATCAGGAAAAGAGACTCGTTCAGAGATGGTAGCGGGAAATGCGAGCGTTTCATGAGCGACCGCAAACCCCCGCGAAAAACCGCGGTCTTTTCCGGCTGCCTCCCCGCTGGAACTCGCAGCGGAATCGCTATGCCATGCCCCGCTGAGCCCCGAACGCTGTGTCACGCTTGGCGTCGAGGCGGCGCAAAACCCCGTCGCAGCGTGTTTTCCGTAACTGTCCTAGCCACGAGAAACTGCTGGAGATATTCGGGCCCGCCCGCCTTACTGCCGCTGCCCGACATCCGGTAACCGCCGAATGGCTGCCGTCGGACCAACGCTCCAGTGATGCCCCGATTGAGATAGACATTGCCTGCCTGCAAGGCCGCTGCCGCCTCATGCAGATGCGATGGGCTGCGGGAAAAGACGCCGGCGGTGAGCGCGTAGGGCGTACCATTCGCAAGTTCAATCGCCCGGGTGAAGTCGCGGGCACGGAACACGGCCAGCACCGGCCCGAAGATCTCCTCCTGCCCCAGAGGCCCCGCCGGATCGACGTCGGCAAACAGATGCGGCCCGACGAACCAGCCCCGGCCCGCCAGCGTCCCGGCATCGACGGCCACCACCTCGCGGGCCGTCTTTCGCCCGACCTCGATGAAGGACTGCACGCGGTCCCGCGCCTCCGCGTCGACGAGCGGCCCCACTCGCGTTCCCGGCTCGGCGGCCGGGCCCACCCGCAGGCTCTTCACCGCTTCGGAGAGACGCCTGACGAAGGCGTCGTGCACGCGGTCGAGCACGATCACGCGTGAGCAGGCGGAGCACTTCTGCCCCTGGAAGCCGAAGGCACTCTGCACGACCGCCACCACCGCCTCGTCGAGATCGGCGTCGTCGTCAACGATGATTGCATTCTTGCCTCCCATCTCTGCAATCACCCGCTTCACCTGCCCGCTGCCCGCAGCCGCCGAGGCTGCCGCCGCCTGGGCATGGATTGCCAAGCCAACGGCCCGCGAGCCTGTGAACGCCACGAGCGCCGTGTCGGGATGAGACACGAGCGGTGGCCCCACCTCCTCGCCGCGGCCTGGAAGGAAGGCCAGTGCTGCAGGCGGAACTCCCGCTTCAAGCAGCAGTTCGTGCAGCCGCAGCGAGATCAACGACGACTGTTCGGCAGGTTTCATCACCACCGTGTTGCCGGTGACCAGCGCCGCCGTCGTCATACCGGTGAGAATCGCGAGCGGAAAGTTCCACGGTGCAATCACCACCGCCACACCTCGGGGCAGCCATTCGGTCGTATTCTCCTCTCCCGGCACATCCACCCGCGCTGGCGCAGCAAGCCGCCTGGCCTCTCGGGCGTAGTAGCAGCAGAAGTCGATGGCCTCGGCCACATCGGCATCGGCCTCCCGCCACGGCTTGCCCACCTCAAAGACCTCGATGGCGGCCAGCTCGAACCGACGGCGTCGCATGATGTCCGCAGCCTTCTCGAGAATGCCCGCCCGCCGTTCCCAGCCGACCTGATTCCAGAAAGGCAACGCCTCGCGGGCCACCGTGACCGCGCGGTCGGCATCCGCGGGCGTGGCTGCTGCCACGTGTGCGATCAGTCGGTCATGATCCGACGGATCATGACGCGGAAACACATCCCCAGACTCCACGCGGCGGCCGTCGATCACACTTGCTACCGCGACCGGTCGTGCCGCCAAGCCGGCGGCCAGTCGGGCGACCGCCTCCTCCATGGACCGCCGCGAAGCGTCGAGCGAAAAATCGGCAAGCGGCTCGTTGCGAAATCCGATCGCAGCGAGAGGCCCGGCCGAGGCCGGAGGGTCAGCACCCGCGTCGTCGGCGTTCGCGGCCGGCCCCGGGGCCGCGAGCAGCGTGGCGGGCGCCACGTGCTTCACGAAGCCCGCACGGAGAAACGAGTCGTTCGACGAGTTTTCAAGGAGCCGCCTGACGAGGTAGGCCATCCCGGGCACGAGTTCACCGTAGGGCATGTAGATCCGCAGTCGCCATCCGGCGGCGGTCACCGCCTCCTTCTCGGGATCACCCATGCCATGAAGCATCTGCATTTCGATGCCGCGCCGGTCGATGCCCAGATGCTCGGCCACCGCCATGCCATGCGCGAGCGATCGCAGGTTGTGGCTCCCGAGCGCCGGCCGCAGCGTCGTCGCGTGCTCCATGACGAACGTCGTCGCCGCCTCATAGCAGGCATCGGTCTGCCACTTCTGCTGCCAGACGGGCACGGGCCAGCCGGCGGCCTCTGCATGCACCGTCTCGAAGTCCCAATAGGCACCCTTGACGAGCCGGATCCAGACCGGCGTGCCGCGGTCTCGCGCCCACGCAGCCAGCGACTCGAGGTCGCGAAGCGACTCGCGGAGATAGCACTGCACGACCACCCCGCAATCGGGCCAGTCACGAAATTCCTCCTCCATGGCAATCTGCCGGAAGATGGCCAGCGTCAGGTCCTTCGTGGCGTGGCTCTCCATGTCGATGTGCACCTGCGCGGCATGGGCGCGGGCCAATCGCCACAGCGGCCGCAGACGCGCAAGCACGCGATGCGAGGTGCCCAGTGGATCGATGGCGTCGAACTGGCTGTCGAGCGCGGAGAGCTTGAGTGAGACGTTCACCCGCGGCATCGGCCCGTCGGGCCCGTCGTCCACCAGCGGGTCGGCGGGCCAGGCTGCGGCAAGGCGGGGCAGCTCGGTGAGCAGTCGCGTATAGGCGTCGGCGTAGGCATCGGCCTCCGATTCGCTCGTGACCGCCTCGCCGAGCAGGTCGAGCGTGAAGCCGCGGTGGCGGCGGCGCTGGGCGAGCGCCGCCCGCGCCGCCTCCGCCGGATTCGAGCCGGCGATGAACCGGCGGGCCTGAGCGAGCACCGCAGCCCGGATCGCCCGGGCTGCCAGCGGCGCGAGGAGGCCGCTCCGGGCAGCCTGGACCGCCACCCGGAGCGACGACGGCAGTCGCGTGATGACGTCATCGTCGATGTATTCGCGGAGGTGACGGTCGAGCGAGGCGGGATGCTCCAGCATCGGCATGCAGTCGACGAGCCGAAACAGCCGCACTTTCAGATCGTCGTCATGCGTGGCCCACTCTCCCGCCTGCTGCGCCCACCACTCCGGAGAGACGGCCGTAGGCTCGGCGGCGAGCGACTGCTCCAACAGTCCGCGGCCGATCTGCTGCACCCGTCGTTCGATCTGCTCCCGGTCGGCCGGCGACAGCCGGCTGGGAAGCACCCCCTCGATCGCGGCTCCTGATGTGGCGGCCATGGCGTTGCGTTCCTTTCTCCAAGTCTTTGTACGGAAAGCGTTTGCAGATGGGTCGACCAGACCTTCCCGGCGGTGAAACCAGCCCCCCCTCCTCAGCCGTGTTACAATGCCGGCCACGGCAGCGGGCATGGTAGCCAGCGCCACAAACTTCTGCTCCGCACACACGTGAATCCTCCGGCAGGACAGGCCTTCGATCAGTTGGCGGCCACGCTTGATGCCCGCGGTCCCGTGGTTCTTCCGGCCCTCCTGCTCTGCGATTTTGGACACTTGGCCAGGGAGGTCGAGCGATTGGAATCGGCCGGTGCGGCCGCCCTTCATCTCGACGTCATGGATGGTCGCTTCGTGCCGCAACTGACCTACGGTCTGGTGGTGGTCGAGGCCGTACGACGGGCCGCGAAGAGACCGCTCGAGGTCCACCTCATGGTCGAGCAGCCGGAGACGTGTGTCGAAGCCTACGCCCAGGCCGGAGCCGACATCCTGACCGTTCATCTGGAAGGACTCTCCGATCCCAGGCAGACCCTCAAGACCATTGCGTCGCTCGGTCCCCGGGCCCATCTCGCCATCAGTCCGGGCACGCCCATCGATCGGATCGAGCCCTATCTCGACGTCTGCGACGGCGTCCTGGTGATGAGCGTGGAGCCAGGGTTTGGCGGTCAGGCATTCAACCCTGTGGCACTCGCAAAACTTTCCCAACTCGCGGCGCTGCGGTCCCAACGCGGCGACTCGTTCCGGCTGGGGGTGGATGGTGGCATCTCGACCGAAACCATCGGTCCCGTGGCGGCTGCCGGTGCGGAATTGATCGTGGCCGGCAGCGCCGTGATCCGATCGCACGACTACGCCAAGGCCATCACCGAACTCGAACAACTCGCCCGGAGTGCCGCCTGATGGCACAGCCGCAGCGAACCTGTTTTCCCGACGGCATTGCCGCCGCGGGAAATGCTTTTCCTCTGGAGCCAATGCCCACTCAATGCCCGATTCTCTGATCGTGATCCGTGCCGGTGCCACCGACTTCGAAATGCAGGGCCGGATTCGCGGCGTGGTCGACATACCGTTGTGCCCGGCAGGCGTCACCGAAGCAGAACACGCGGCCACCCTGCTGGCTGACGGTCCGGTGCTCGCGCTCGTCTCTTCAGAGGAGCAATGTGCCTTGGAAACGGCCCGGATCATCGGCCGATCCATGGGACTCAAGCCGCGGGTCATCGAAGACCTGCATAACCTCGACCAGGGGCTCTGGCAGGGACTGCTCGTGGATGACATTCGCCGGAAGCAGCCGCGGCTCTATCGGCAGTGGCAGGACAATCCGTGGGCTGTCGCGCCTCCCGAAGGCGAACTGCTGGAGGAGGCCTGCGAACGGGTCGATCGGGTGCTCGAAAAACTCCTCCGTCGATACACGGAGGGCCGCGTGGCGATCGTTGTTCCCGAACCTCTCGACCGGCTCGTCTGCTGGCTTGTGGCGGGAGAGTCGATGGGTGATCTCTGGGCCCGCGATCCGCACGGCGAGCCCCTCAGGGAAATCCCCGTGGCGTCCCAGTGGGCCCGCATGCCCCGCGCCGATCGTTACCAGCCGACCCCGATCTGAGGCGCCACAGCCCGCAAAAACACAGCCGAGTCCCACGCCGCACACCGCCAATTTCGGCGCAGCGGGAGAGGCAAGCCCCGGGCTACAATGCGTCTCGCCGTTGCAGCGGCTTCGCCGACATCCTCTCTCAGACCGTGCTTCAACGCGCGTTGACACAATCGCATGGAACGCCGCCGCTCACCGCGACCGAGTACCGTAACCACAGCCGTCGGCACGGCCTCTGGCAACTCCGCCAGCGCCGGAACTGAGCCAGCCGAGGTCGCCACGCGGCCGCCAGCGAAGCCTGCCGAATCGGCGACCGCCCCGCGAACAAAACGCGGCGTGCCAGAGGGGCTCTGGCAGAAGTGCGAGGGCTGCGGCGCGACGATCTACCGCAAGGAAGCGGAGGAGATGCAGAACGTCTGCCCGCAGTGCGGCTTTCATTGGTATGTGTCGGCGGCGCAGCGGATTGCCCAACTCCTTGACGACGGCACATTCGAGGAATGCGACGCCAACCTGCGGCCCACCGATCCCCTCGGCTTCCGTGACAAGAAGGCCTATGCCGAACGGATCGTGTCCGAGCAGAAGAGAACAGGGATGCGTGACGCGGTCGTCACCGGCACCGGCATGATCCGCGCCCGACGCGTGGCCTGCGGCGTGACCGACTCCTCCTTCATCATGGGAAGCATGGGGAGCGTGGTCGGCGAGCGGCTCACGCGGCTCGTCGAGCGGGCCACGGCTGGCAAGCTGCCACTGATCATCATCAGTGCCTCCGGCGGTGGTGCCCGCATGCACGAAGGCATCCTCTCGTTGATGCAGATGGCGAAGGTGTCGGCGGCACTCGCCCGACATTCGCAGGCCGGAGGACTGTTCATCTCCGTCCTCACCAATCCGACCATGGGCGGCGTGGCCGCGAGCTTTGCCTCGCTCGGCGACCTCTGCTTCGCCGAGCCGCGGGCCCTGATCGGCTTCGCCGGCCCGCGGACGATCAAGGCCACGATCCGCGTGGAACTGCCAAAGGGCTTCCAGACGAGCGAGTTCCTGCTGGAGCACGGCTTCATCGACCGCATCGTGGCCCGCAAGGATCTCAAGAGCGAGATTGCGCGGGCGATCGACTACTGCGGCGGCTGAGACCTACTCCGGCATTCACGCCTGAGGCGAACTCGCTGACTCGCTGTTCGTTGGGACCACGGGAGCCGCCGTGTCGATCTTCGCCGCGAGGATGAAGTCGTTTTCGGAAAGGCCGCCGATGGCGTGCGTATAGATCTCGATCCATACGCAGCGGTAGCCCTCCAGGTGGAGATCGGGGTGGTGCTGCTCCCGCTCCGCCAGCGCCCCCACAGTATTGATCAGCTTGATGCACTCACGAAAGTTTCGCAGCGTCCAGTCGCGGCGGATCCGCGTGCCGTCGTGCGTGAGCCGCCAGGCGGGCATCGCTGCCAGCTGCGCCTCGGCCTCGGCCGACGAGTATTTCGGCACGCCCCCTTCGCAGGGCACGCACTTTTTGACGGAGAGATCGCTGGCGGCTTGGGGCGTTGGCATCAACATTGGCCCTCGTGGAGGCAGATTGGTCCGCGGTCAGAATAACACGAGCGTGTCATCCTGTCTGGCGAGGCCGTTGCGCGGGGCATGTGGAGCAGCCCGCACTGGTTCGCCGGTCTGCGGCATGCTCGTCGCCGGCGGATTCTGCTACAGGAGGCTCTTGGACGAATCGTGAATCGCTCGTGAGTCGCAGAATTCACCGGACTCCTGCGCGTGCCTCCGACCGGCTCTTCAGCATCTATTTTTACGCAAAACACGACATCGTGTCGTTTTCGCTTGGCCGACCTCCGTCGGCTGGTGCTTACCCGGCCCTCCGGGCCTGACCCATCTTACGCGTGCCTCCGACCGTCTCCTCAGTGGCAGTTTTCACGCAAGGAACGTCGGGCAGGAGGGCCGCCCGGATGGCAGCACCACACAACTGCCGGGCAGGATGCCCGGCTCTCGCCTGCGGGCTGAGGCCCGCCAAGAAAAAACGACACGATGTCGTGTTTTTCGTGAAATCAGTAGCGGCCTTCGAATCCCGCGAAGCCGCCGTGGATGACCGTGCTCGAACCGGCGTCGATGCCGGTGATGCTCGCCGGGCTCGAGATCACCGCCGGCCACTGACTATCGGCCTGCGCGATGTTGCCCACGCCGACCACACGATAGCCCATGGAGAGGGTCCAGCGTTCGGTCACGTCCCAGGCCACGCCCGTATCGACCGACCCGAGCCAGGAAAATACTCCCAGTGTCGAGTGGGCGTTGACGGGAGCCCCCGCAAACGTGGCCTCTGTGCCCGAGCCGGTGGCGAGCGTCGTCGTGTTCGTGATCGAGTTGCCGGCGATCAGGAACTTTGGCACCGTTGAAAAACGAACCTGCGGCAGGAATCGCCAGTCGAATTTCGCCCCCACCTGCGCGCCGTAGAGGTTGTTGTTGGTGGCCACGCCGAGATCGAGAGTGCCGGGAGCGCCGCTACCGCCGGGGAAACTCGTCTGCGTCAGCACGTCCTGCAGCTCGAAGAATCGAAAACCCGCCAACCACATGAGATTGATCCGACGGCTCGGGGCCGCCGGATCCTGCGACAGAAATTCCGGCCGTTCCCACAGCGAATAGAGCCAGTTGATCTCGACGTCGTTGACGAGATCGGAGCGACCGATCTGCTGTGTTGCCGAGTTGTTGAGCCACGCCGAGGCGGGCGTAGCTCCGACGACCACACCAGGTGCCTGAGGAATGGCGACGATTGAAGAAGACGGGCTCGCCGTGGCGGTCGCGGCCGAGCCGATGCCATACACACCCCAGTAGATGAACTCGACGGCATGCTGCTGCCGCGGACCAAACCAGCGGCCCACGTGCAGATCGATGCCCCCAGGCCATGTGGCTGCGGCGTTGCTGGTGGAGAGTTGTACGCCCCCCGACGGCTGCATGGTGGCGGTGCCCGCAGGGAGCGTCCGCGTCATGACAAGGCCACTGGCACCGGCGAACCAGCGGGGCCAGTTCGGAAGCATGTCCGCTGCGGCACCGACGGGGATGCCGGCAAAGCCGTCGGCATTGAGCGGATCGGCGATGTACATCGGCGGCGGCTCGCCCACAGCGGGCAGAGCAGCCTCAGAACCAGGGGGCCGGACGAGGATCGGTTCGCCGGGAGCCGCGACGGCGGCCCCGTCTGGTGCCGGCAGCGGCTCCTGCGGCCAGCCGGTTCTGCACAGCACGACCGCGCAGAGCACCGCCCCCCACCGCCACACAGCCGCACGATGCCGCGACGTGCGGGTGGCTGGCTGGCTCGATGCGACGGTGGACAACATCATGGGGGCACAACGCGACGCGGAGCAGGATGCCAACGGCGGGACAGGCCGCGGGAGGGTCTGGAAACGCCGACCGGGGGTCAAGGCCGCTTTGGCCTCCGACGCGGGGCCCGGCACCGTCATTTCAACGGTACACTCGCAGGGCACTGGTCGTCGGAGCATTTCCGCCGTCATGGGCCACCAAGCCGCACCGAGAAGCACATTCCGGCAAACCGTGGCAGCAAGCGTCGTTGTGGGAGTCTGAGGAAGATGCCCGGTTCACGCAAAGAGCAGCATACGCGGGCGTCGGTCCTCGCTTGGCTCGACCGTCGCATCAACTTTGAACGGGCGGTGCCGACTGCCGCGCCACCGGGCACGTTTGGGCTCACGCGGGTGCGGCGGTTGCTGGCTGCCGTTGGAAATCCGCATCGTGAGTTTCCGGTGGTCCACGTGGCAGGCACGAAGGGGAAAGGCTCGACCGTCGCCATGCTGGCGGCAGTGCTGCAGGCGGCCGGCCACCGGGTGGGCCGCTACATGTCGCCACACGTCGACGCTCTTGAAGAACGCATCTGCGTGGGCGGCCGCCCGATCTCCGCAGCCGACCTCGTGCGTGCCTTCAACGTGGTGATCCCAGCAGTCGAGCAGATGGACCAGGCCGCGGGCCGGCGCGGTGGCAGCGGGCCGACCTGGTTCGAAGTGCTGACAGCCGTGGCGTTCGTGCACTTCGCGCGATGCCGCGTCGATCTCGCCGTGCTCGAAACCGGGCTGGGTGGTCGCCTCGACGCCACGAACGTCTCGATCCCGGTGCTGTCGATCATCACCAGCATCAGCCTCGATCACATGCATCTGCTCGGCTCCACAATCGGCCGGATCGCCACGGAAAAGGCCGGAATCATCAAGCGCGGCTGTCCGGTGATCTCGGCCGCCATCCATCCGGCGGCACGTCGGGTGATCGAAGCGACCGCCACCCGACGACGGGCGTCGCTCCTGCAATTGGGGCGAGATTTTCAAGTCTCTTATCTGCCGCAGAACGCGAGCGACTCGCCGACTGATCCGCTCGCGCCCGGCCGCGTGGCGGTGACATTCGCCGGCGCGCCCTCCAGCGACGGTCTTGTCTTTCCGCTCGTCATGCGAGGTGAGCACCAGGCGATCAACGCGTCGCTCGTCGTGATGGCCGCCCGCAGCCTCGATGCGCGCGGAATTCCCGTGCCGGATCGGGCGCTGGCGAAGGGTCTACGGACCGTGAGTCTGCCCGCCAGAATCGAAAGCATCAGCGAGCGTCCACTCGTGATCCTCGATGCGGCACACAACGTCGCCTCGATGGAGTCCCTCGTGGCGACCCTCGCGCCGGCCGCGCGGATCTTTCAGCCGACAGTGCTCGTCTTCGCCGCGAGCGCCGACAAGCAAATCGAGGAGATGCTGGCGGCGGTGCGGGGCCACTTCGATTCCATCGTCATCACCCGTTATGCGACCAATCCCCGGGCCGCAACGGTCACGCAGTTGGTGGACGCCTGCCGGCGAGCGGGCCTGCCCGCCCCGCAGGTCGCCACGACGCCAGCCGAGGCGCTACGAGTCGCCCGGTCGCTCGCCACTCCCCGCGGCTTGGTCTGCGTGGCCGGCAGCTTTTTTCTCGCGGCGGAGATCCGCGCAGTGATGTGAACGGGGCCGCTCGTGCAATGGGCCGGGGGCGGTGGTGCGATCTGACACACACGCTTGTGCCGTGTTGAAAGAGTGCCGTCACTCAATCACGTTCGCGGAGAGCGTCAAGCGCCGTCGCCAGCACCGGATCGACGCGTCTCGGCAAAACTGCCAGTGACGGCGGCTGGGGCGTCGCTGCGAGCCCGCCCTTCGTCGGCACGACATCGCGCATCTGTCGCCACGCCTGAAGGGACTCAATCTGCCTGCCCGTGGGAGTGATCTCGTAGCCCCTGTCCGGACTCACCCCCCACGTCGTGTCGCTCTCTTCTTCGTTTCGCCGGTGGATGTTGACGCGGCTGGGCCGCAAATACTCCGAGGTGGTCAGCTTTACGAGGCCACTGCCGTCTGACAACGGCATGATCGACTGCACGGTGCCCTTGCCGAAGGAGCGGCTCCCCACCACGATCGCCCGGCCATGGTCCTGAAGGCAGGCAGCCACAACCTCAGCCGCACTCGCCGTAAGCCCGTCGATCAGCACGGCCATGGGGAGATCGACAAGCGCGGCGCCGCGTGTGGCCCGCCTCACGTCGAGGGCGGCAGCATCGTCACCGGCTGCACCTGCGTCATGCACTCCCCGTCCCTTCGTCGACACGATCACGCCTTCGTCGAGAAAGATGTCGCAGACCTCCACCGCGGCTGACAGGAGACCGCCGGCATTGCCCCGGAGATCCAGAATCACAGCGGCCTCGGGATTTCGATCGCTGCCAGCCTCTGGTTCGGCGGCGGACCTGCGACTCGCGATCGCTTCCACGGCCCGCCGGACCTCGTCGGCCGTGCGTTCCCCAAATGTCGTGATGCGAATGATGGCGGCAGCAGGCTCGCCCTCAATCGTCCACTCCCATGATCCGTCCGACCGGCGACGATCACCGACCACGCTCTCCGTTTTGATCACCTCCCTCAGCAAGGCGACGTCACGAGCGGGGGCGTCTTCACCAGAAGGGTCTGCCACAGCGGCACCGATCGAGAGCAGAACAGAAGTTCCCGGTCGGCCACGCAGACGCCGAAAAACCTCTTCGAGAGTCATCTGCGCGGTGGAAACTCCATCGATCGCCAGGATCCGATCGCCGGCGGCAATGCCCGCGTGCCAGGCTGGAGAACCGAGCACCGGACTCACGACGATGATGCCGAGACGGCGATCCGACCCGTCCAGTTCCAGCCCCACGCCTCCAAACTCCTGATCGAGGAGGCTCTCCAACCGGTCCCGCTGGTCGCCGGCCACGAAGGCAGAGTGTTCGTCGAGACGAGAAAACACACCCTGCATGGCGGCATCGAACAGGCCCTGCTGATCGACCGGGTCGAGATAGGACCGCTCGATCGCCCCGAGCACTTCGGCAAAACGACGGCCGTGACCAGCACGATCCCGTGCCAGCCAACTCACGCCGGCAACGGCGATCATCATGAGCAGCACGAACAGGTTGCGTTTGGGCATGGCAGTCTATGGGACCGGGAACTCAGCCAACGGCATGGGGCAGTGGATCGGCCGAAAGTGCCTGTCCCTTCGCTACCACGGTCACTCCTTGCGGCGAAACCGTCAAGCCCCGGGCGGCATCCTCCTCGGCGTTGAAGCCAATCGTCATGCCAGGAGGCACCCGGACGCCCTTATCGATGATGGCACGCCGCACCCGGGCGTGGCGGCCGATATCGACGCCCTCGAACAGGATGCTCTCCTCAACCCCGGCAAAACTATTCACCCGCACGCCGGGGCCGATGATCGAGCGAGTGACACGGCCACCTGAGATGATGGCGCCCGGGCAGACAAGGCTGTCGGTGGCTTCTCCACGGCGGGCATCGGGGCCCTCACCCGCAAAGACGAACTTCGGTGGTGGATAGGCCGGATGATGCGTGCGGATCGGCCACTGCTCATCATAGAGGTTGAGTTGCGGATCGACGTCTATCAAGTCCATGTTCGCTTCAAAGTAGGCGTCGATCGTCCCGACATCCCGCCAGTAGGCGTCTCGCTTCCGGTTCTCGTCGCGGAACGGAAAGGCATGCACCACGTGAGTGCCGATCACGGCAGGCAGCACGTCGTGGCCGAAGTCATGCCGGCTCGTACGTTCGTGGGCATCCTCTTTGAGCCGCTCGAGGAGAAACTGGGTCGAGAAGCAATAGATGCCCATCGACGCCAGGCACATGCCGTCGCTGCCTGGGATTGTGGGAGGGTTGGCAACCTTCTCGTGGAATCCATGCACTCGTCCGGCTCCGTCCACCTCCATGGTGCCGAATTCACGAGCCGCCTCCCGGGGAACTGACAACGCGCCGACGGTCACATCGGCGCCGCTCTCCTCGTGGGCATCGATCATTTTCTGATAGTTCATCTTGTAGATGTGATCGCCAGCGAGGACGACCACCAACCGGGGCGCCGCCATCTCCAGGGAGTAGATGTTTTGGTAGACGGCGTCGGCCGTGCCGAGGTACCAGTTTTCGTCCACCCGCTGCTGGGGCGGCAGCACGTCGAGAAACTCGCCGAGATCACGGCAGAAAAAGCGTCGCCAGCCGACATTGATATGCCGATCCAGGCTGCTGGCCTTGTACTGTGTCAGCAGCAGCACGCGACGCAGCCCGCTGTTCAGACAATTCGAGAGGGCAAAATCGACGATGCGATAGTTTCCGCCAAACGGCACGGCGGGCTTTGCCCGGTCGCGTGTCAGTGGATCGAGCCGTGCGCCTTTTCCACCGGCAAGCACGACGGCGACGACATCGCGAACCCGCATCTGATCGACGTGCTGGGAACGCATGAAAAACTCCTCTCCCGCAGTCCGCGCCCCTGCGGGGTGATCGTGGGTCTACCACGAGCCTGACACTATACGCCCCCCCCACTCAACTGGCGATCCGAGTTCGAACGTCCCCCTATTCTGCTGTTTTCCCGGGGCCGAAGCGATCTGGCACCAGTACGGGCGGGTCTTTACCATCCCAGCCTCTCGTCCGGCATCTGCTGCCGTTTGGATACGGCAGCGGCGCCGGCCCACACATGGAACCCAATGCCATGGCCAGCCGGTCAAAAGGCCACGCCCACCGTGAACGCGACAACGATTCGGGCGATTCGCTCAAACCGTTGGTGGTGCTCGTGCTGCTCGGCACGATCCTCTATGGAGCCTGGTCGGTCGTGAATAAAGGCCCGGGCGGCTCGGTCGTCGCTCCCGCTGCAACGGTCGGCGGCGATCTCACGTCGGCCCCGGTCTTTACGCCGCAGATTGAGATTCCACCAGCCACCACGGCAGCCGTTACGGCCCCACCCCAGCCCGCCGCTGGTCTGACCGGGCCGGGAAGCCTCCCCGCCGTACCGTCCCCCGACGCAGCTGCCTTTCCGGCGGCGCCGCCTGCTGCCCCAGTGGCATCGGCAGTTCCGCCCGAGTCTGCTCCCACCTATCTGAACGCCGTCTCGGCACCGCCGCCGGTAGCCGCCCCCGCGGCCGCCATTCCCGACACCAACAACCTCGTCGGTGGAACTGCGCTGCCGCCGCCTGCGGCGACTGCATTCGATCCACAGGATTCCCGCCAGATGCCGCCACCGTCGAACGTTGGGCGGGAGGCACCGCCCTCGGCCGCCTTTGCTTCATCCTGGGCTGATGCCCACGACAAACTCGCGGCGGGCCGCTATGCCGAGGCACTGGCCTTGCTGTCAACATGGCATGATGATCCTTCGCTCGGTCTCGAGGAAAGTCAGCGATTGGAGGATCTTCTTGGGCAGTTGGCGGGCACGGTGATCTATTCGCAGCAAGACCTCCTGTTGCCGCCACATGTCGTTCAGCAGGGGGAGACGCTCTTGTCGATCGCTGCGCCCTTAGCCGTGCCGTGGCAACTGCTGGCGAAGATCAACGGTGTCCCCGATCCGGCGCGACTCGTGCCGGGTGAGTCGCTGAAAGTCGTGCGTGGTCCTTTCGACGCCGTGGTGAGCGTGTCGCGGCGACGTCTCAGCCTCCAGGTGGGCGGGAACTACGCCGGTAGTTTCCCGGTGATGGTCGGCAGGCAGATCCGCGACAGCGTCGGCGCCACGCTCCCGGTGGTCACAGTTCAACGCAACGATCCCCCGGCGGAACAGCCCGGTGCCGTCTCGCAGGTGGCGTGGTCGCAGTCGGGCCCGCTTTCGATCCAACTGGCAGATGGCCTCTCTATTGTGGGCGTGGCCGATCCTGCCACGGTTTCAGACGACGCCATCCCGGGGACAAGCCTGCTCGTGGCCGACCGCGATCTCGGGGAACTTGCTGACATCCTCGGCGAGGGCTCGCGGGTGCTCGTCCGACAGTGATCAGCGCCCGGCATCGGCGGGGCACAATGCCGCCGTCGCCCTCTGAATAGCCTCATCCACTGCCGCATCGCTGGCAGCCTCGGCGACGATCCGCACGATCGGCTCGGTGTTGCTGGCTCGCACGAGGAGCCAACCGCCAGCCCAGTCGAGTCGCAGGCCGTCGAGCCGACTCGCCTGGGCGTCAGGAAAGGCTCGCCCAATGCGATCGAGCGCCGCGACGAGCGCCGGGCCACGTGTCTCCGGTGAAAGATCGACCTTTGTCTTCTTCATCACCAACTGCGGCAGCGCCCGCGCAAGGCTGTCGATGCTCGCGAGGCCACCGTCGCCCGCACGCGTTGTGCACATCCGCTCAAGGACGATCGCCATCGCCACAAAGCTGTCGCGAACCAGCACCACTCGCGGATCGATCACACCGCCGTTCCCCTCGCCGCCGAGAATCGCACCGGCGGCGACCATCCTATCGACGACGTTCGCCTCTCCGACGGCCGACACATGGCAGGGCACGCCGTACTTCGCGGCGATGATGGCCGCCATGCCGCTGGTCGAGCAGTTGACCACGATCGGCCCCGGTGTCTTGGCGAGCACGGCCTCCACGGTGAGGGCCAGCGTTGCCTCCTCGCCGATGTATCGCCCCTCGGCGGTGGCGATCGCCAGTCGATCGGCATCGGGGTCCTGAAAGAAGCCTATGTCGGCATGCTCGAGACGTATCCGTGGCAGCATGCCCGCAAGGTTATCGGCCGTCGGCTCGGGCGTATGTTCGAAGTGGCCGTCGGGTTCGCCCCCCTCGATCACGACCTCGCAGCCGAGGTGCTCGAGCAGCGGCCGCGCCACACGGCTGCCGGCCCCATGCCCCGCATCGAGCCAGACGCGTGGACGACACCGCCGGATCGCCTCCACGTCGACGGTCTTCGCCACCAGTGCGATGTGGGCCGGTCCCCCATCGACCACCCGCACGGACCCCGCCCGAACTGCCCCGAGAGCTGGTTGCATTGCGTCCGCCGTGGCCAGCGACTGAAACCTCTCAAGCACCCTCGCCCCGGCGGCTGCCGGCAGCACACGTCCCTTCGCGGAGAACAGCTTGAGTCCGTTGTAGGGAGCAGGGTTGTGGCTGGCCGAGATCTGCACGCCGCCGGCGGCTCCCTCCTGCCGCACGACGATCCCCACGGTAGGCGTGGCCGCGATTCCGCAGTCGATCACGTCGCGGCCCACGCGGCGCAGGTGCTCGGTGAGCGCGGCCATCAACAACGGCCCGGAGGTGCGGCCGTCTCTGCCTATCGCGATCGGCCCGGGCGGCAGGGTCTCGGCGAAGGCAGCGACATACCGAACAGCCACCTCCGGCGTCAGGCTGCCACCCACGATGCCGCGAAGCCCGGAGACGCTGACGATGAGCGGATCACTGCCGGATGTATCTCTGGGTTCGCTCATGTGATCCTGCCTGTTGGCTGTTGGAATGAGATCTTCGGGTGGCGATGCTTGCTGGGCCGGGAGTATAAAACCGTCGCCTGAATTCAGCACGCAGATTGCCGTACGAATTCAGCACGCCCATCGTCACATCGAACGCTTCCCACCACAGGCCCGAGTCCTCCTCTCATGTCCATCGCCCCAGCCGCCTCCTCGGCCCCCCGCCTCGCCGCCATCGATGCCGCCCGCGCAGCAGGCACGATCACCGAACACTCCGCCCAGACGATGCGCGACTGGCTCACCCAGCCCCGTTACGCGGAGTTTGCCGGTGAGTTGGCGACACGCATCGACCGGGCTGCGGAGCAGCCATCCGTCTGGAAAGAACTCGACGATGTCTACTGGACGGTGATCCCCTTCGGCACCGGCGGCCGCCGCGGCAGGATGTATCCGGTCGGCTCCAACGCCATCAACGACCGCACGATCGGCGAGAGCGCGCAGGGGCTGGCCGACTACGTGCGGAGCGTCATGCCGACCGGCGAGGAGCCCACCTGTGCCATTGCCTACGATACCCGCCACCGCTCCGAACACTTTGCGAAACTGTGCGCCGAAGTGCTCCTCGCGGCCGGCTTCCGGATCTTCTTCCTCCGTGGATTCCGCAGCACGCCGGAACTTTCATACGCCGTGCGCCACACGCAGAGCACCTGCGGCATCATGGTGACGGCCAGCCACAATCCGCCCAGCGACAACGCTGTGAAGGTCTACTGGGCTGGCGGCGTGCAGGTGCTGCCGCCGCACGACAAGGGGATCATCGACCGGGTGATGCGGTGCGATGCCGTGCACCGCCAGAGCTTCGACGCCGGTGTCGCCACTGGCCGCGTGCAGTTCGTGGAGCAGGAGATTGATCCGGCATTCGTCGCTGCGGTGCTCCGACAGTCCACGGCCGGCCCCCGTGACGTCTCCATCCTCTACACGCCGCTGCATGGCGTGGGCGCGAGCGCCGTCGTGCCAGTGCTCGACGGTGCCGGCTTCAAAAAACTGCGGCTCTACGGCCCGCAGGAGATGCCCGACGGCGATTTCCCGAACGTGCCCGGCCACGTAGCCAATCCCGAGAATCCGGCCGTGCTCGAGGGAGCCATCGCCGAGGCGATGGCTCGCGGCGACGACCTCGTGATGGCCAGCGATCCCGACTGTGACCGTCTCGGTGCAGCCGCGCCGCTGACGGCCGCCGCTGGCAGCGGCTGGCAGACATTCACCGGCAACCAGATCGCGGCTCTGCTGGTCGACTGGGTGCTCTCCTGCCGGAAGCGACTGGGCACTCTCAAGGCTACCGACCATGTGATCACCACGCTCGTGACGACCGGCATTGTGCGCCGCATCGCCGATGCCTACCGGGCAAGGACGGTCGACACGCTGCAGGTGGGCTTCAAGTGGATCGGGCAGGCGATCGACCAGACCGGCCCCGAACACTTTGTCTTCGGCTGCGAGGAATCGCATGGCTACCTGGCGGGCACGCACGTCCGCGACAAGGACGCCAGCGTCGCCGCGCTCTTGCTGGCCGAACTGTCAGCCGCACTGAAGTCGCAGGGAAAGACCCTGCACGAGCAACTCGACGCGATCTTCTGCACGCACGGCTGCCACCTTGAACGGCAGGTGGCGATCACGCTTCCGGGCGCCGCGGGCATGGACCGAATGCGGGAGATCATGGCGACCCTGCGGTCAAAGCCGCCGGCGGCACTCGGCGGACTGCCAGTCGCCCGGGTCCGCGATTACTCAAGCCTCACCACCTCGACGCCCGGCGCGGCAGCCGTGCCCTTTGCCGGGGCGAAGGGTGACCTCGTGATGTTCGACCTGGCCGACCCCGCCACGCCGGCGCCGGGCCTCGCAGCGGCAGACGTTTCTGCCGGCCGTTTCCCGGCGCTTGCCAACTGCGTGGCGGCTCGGCCCTCGGGCACGGAGCCGAAGATCAAGTTCTACCTGTTCGCCGCGGCGCAGCCCTGCAACCCGTCACAGCTCGCCGCCACGAAGGCTGCGCTCACGCAGCGGCTCGACCTGCTGGAACGCGACCTCCGCACGCTCGCTGGCGTATGAGCCGTGTTCACGAAAAACATCGCATCCTGCGATTTTTTCTTGGCGGGCCTCCGCCCGCTGGTGCTAACCCGGCCCTCCGGGCCTAACGATGTGGCCCTCTGTGCCTTGATGAATCCGTGAGGGGCTGCCCGTGTCCCGAGAGCCGGCGTTGCTGACCAGCGTAGGCAGGAGATTGGGAGCCGTGCTCTGCACGGCTCCTGTAAGCCGGAGCCGACGCCGGGACGGCGGCGACGGCGCGAAAGCCGCCAGCCG